>NZ_CP013437.1:300000-600000 GCF_001718795.1 Burkholderia latens | reverse complement strand
ATGGCCAACGGCCAGCCGCTGCTCGTCGAGAAAGTTATCCGCCTGATCAACTCGACCGAAGCACTGAGCGCCATCGGCTTCCTGCTTTGACTTTCCATCCCTATCCGACCATGCCGACACTCGAAGTCTATCTGCCTCAAGGTCACTCCGACGAGCGCAAGGCATCGCTCATTCACGGTCTGACTCAAGCGACCGTCGACGCCATCGGCGCGCCCGCCGAGTCGGTGCGCATCCTGCTGTCGGAGTTACCCGCCTCGAACATCGGGCTGGGCGGAAAGCTGTCGCCCGCTGCGTTGCCGGTCATCGTCGCGATCTTGATTGCGGGCCGCACGGAGACGCAGAAAGAAGCGTTGATCAGGCATCTGTCAGAGATCAGCGCCTCCGTCCTGGATGTGCCCTTGCAGTCCACGCGCGTCATGATCAAAGACATTCCCAATACCGATTTCGGCTTGGGCGGAAAGACCGCGCGCGCGTTGGGCCGCTAAGTCGACGTCAGACGCAATCAGCACCCTTTGCCGTGATCCGGGCGCCGGACATGTCGTTCTGCTCGTGAGGAACTAAAATGACATTCGATACTCGCTGCCTGCCGCTGCGTGTGCTGTTCTGCTGCGGAGTCACTCAGAATTTCTTCGACTTGCCGCGTGAGCAAATCGACGATGTATGGCAGGCGTACGGCAAGATGCTCAGTGCCGTCGATGCAATGGAAAACGTACGAGTGCTGGGTGTCATGGATGACGACCGGCTTGTCGTCGGCAACGCCGAAGGGGCACTGTGGACCTTCTACATCATGGCCGACGTCGCCGACTTCGAGACTGCCGTTGCGGTCTGCAATCTGTATCGCACGACGCCTGTGGGCGAATACAACCTTTGGCGCTACGGCAAGATCGAAGCGCGCGTCGGCCGTGCGCTGACGGTTCCGCCAGCCGTGACCAACAAGGCGTGAGTCATGAGTGACACGAACATTGAGAGCCTGCAACTGCGCTTGCGCCTGCTGGAAGCGCACAACGCGGTTCGCAAGACCATTGCCCGATACATGGCGCTCTGCGATGTGCCGGCTCGCGCACTGGACGGTGAATCGCTGAGGACCCTTTTTAGCGACGATGCCGTGTGGGAAGGCATCGGTCCCCGGTATGCGGACAAGTTCGGCCGCTTGCAGGGGCCCAGCGCTATCGTCACGATGCTGCAGCGTTACCTGCCGCCCACGCCGCATTTTGCGACGAACCTTCACTTTCTCACGAGCGAGCATATTGAGGTGCAAGCCGACACCGCGAAGGGCCGCTGGATCATGTTGCAGGCATCCGGCTATGTCGATGCGAAAGCCGAATTCATTGCGGCGCGGCTCGAAGTGGACTTTAATCCTTCCCCGCACAGTGAAGACGTCTGGTTGATTCGTCACTTCCGCACGGAGCGCATTTTCGACGCGCCCTGGCAAATGAATCCCGCGCAAGGAGTCCATGCATGAGTGCCTTTCTGCGGATGTTCGATCTCGCTTCGCACGCCGCTGCCAATGCGCCGACGATCGCAATCAAGGACAGCATTGACGTAGCCGGCTATCCGACGACCGCGGCCAGCCGCGCGCTTGCCGATGCGTCGCCCGCGACGCGGCATGCAGAAGTCGTGCAGCGTCTTCTCGATGCAGGCTGGCGCATTACCGGCAAGGCGAACATGCACGAACTCGCGTTCGGCATGACAGGAATCAACGACTTCAGTGGGACGCCCGTCAATCCGCAAGACCCGGCTCGTATTCCCGGCGGTTCGTCGAGCGGATCGGCATCGGCAGTAGGATCGAAGCTGGTCGATGCGGCCCTCGGCACCGATACCGGCGGTTCCGTACGCTGCCCTGCTGCATGCTGCGGCGTCATAGGACTGAAGCCGACGTTCGGACGCGTGTCGCGCGAAGGCGTCGCGCCGCGCCAGACAACGCTCGACTGTGTCGGTCCTTTTGCACGCAACATGGACACCATCATCGACGTGATGCTCGCGATCGATGCGTCATTCCAGGGCGGCCGGTCACGCCGCGACGTGACCGGACTGCGCGTCGCGCTGCCTGAAGTCGAATCCGACGGCGAAATCCGCGATGCCGTGACGGCGGCCGTCGCACGCAGCGGACTGGCGTCGCGTGTCGTACAGCTCGAATCCCTGCCTGACGCCTTCGCGGCCGGGCTTGCTGTCATCAACGCCGAGACATGGCATGCTTTTGGCCATCTCGTCGGTGGCGGACAACTCGGCCCAGACATCACGGCCCGCCTGAAAGCCGCCGCGAACACGCGGGCCTCCGAACTCGTTGCAGCCGAGCGCATCCGTCGCGTCTTCACGGACCAGGTCGACCGCGTGCTGGAAGACTCGGACGTCCTCATTCTTCCGACGCTGCCGTCGCTGCCTATCACGACAGAGGCCGCGAGAGCGGGCACTTCGGTGATCGCAATGTCGTCGCTTATTCGGCCGTTCAATCTGAGCGGCCATCCGGCGCTGACGCTACCGGTTCCGATCGACCGGATGTCGCTCAAGGCGGGGTTGCAGATTGTCGGTCGACGCGGCGACGACGAGACGGTTTGCGCCGTCGCCGCATACATCGAAGCAATGCTCGCTTGCAATGCGGATTGAAAGAACCGACACCATGACGAAGAGAGTCGTGCTCGTGACCGGCGCTGCCCGCGGGCTGGGAGAAGTGGTGGCGCGCCGCTTTCATCATGCCGGTTACAACGTCGCGCTGGCCGATATCGCTGTCGATGCCGCGCAAAGGCTTGCGCGCGAACTGAGCACCGACGCAGCGAGCGCATTCGCACTGAAGCTCGACGTGACGAAGAAGGCAGATTTCGAGGCGGCACGCGATGCGCTGCTCGACCGCTGGGGTGCGATCGACGTGCTCGTGAACAATGCGGGCGCATCAAAGGTCGTACCCGCAATGAATATCACCGCCGAGCAATTCGACGAGGTAATGGACGTTAATCTGCGCAGCGTGCTGTTCGGCTGTCAGGTGTTCGGGCAGCACTTTGCGACGCAAGGCGCCGGACGCATCGTGAACATTGCCTCGCTCGCGGGACAGAACGGCGGCTCCGCTACCGGCGCCCACTACGCCGCTGCCAAAGGCGGCGCCATCACGCTCACTAAAACTTTTGCGCGCGATCTCGCCGCGCATGGTGTGACCGTCAACGCAATATCGCCGGGTCCGCTCGATCTGGCTGTCGTTCACGAAAGCGTACCGGCGCAGAAACTGCATGAGGTGATTGCGGGCATTCCGGTAGGCCGCCTTGGCTCCGCGAGCTATATAGCTGATGTCGCCGTGCTGCTCGCGTCCACCGATGCCTACTTTGCCAACGGCGCGTGCTGGGATATCAACGGCGGACTCTTCATGCGCTGAGCGCAAAGCGACGCGGTGTGCTCCTGCAGCCACCTTCCCGTAGAGGTCCTTCCGATGGGCCGCATCAAACCGAAGCATACCCACCCGTCTGATCACCAACTTCCTTCGACGCAGCGACCGAGTCGCTTCTGACTAGTCCGTGCAAGTCCCGCGTTACCTCGCCGCGCAGGGAGATAAGCGCGACAGCCCGAGCTCACGGGCGGATGGCCTGGCGAACGTATCGGGTGCATTGTCGGACGGCGCGCGACGAATTGCATCCGTCCAGCTGATATGGATGGCCCATTTCGGCGGATTGGCGCTGGCGCGCGAATGCGTCGACACTTTCGTTCGTGCGCGCAGATGTGCCACTGACTGCAATCGGCTATCCGACGGCCACACATTGCAATAGCACCCCAACGTCAGCCCCAAGGAAACAACTACTCGCAGCTTCGCACTTCGCACGAAGCGGTAGTCAAGCAACAAGCTTGCTGATTGGTTCGGCGTCCGCGCTGTTCAGTTCTTAGAACGACTCATTGTCTCCGGAGAAACGCAATGCTCAAAAAAAATGAGGGCAACGTCCTGCTTTCGCCGTCCGCACTGGCGCCAGCGGTCGTTGTGTCAGCTGCCTTGTTCACAGCCGGATGCGGCGGCGATACTGACACCGCGCCGGTGACGAGCCACACAGCCGCGCCGAGCTGTTCTGATCTCTCTTCCACAACGATAGCCGACACGACCTTCACCCTTACCAAGAACATGCCAGCGGGCGATTTCGCACCGCCCACGGGCGCGACTATCAAAGGCCTGCCGGCGTTCTGCAGAGTCGCGGCCACTGTCAAGCCGACGTCCGACTCCAACATCAAAGTGGAACTGTGGCTTCCGACCGCTTGGAACGGCAAATACCTCGGCACGGGAAACGGAGGCCTGGGCGGCACTATCGACTACGAAGCCTTGGCCAATGGCTTGCGGCGCGGGTTCGCCGTTGCCAATACTGACCTCGGTACATCGGCAGGCGTGGCAAGCATGATCGGGCATGTCGAGACGATCATCGACTTCGGGCATCGCGCGACGCACCTGATGACCACATTATCGAAGACGCTCGTCAACCGTTTCTATGCGAAGGCGCCCTCCTACTCTTACTGGTTCGGATGCTCCACCGGGGGCGGTCAGGGCATGCACGAGGCACAACAGTATCCGGGGGACTACGACGGCATCGTGGCTGGCGCACCGGGTGCCGCTCGCGTCCCTGCGCATCTTTCTTACCAGTGGGCGTGGGCGGCGACCCAGCAAGACCCGACGAGCAATCTCACGGTCGCTAAGCGCAAGCTCTGGGCCGACCACGTCATGAGCGCTTGCGACGAGCTGGATGGACTGAAGGACGGCGTCATCGGCCGGCCAGACATGTGCAAGGTCGATCCAGCGGTGCTTCAGTGCAAGTCCGCCGACGCGGCTGATTGCCTGACAGCCGGGCAGGTCAGTGCACTGCGCAAGATTTACGCGGGGCCCACCAATCCTGTGACAGGCGCACAACTGTCCTATGGATATCTGCCCGGTACCGAACTCGATCTCTCGACTGCGGCGACTACGCCGACCTCGGCGCCGCCCTTCCCCTTTCCATTTCAGTGGGTATGGGGGGTCAACTGGGACTGGAGAAGCTTTAACTGGGCTAGCGACGTTGATGTGATGCACAACACCCTAGACTTCGCAGTGGATGCATCGAATCCTGACCTCACGGCATTCGCGGCGCATGGCGGAAAGCTCATCGTTTTTCAAGGACTCGCCGATGGCATTCAGGTGCCGGGAGCTGCGATTGCCTACCGCCAGAGTGTCGAGAACCGCATGCCAGGTCAGTCCGATAAATTTATGAAGCTGTTCACCGCACCGGGAATGGATCATTGCCGCAATGGCGTCGGCCCGAACGTTTTCGGTAACCTTAATCCAGGATTTCCAATTGCGCCAGACGATCCTACACATGACCTTTTGGCCGCCGCGCAGTCGTGGGTCGAGAAAGGTCGCGTGCCCGACCAGCTTATTGCGACCAAGTACGCGAACAACTCTCCGACCGGCGCTGTTGAACGGACCATGCCCTTGTGCCCGTGGCCGAAAGTCAGCAGATACAACGGCACGGGCGATGTCAATTCGGCCGATAGCTTCAGCTGTATCGATCCTTCCTAGCGCAAGAAACGCGGAGTAAGCACGGCGCTCGATCGCGCCTACGCGGGCGTCCTGTCGGTGACGGGGCGCCTGGTCCATTGGGTGCGTTATGTGTTGCGGATGATGCGGACGGGAACTGCTCAGTATGCCTTGCCGATGCTATAGCCCACACTACTTCCGTAATATCTAACCAGATGAACGCAATTCATATGGGACATTATTGTCCCGAATTTGACGGCAGAAAATCACTCTTCGATACTCGATTCCGCTCTGCACAGCAGAGCCCGCCGCAGCAACGGTCATGGCGGTAATGTATGCGGGATCATAGAGGGGACGATGGCATCATGACTACACAGAGACGTAAAGCTCCAGGAAAGACCAACCGGGCTGTGCTGAAGCAAGACACACTGATGCGCTTGCCTGCACTGCTCACCTTTCCAATTCTCGCAGTGGCGCTGTCTGCTTGTGGAGGTGACAGCTCTTCGAATTCCTCTGATCCCACAATTGCGATGACGGCCGATGGTGCTGTCCAGGGCGTGGCGGCTAACGGCGTGGTGGCGTACAAGGGTATTCCCTTTGCGGCTCCTCCCGTCGGAAGCTTGCGCTGGCGCCCGCCCCAGCCCGTCTCTGCATGGAGCGGTGTGCGGCAGGCCACGTCTTTTGTTCACGACTGCATGCAAACGAGCGGCCCGAATTCCGGACTGACGGTCGCCCCGTCGGAAGATTGTCTGTACCTCAACGTATGGCGCCCGCAAAACAGCACTGGCAAGAACTTGCCTGTGATGGTCTGGGTCTACGGCGGTGCATACGTCGTTGGCGGAACATCGATGCCGCGCTATGACGGCACGCAGTTCGCCAAGGAAGGGGTTGTTATCGTCACAGTCAATTACCGTCTCGGTCGCTTCGGCTTCTTTGCGCATCCTGCACTCACCACGGCCGCTGCTCAGTCAGGCGAAACGTTGGGTAATTACGGCTATATGGACCAGATCGCCGCCTTGAAATGGGTACAGCGCAACATCGCAAATTTCGGCGGCGACCCCACGAACGTCACGATATTCGGTGAATCGGCTGGAGGTGAATCTATTCACAACCTGCTGACATCGCCGTTGGCATCAGGACTGTTTGCGAAGGCGATCAATGAGTCCGGCAATGGACGCGTCGACCAGTACTATGGCCGTACGCTCACGCGTAACGCCAAGACGGTCGGGGCTTCTGCTGAAGAACTGGGTGCTTCATTCGCCAGTGGACTGGGAATCAACGGGAGTGACGCCAGTTCGCTGGACGCTCTACGTGCGCTTTCGGCAGATCAAGTCCTCGATGGGTTGGACACCTCAACGTTGAACACATCGCACGGCCTGGCGACGTTCTCGGGCGGCGCGATCATCGACGGGAAAATCGTGGTTGACGAACCGGAGAATCAGTACAAGGCGGGGCACTTTGCGAAGGTCCCGCTCATGATTGGGGTGAACAATGCCGACCTCGGATTTCCGAGTCGAGGCATCACGACGAAGGAGCAGGCGTACGCGATCTTTGGCCCTCAAAACTCGAGCGCTGCCGCTGCGGCGTTCGATCCGACCGGCACCGCCTCCGTGGCGTCGATTGAGAGCCAAATTTCTCGTGTCATTACGATGGATGAGCCCGCACGCTTTGTAGCCAGAATTTTTACGGCTAACGGCGCGCCGACGTATCTCTATCGTTTTTCGTATGTCGCTCAGTCGATCAGAGATAAAGTCGCCGGCGCCACGCATGGTGCAGAGATTCCGTACGTGTTTGACACCCTTTCCGCCTCCTACGGGACGGCTGTCACGAGTCAAGACGAACAGGTGGCGCGTAACATGATCGCCTACTGGACCGCGTTCGCAAAAACGGGAAATCCGTCTAACGCGGGTCTAATCAACTGGCCGGCATACAACACTGCACTCGACAACCAATTGGAATTCAATTCAGCAGGCACCTTGCAGGTGAACCAGCCGAGTCCGTTGAAAGCCCAAATCGATCTTGTTGAGCCGCTTAATGACGCAAATCAAACGGTAAATCGGCAGTATCAGTAATTGCTCCGCACGACTAGGTCGATGAGGTCGCTATGCGCGGCTGCCATCGACCCTCGCGATTTATAGTGAGGTCACCGATGAACTTCAAGCGTTGAGCGGCGCGCGGGTGCCCCTTTCTGCCGTCAGAGTGAAGTGCGCGGGAGTTGCTGAACGAGATGCCGCGCGGTCGCCGAAGTCGCGCACGGACGGGCCGTTACTTCACAGCCGGAAAATCGAGCGTCGTATCGTTCACGCGATTGACGAGGTTCGTGAACGTGATCGATGCGATGGCTAGATTGATCTCGATGAGCTGGCGTTCCGTATAGCCAGCCGCCCGCACCGCATCGACGACCGCAACGGGAACCGTACCGTGTGTGCCGACGAGCGTACGGACATACGCGACAAGCGAATCGCGCGCGGCGTCGCCGGTAGCCGCGCCAGCGCGCACCTGCTTCATCTGATCGCTCGTCAGGCCTGCCAGCTTGCCCATCAGCGTGTGAGCGGCGACGCAGTAATCACACCCCGCGTATTCGCTGACCGCCAGCTTGATCACTTCGATATCGGCCTTGCCGAGCGTGCTCGCCGCGACCGCGGCATCGAACGCCAGCACCGCGCCGAGCGCTTCGGGGCTTTGCGTGCCAACGGTTGCATATGCGTTGGGCACCTTGCCGACAGCGTTCTTGATCTTCGCGAACACTTCGGCGGCCGCGCCGGTTGCCTCTTCAGGGCGAATGGTGGTGAGACGGGACATGATCGACTCCTTGCTTCGTGGTTGAACGGTTAGCCATGTCGTATGGCATGGGAGTCAGTGTAGGGATGCGCGGCTGTTTTTTTAATGCCATACTGCCGCAACTCCATGCTCAAACGTCTCATATGGAAATGCTCGACCGATTGCTGTCGATGATGCCGGTCACCGGGCGGCTTGACGTGCGGTGCCACTTCGGCGCGCCGTGGCGCATCGACCATCCCGAGTCGAGCGAGTGGGAACTCCCCTATCACATCCTGTTGCGCGGCGAGGCTGTCGTCGAGTGCGAGACGGGCGGAGAAGAAGAACCGACGCTCCGGATGAAGGCGGGTGACATCGTGGTGTTTCCGTCCGGCAGCGCCCATCGGCTGCACGACGGCAGCGGCGAGGCGCCGCGCGCAACGCGCGAACGGCACAGGAACGGCCTGACTGTTGCGACGAACGGCAGCGCCGATGCGAACACCGACGTGCTGTGCGGGCGCTTCGTGCTGCCCGCCGTCCCGCAGCAATTGCTGCGCGGCCATCTGCCGCGACGTCTGATCGTGAGCAGCGTAACCGCGGTCGATGGACAGACGCGCGACGCCGCGTTCGCAGCCACGCGACTCGCCCGGGTCATCGAACTGATGCGCGAGGAAGTACTGGAGCAACGCGCCGGCAGTGCCGCGGTCGTGGATCATCTGTCCGGCGCGCTGTTCGCGTTGACCTTGCGCAGTGCGTCCGAGGCAGGCCACGCGCCGCGCGGGCTGCTTGCACTGGCACAACGTCATCGGTTGCAGCCGGCGCTCGCAGCCATGTTCGACGAGCCCGAAAAACCCTGGACGCTGGCACAGCTGGCCGACCGATGCCACATGTCGCGCGCGACGTTCGCACGCCACTTCGACGAGGCAATCAGTCGCTCGGCAAGCGATGTCCTGACGGAAATCCGCATGGCGATGGCCGGGCGAAAGCTGGCGCAAACGACGATGTCCGTCGCCGAGATCGGCGAATCGGTCGGCTATCGATCCGAGGCCGCGTTCCAACGGGTGTTCAAACGGCAGGTGGGCATGACGCCGGCGAAGTGGCGCATGCGATCGTCGCGAATCGCGGAGCCGGAAGTGCGTTCATCCTGACGCACGATGCTTGCGCCGCGTTCTCCCGTCGACGATGCATGCTGCCTGCACGAACAACGATCGTCCCGCACCGGCCCCTCAGGCGGAGCAGGTTCGAAACTTTGCTATGCTGGCCGCCGCCATGCGGCGACATGGATGCGCACGATGCGCGTAAGGCCACGTTCACTTCACCCGGATATCTTTCATACATGGACAGGCTCCAGGCCATGACCACCTTCGTCACGGTGGTCGAGACGGAAGGGTTCGCATCGGCGGCGCGCAAGCTGAACGTATCGCCGTCGGTGATTAGCCGCGTGATGACGGAACTCGAGGAATATCTCGGCGTGCGGCTGTTGACGCGGACGACGCGCGTGGTCCGCATCACCGATGCGGGCGCGTCGTTTTACGAAGACTGCCGGCGCATTCTGGCGGACATCGACGCGGCCGAGCTTTCCGCCACCGGCACCGGCAATGCGCCACGCGGCCAGCTCACCGTCACGGCGCCCGTGCTGTTCGGCAAGAGCTACGTGACGCCGATCGCGCTCGAGTATCTGGAGCAGCATCCTTTCGTCAATCTCAACTGCTGGTTTCTGGACCGTGTCGTGAATCTCGTCGATGAGGGCGCCGACGTGGCCGTGCGCATCGGCGAGCTGCCGAACTCGTCGCTGCAGGCGATCTCAGTCGGCAAGGTACGCCGCGTGCTGTGCGCGTCTCCCGCTTATCTGGACGCGCACGGCACGCCGCAGCATCCGGATGATCTCGCGGCTCACGTCACGATTCAGGCGACGGGCATCACGCCGGCCCCCGAATGGCGCTTCCGCGTGCGGGACAAGGCGCTCGCCGTCCCTATCCAGCCACGCCTGCTGACCACGACGAACGATTCCGCGATCGCCGCGGCAACGGCCGGTCTCGGCATCGTGCGCCTGCTGTCCTATCAGGTGGTCGACGAACTCGCGCAAGGCGCGCTGCGCGTGCTCCTGGCCGAGCACGAACTTGCCCCGCTTCCGGTTCACGTCGTGCATCGCGAGGGCAGGTACGCTAACCGGAAAGCGCGCGCGTTCATCGATCTCTGCGTCGAAAAGCTGAGAGCCCAGGCGCCGATGTGGTCTGCATAGCAGGCACCGGCGAGTCGGCGCGGTGCGCGCGCGGCGGAACCGTCCCGACCGGCACGCGTATCAGGCATCGCGTTCGGTAGGCAGGCAAGCAGCGCCTACAGGCCGAGATCGCCCAGGCCGGGATGATCGTCGGGCCTGCGCCCGAGCGGCCAGAAGAACTTCCGGTCGGCCTCGGCGATCGGCAGATCGTTGATGCACGCATGGCGGTGATGCATGAGGCCATCGTCACCGAATTCCCAGTTCTCGTTGCCGTACGACCGATACCAGTTCTGCGCGTCGTCGCGCCACTCGTAGGCGAAGCGCACGGCGATCCGGTTGCCGCCGTATGCCCACAACTCCTTGATGAGCCGGTAGTCGAGTTCGCGCTGCCACTTGCGTGTGAGCAGCGCGACGATCGCCGGGCGGCCGGTTGCGAATTCGGCGCGGTTGCGCCACACGCTGTCGACGCTGTACGCGAGCGAAACCAGCTCCGGATTGCGCGTGTTCCACCCGTCTTCGGCGCGCCGCACTTTTTCGATTGCCGTCTCCAGCGAAAACGGCGGAAGCGGCGGGCGAACTAAGTTGAGGTCTTTCATGATCACACTCCCTTCGTGGGGAATCGTCGCCGGGCGACGAGGGTTTTGAATTACACGTCGATCAGCAGACGGTCGCCGCCGCCCGATTCGCGATGCGCAGGCACCGCGCAGCAGATCAGCGCTTCGTCGTCCGCTACCTTGAATTCCGGCGCGACCGTATACGTCACCGCGCCTTCGACGATCCGGGTGCGGCACGTGCCGCAACTGCCTCCGCGGCACCCGTATTCGGGCGTCAGGCCGCGCGCCTCGGCCAGGTCCAGCAGCGAGCCGCTGCCCGGTTGCCAGCGCGCTTCCTTGCCCGACTTGACGAACGCGACAGGTGTCGGCATATCCGCCGGCGCACGCAGCGGGGTACTCGCGCCCGCATCGGCTCGACGCCTGAGCCCGGAAGGGCCGAACGACTCCGCGTGGATTCGGTGGTCCGCCACGTTCAGGTCGCGAAGCCCGTCATAGACCGCTTGCATGAAGCCCGACGGTCCGCACAGATAGAAGTCGTAGTCGTCGAACGGCAGCGTGGCACGCAGCAGGTTCGCATCGATGCGGCCCGCGACGTCGAACTCGTCGCCTTCGCGCGCGCCGGTCGCGTCCGACAGGACGCGCACCACGTTCACCGCACCGTTCGCGGCCAACTCGAGCTGGCCGATCTCGTCGCCGAACGCACGCTCCTTCAGGGAGCGTGCGGCGTGAAAGAACCAGGTCTTGCGCGTGCCGCGCTTGCGCGCGCCTTCGTAGACAATGTGACGCAACATCGCCAGCATCGGCGTCACCCCGACACCGGCCGCCAGCAACACGGCAGGCCGGCGCTCGAGTGCATCGATCGTGAATTGCCCGGCGGGCGCCCGGACGTCGATGCGGTCGCCGACCCGCACCCCGTCATGCAGATGCGACGACACGCGCCCTTCCCGCTTGACGCTGATGCGATACACGCGGTCCGACGGCGCGCTCGACAACGTATAGGTGCGGATGAGCGGATCGCCGCCTTCCGGCAGGTGCACGCGAATCGGCACGTGCTGACCCGCCAGGTGCGGCACCAGCCCGGCGCCGTCCTCGGGTTCGAGCTGGAACGAGCGAATCAGCGTGCTCTCGTCGGTGATTTTTGCGACCCTGAACGGACGCCACGCCCGTGCCAGTTTGGCCGCGCTCAAGCGACTCGCGGCCTCGTCCCAGCTCCCTGTCATCAGCGAGTTGGGCGACCAGCCTTCCGCCCGGAACGTCCAGCGCAACGGCATTGCGCCGGCACGATAAACGACGCGTCGCGGCTTGAAGCGCCACAGTCGCTCCGCGCCCTGAAAAGCGGCGATCTCCGGCGAATCGAGGTCGACTTCGGCTTCGCCGGTCATCTGCAACACGTCGCCCGTTTCGAAGTCGGCGAACACGATGCCCGCGCGCGAATTGACCAGGAAGTTACCGAGCGTCGCGAAAAACAGGTTGCCGGCGAAATCCGGAATCGTCAGCACGCCGTCGTCGCCGATGCGCACGAACCCCGCCTTGCCGCCGCGATGCGAAACGTCGACCTGACGCTCGGCGCCGTCGCCGACGTAGGACGCCACGAACAGCGTGTCGGCAGCCGCGATGATCGCGCCGGCGCGATCGTCGAGACGATCGCTTTCCTCCGGTGCGATCGCGGAGAACGTATCGGGTTCGCGTACGAACGCGAAATCGCGCAACTGGATGTATTGCGGGCAGTTGCCGAAGCTCTGCACGACGTCGAGATCGAATGCGCGCGTCTCGCCGCGACGGATCATGCCGTTCAGGCGATTGCGACGCCGCGTATGCAGTTCGATGCCGAGCAGGCCGATCGCCGCGCCGTCGTGCGTGCCGCCGGCAGCCGGATCGTTCGGATCGAATACGGTGTCGATGCGCAGGCGTTTGTCGTTCGGTGACTGCATGAAGCCGGGCTGCCCGAATGCGAACGTCGCCCACGCATCGCCGTCGTCGGCCACCGCACCGACGACGACGAAAGGTAACTGCGCGAAGAACGCGCGATGTTGGTCGGGCATGTGGTTCCTGACGAAGCGTCGTCCCACACTGTCCATCTTCTGCATCACGCCTGTCTTTTCCTGCAGCTCGAGTTCGCCCCGATGCCAGGGCGAGTTCGCTTCATTCGATACCGTGCTCACGATGTGTCTCCTCGACGGATTCCGCACATGACGCATTCGGCGCGCCGTGACGCGTCGGCGTCGCCCTCCGTCACCGCGAGGGCAACGCGCCGACCTCGGTCACGCAGCGGCCGCGAGCCCGACCGGCGTCTTCACGAACTCGACGAAGCCCGGCAACGCTTCGATGCGGCGCAGCCACGCCGCGACGTTCGTATAGCCGGACAGGTCCACATTGCCTTCGGGCGCGCGTGCAACGTAGCCATACAACGCGACGTCGGCGATGGTCGGCTTCGGCCCGACGATGAAGTCGCGCCCCGCGAGTTCGGCGTCGATGAGCGCGAGGATGCGATGCGCACGGGCAATCACTTCGTCGGCGTTGAACTTCGCACCGAAGACCGTGATGAGCCGCGCGGCGGCCGGGCCGAATGCGATCTCGCCGGCCGCGACGGACAACCAGCGCTGCACGGCGGCTTCCTGCACGGGCGATTGCGGGAGGTAGTCGCTGTTGCCCGAGGTGCGCGCGAGATACACGAGGATGGCATTCGAATCGGCGATCACGGTATCCCCGTGGACCAGCACCGGCACCTGGCCGAAGCGGTTCAGCGCCAGAAATTCAGGCGACTTGTGCGCGCCGGCGGCGAGGTCGACTTCGATCAGTTCGTGCTCGATGCCGAGCAGCGAGATGAGCAGGCGGGCGCGGTGCGAATGACCGGAAAGCGGGTGAACGTAGAGCTTCATGACTGTTTCCCTGTGGAAGGTGCGATGAGCAGGTCTCATCGCTTGGGGCAAGTCTAGAAACTCGGCGGTCGCGACAGAATCCCCGCTGCGGAGAATTGATCGTTCTCGTTTCGAGAATAGTCGGACGAACGCACCGAGCGCCCGCCGCGGCGGAAACGGGAGTGTTGCCGCCACGATCACGGAAACAGCCGCAAGCGAACCGAGCGTGCGCCGACATTGGAGGGTAGCGTCACGTGCGACACGACCGCCCGCAGCGATTTAGCTGTGATCATTGCCGCAATGAACGGTAAAGCTGCCGTTAGCGAATGCTGGTGGACTGCCAGCACGGCGATTTGACTGCTCTGCCCGGCCCCGCGCCTGACGGTCCGAAGAAGTTGATCGCAACGGCGCTCGCATCGCCGGCCCGACGCTGATAAACCATCGACATATGCAAGTCGGTGCGCTTAGACACCCGATACGTGATGCCCGCATCCACCCGATGCCATCTTGGCCGGTCGCCGATCGCGAACAGCGTCGCGCCGCTACCGGTGAACGCTAGTTGACTACTCTCCCGGCTTCCGGCGATAGCGGGGCGACATGCACCCACGAACCATCACCGACAGGCAGCGAGCCTCGTCGGTATGATTTCGCCTTCCCAAGAGGCAGAACTCTGCGCCCTGACAACTCATACCCGCGCGGCATATCGCCTCCACAGCAGCCTGGCCCCAGCGAATTCATGCGCCGCGCGCACGGATTGACAGTGCCAATCGGTGCACCCGAAACTGAGCATCCCTTTCCATCGCTGCGGTCATCGGAATGAACTTCGAGATATCGGACTTGCGGGCCTTCGTCGCGACGGCCGACCTGGGCAGCTTTCGCGCCGCGGCCGACACATTGCATCTATCGGCGTCCGCGCTATCGCGTCGGATAGAAAAACTGGAGGAAGTGCTGGGCGTCAGACTGTTCGAGCGAACGACACGGAAGATGGACCTGACGATCGTCGGTCGCGGGTTTCTCGAGCGCGCTCACCGCATCCTCAACGAGGTCGACAACTCGATGCTCGAGTTCGACGATCTTGCGCGCAAAATGACCGGCGAACTCACTGTCGCATGCGTGCCGTCGGCGGTGCGCTATTTCCTTCCGGAAGCCATTGCGACCTATCATCAGCGTTACCCGGGCATTCGCCTTCGTCTCATCGACGAGCCATCGTCGATGGTCTTTCTCGCCGTCGCGCGTGGGGAAGCCGATTTTGGCCTGACTTACGTCGGCACTGAAGAGCCGGACATCGAATTCACACCGCTGCTCGACGACCCTTTCGTGCTCGCCTGCCCGCGCAGTCATCCGCTCGCAAAACGCAAATCCGTCGCGTGGGCGGAACTCGCGAACCTCGAATACTTGGCCATCGCACAAGGCAGCGGCAATCGCGCGGTCATAGACGAAGCGCTGGCGGGCGTCGCCGACCGGCCCAAATGGTTCTGCGAGGTACGCCACGTGCCCGCTCTCGTGAGTCTGATCGAAGCCGGCCTGGGTGTCGGTGTCGTGCCGCGGCTCGCGATGCCCCGCGGCCCGCACAAAGCCCTGACCAGTGTCGCGCTCGTCGATCCGCCCATCCGGCGAACGCTGGGGGTACTCCAGCGTCGCGGCCGCGGTTTGTCCTCGGCGGGCCGCTTCTTCCTTCAGTTGTTGACGGAAATGCGTGCGCCCGATCTGCCGCCTGCCAGCTCTACTGCATAAGCGAGTGCCGCCGCCCGGACTTCAGGCGGCACGGCAAGGCGTTCGTGCGCATCCGGTGGTCGGGTTCGATTCGTGCGCACCACGCACCAATCAATCGAAAATATGCGTTTGTTGCGTGAACCGCTCCTGCACGATCATGTGCGAAACGCAAGCGTCGTGCCGTGCGCAGCCGCTTGAACCGCACAGCGTTCAAATCGAAGGAGACAACGCATTCCATGACCCAGCCCACTCCAACCCACGGCATCGTCAGCAAGGCACATCTGACCGAGCTGACGATCGAGGCCCTCTGCTCGCTCGGCCTGACGCGCACCGACGCGACGGACACCGCCACGATCCTCGTACTTGCCGATCTGTTCGGTTTGCGCACGCACGGCACGAGCCGCATCGAGTCGTACGGCGCGCGCCTGCGCATCGGCGGCATCAATCCCGCGCCTTCGATCACCGCCGAACAGGTGGCGCCGGCGCTTCACCGCCTCGACGGCGACAACGGCATCGGCCCGCTCGTCGGCTATCGCGCACTCGAGCTGGCGATGACTGCTGCACGCGAACATGGCATCGCCTGTGTGTTCGTGCGCGGCAGCAACCACTTCGGCCCCGTGTCACCGTATTCGTACCTGGCCGCGATGCAGGGCTTCGCCAGCATCATCGGCAGTAACGCAACGACGACGATCGCGCCGTGGGGCGGCACCGACGCTCGCCTGGGCAACAGTCCCGTCGGCTTTGGCGTCCCCGACCCGAATGGCCGTCCGTTCATGCTCGACATGGCGATCAGCGTCGCGGCCCGGGCGAAGATTCGCAACGCGCTCAAGCGCGGCGAACCGATTCCCGGCGATTGGGCAACCGATGCACAGGGCAAACCGACCACCGATCCGAAAGCCGCGCTCGATGGCTTCCTGCTGCCGATCGGCGGCCACAAGGGCTACGGCCTCGCGCTGGTGGTCGATCTGTTCGCGGGACTGCTTTCCGGCGCCGCCTATCTCACGCACGTCAAGTCGTGGGAAGACGATCCCGAACAACCGCAGAACCTTGGCCACTTCTTCATCCTCATCGATACGACCAAGCTCGGCAGCACCGAATGGCTCGCCAAGCATATGGCCGACTATGCGGCGATCTTGCACGGCTCCAAACCCGCCGATCCGGACGTGCCCGTGATCGTGCCCGGCGAGATCGAACTCGGCCGCCTGGAGCGCCAGATGGCGGAGGGCATCGATATCGGCGCGGCCCAGCTCGCCATGCTCGAAGGGATCGCGCATCCGCGGCGCTGAACGCCTCGTTCGCGAGCGTGGCCCGCCACGCTCGCGCGGTTCCGAACGCGCGGCGCGGCGGCGAACCGACCAAGCGGCGGACCGGATGGCGCGTACGAGCGCCCGGCCGTCAAGCACATAACAAGCTCCAAGGAGCGACAGGTGACAAACATTCGATGGCGCATCGTCCTGCTGCTGTTCATCGCAGGCTTCATCAACTATCTCGACCGTGCGGCGCTGTCCGTCGCGGCGCCCGCCGTCATGCGGGAACTGCATATGTCGCCGAGCAGCCTCGGGCTGCTGTTTTCGACGTTCTTCATCGGCTATGCGGTATTCAATTTCATTGGCGGATGGGCGGCGGACCGCTGGGGCGGCAAGCGGGTTTTCTCGGGAGCCGTCCTGACCTGGTCGTTGCTATGCGGCGCGACCGGCCTTGCCAGCGGCTTCGGATCGCTGCTGGCAGTGCGCACCCTGTTCGGCATGGCCGAAGGTCCGCTCGCGACGACGATCAACAAGATCGTGAACAACTGGTTCCCGCACAAGGAATCGGCGACCGCGTTCGGCTTCGCGAATTGCGGCCTGCCGCTGGGCGGCGCGGTGGCGGGGCCGGTAGTCGGCCTGTTGACTGCCGCTTACGGCTGGCGCGTCGCATTCGCCGGAATCGCGTGTTTCGGCTTGCTCTGGCTGGTGTTCTGGGTGTTCATGGCGACGGACAAGCCGCACCAGCATGCACGCGTCTCCGCTGAAGAACGCCGGCTGATCGAATCCGATCGAAGCGTCGCCGAAAGCCCTTCCGACCTGCGGTCCATCGGCTTCTACCTCAGGCAGCCTGCAATTCTCGCGGCGATGATTTCGTACTTCGGTTACAGCTACATCCTGTTTTTCTTTCTCACGTGGTTCCCCACCTTTCTGACGATGGACCGTCACCTGAGCCTCAAAAGCATGAGTCTCGCGACGGTGCTGCCCTGGCTGCTCGGGTTCGTCGGCTACGGACTGAGCGGCGTGCTGTCCGATCTGATCTTTCGCCGGACGGGCAATGCCCTGCTTGCGCGCAAGCGGGTATTGATCGCCTGTCTCGGCACGGCAGGCCTGTGCGTCACGCTGGCCGGCGCCGTGACCACGACGCTCGGTGCGCTGCTGCTGATGGCCATTGCGGTGTTTGCCCTTTATCTGAGCGGCAGCGCCTATTGGGCGCTGATCCAGGACACGATCCCCGGCCCGAAACTCGGCAGTGTCGGTGGATGCGTACATGCGATCGCGAACTGCGCAGGCATCGTCGGCCCGGCTGCAACCGGCTTTCTCGTGCAGGAAAGCCATACGTTCCTCAGCGCGTTCCTTCTCGCGGGCGGTATCGCGCTGGCCAGCGTACTTGCCGTGGCGATACTGCTGAGGCCCCGAGCGCCGGCGCAACGCGCGTCGAGCGATGCGCGGGTCTGTAGCTGAAGGCCCCGCTCCCACCCTTGAATGTCAGTTCTTCACACCATCAACATGAAACCCGATCCATCCGTCATTCACGCATTCACCCCTGCCGGCAAGCTGCGGGCATCGATCAATCTCGGGAACCCCATTCTCGCGGGCAAGGACGCATCGGGTGCCCCGACCGGTGTTTCGGTCGACCTGGCGCGCGCCTTTGCCGCAACGCTCGGTGTCGCGCTCGAACTGGTGGTCTTCGATACGGCGGGCAAGTCCGTTCAGGCGGTCAGCGACGAACGAGCAGACGTCGGCTTCTTCGCCATCGATCCACGGCGAGGAGAAACCATCGCGTTTACGGATCCTTACGTGCTGATCGAAGGCTATTACATGGTGCGCGCTGCGTCGCCGATTCGCACCAACGACGATGTCGACCAGCCGTCGATCCGCGTGGCAGTTGGCGAGGGAAGCGCCTACGATTTGTTCCTCACTCGCGAGTTGAAGCATGCGCGGATCGTGCGGGCACCGTCATCTCCTACCGTTGTCCGAACGTTCCTCGATGAGGGCCTGGAAGTCGCTGCCGGCGTCAAGCAACAGCTCGTGGCGGACGCCCGTCAGGCACCTGGCCTGCGCTTGCTCGACGAGCGATTCATGGTGATCCGTCAGGCGATGGGTTTGCCCAAGAGCCGCGGTGCGGCGGCAGCCGAGACGTTGCGGGCATTCGTGGAGGAAGCAAAGGCATCCGGGTTCGTCGCCGAGGCTCTCGCGCGGCACAAGATCGCCGGCGCGTCGGTGGCGCCCGCTGCGTAGGCCGATTCTGCCGATGCGTCGTCGGCTTGGGGTCGGTCCGAAACGCGCGCGGCCGATCGCGTCCGCGCTGGGGCGAGGGCAATGGTCGCGCCACCCTGTATCGCCATGCCGATCGACGTAAGCATCACGGCGGGTGCCACGCGCCCATGCCCGGAGGAGAGTCCGACGAGCAACCCGGCAAGCGGCTGCGTCGCGTTGTTCAGCAGGACGATGACGCCCGTCGTCTTGCCTTAGTCCCGCGGGGGGATGACCGCCTACCGCGCGCTGCGGATGTATACGTTGAACATCTTTTCGAAACCGGCGACGTACATCGCGATCGAACCCGACAGCCTCATCACCAAGCCGCAGGCCGCAATCGCAACGAATGCAACGACACCGAGCAGCACGCGCGATACCTCGATACGCGCGACGAACAGCAGGATCACGACCGTCGCGACGGCACCCACGACCTGCAGCGCGGCGTAGAACCCGCCTGACTGCCGAAACATGCGGGTGACCATGGCAGCCGACGTTGCCAGTGTCGTACCGATCACGAGGTTTTCCGCCGCCGCAAGCATGATCGGCAGCGAGCGCCCCGGCAGCGTGAGGACATGCGTCAGCGCCACGCCGAACGGCGCATACCATGGCCCCGCCACGCGCTCGGGACGCGCGATGCGCGCCGTGCTGGTCCGTTGCCATACAAGCGCCGACATATCCGCCGCGACAAACAGTAACGCCTCGCACGCGACGCCCCATTCCCAGGTGCACAATCCCGGCCGCGCCGCCGCGACGATGGGCCCGAGCACGACGCCCAACTGATCGGCGAGCTGCGAATGGGCCAGCACTTCCTCGACGCGCTGCTGCGGAAGAATCTGCGGCAGCAGCACCTCTCGAGCGACGAGACCCGGGCTCGTGAGCGCACCGCATACGGCGGACAGCGCGATCAGCCAGCTGATTCCGCTCCAGGCGACATAGCCGACGATGCCAATCAGGCAAGCGACAGCCCGGCTGGCCTGGCTCATTCGCAGCACGCGAGGGGATCCGCGGTCGGTCAGTGCACCGCAGATCGGGAAAGCAATGAATCGCGGGAGCGTTTCGATGAAAAAAGCGAGCCCGGACCACGTTGCTTTCTGGGTGTCCTGAAAGACGACGAGCGGTACCAGAAATAGCAGCATCTGGTCTGCAAGACGCGCCAGAAAGAGCGAACCCAGAAAGGCCGGCTAATCGATGCGCATCGCGCGTATGCCCTCGCATGATTGGTGGGAACGCGTCCGAGTATGCGAGCACAGCCTCCCTACCGCCCCAAAACCCGCTCCACCAGCCTCACGAAATAGCTCGCGCCCACGGGCAGCAACGCATCGTTGAAGTCGTAACTCGCGTTATGCAGCAGGCAAGGCCCGCCGCCATGCCCATGCACGCGATGATCGCCCGCCCCATTTCCGAGGAACGCATAACACCCCGGCTTCTCGCGCAGCATGAACGAGAAATCCTCCGCCGCCATGGTCGGATCGACTGCGGCGTTTACGTGCGCGTCGCCCACCAGCTCGCGCATCACCGCCACCGCCACCGCCGTCTGCTCGGCGTCGTTCACGGTAGCCGGATACTGGCGCTGGAAATCCACGTCGCTCTCGCAATCGAAGGCCATGGCCGTTGCGGCCACCACGGCACGCATGCGCGTCTCGATCAGATCGAGCGTCGCATCGGAGAAGGTCCGCACCGTGCCACCGAGCCAGGCATCGGTCGGCACCACGTTCATCGCCTCGCCCGCATGCACCTGCGTAACCGACAGCACCGCGCCGTCGACCGGATTCCGGTTGCGCGTGACGATCCCCTGCAGCGCGCTCAGCACCTGCCCCGCCGCGAACACCGGATCGCGGCCCAGATGCGGCATGGCCGCGTGGCAGCCGGCCCCGCGCAAGTTGATCCGGAACAGGCTGGTCGAGGCCATCAGCGGCCCCGGCCGCACAGCGAAATCGCCGGCCGCGATACCGGGCCAGTTGTGCAGCCCGAACACCGCGTCCACGGGGAAACGCTCGAACAGGCCATCCTCGATCATCGCGCGCGCGCCGCCGCCCGCCTCCTCGGCCGGCTGGAAGAACAGCTGCACGGTGCCGTCGAACTCGCCATGCCGCGCCAGATGACGCGCGGCCCCGAGCAGCATGGCCGTGTGCCCGTCGTGGCCGCAGGCATGCATCGCGCCGGGCACCGTCGAGCGATGCGCGAAGGTGTTGGCCTCCTGCACGGGCAGCGCGTCCATGTCGGCGCGCAAGCCGATGGCGCGCGGGCTGCTGCCGCGCTTCAAGGTGCCGACCACGCCGGTACGGCCGACGCCACGCGTGACGGCATAGCCCCATTGCTCGAGCCACGCGGCGACGAGCTCTGCAGTGCGGAACACGTCGTAGCCGACCTCGGGATGGGCATGGATATCGCGGCGTATTGCCGTCAGTTCGTCGGCGTGCGCGACGATGGAATCGATCAGTTTCATGCGGATGGGAACGCTTTGTCGGTCGTCGCGGCACGGCGGCGGGCCCGTCCATGCCGCCCGCCGCCGTGCCGCGAGGCATCAGATATGGAACAGTTGCGCCACCAGAGTCGCGCCGATGAACGTGCCGGCATTGGCCACGAAGGACACCAGCACGATGCGCCAGCCGAGCCTGCGGAAGGCCGGGATGTCCTTGGCGATCGACAGCCCCGCGAACACCAGCATCGGCGTCGTCACCCCGAGGAAATCGTTGTGCGAGCTGAGCGCGGCGATCTGCGAAGCCCACGGCGACCACGGCGAGGTCAGGAACATCGCCACGACCGATACCCAGCAGACCGCCGGAATCCGCCGCCCCGTCACGCTCGCCAACGCATCGCCGACGATCGTCGCGCACACCATGATCGCGATTCCCGGCAGTCCCGCCAGCGGCGTGGTGCCATGGGCGATCCAGTCGCACACCAGCGCCATCGCGGCCGTCACGATCCAGGCCAGCAGCTTGCCGCCGTAGCCGAGCGCGGGCGCCTCGGTCCGCACGTCACCCAGCGACGGGCTGGCCGCCTCGGGCTGCGCCGATGCCTTCGTGGTGCGGCCGATCAGCGGCTCCAGCACGCGATAGCCCCAGACTGCGAGCGGCAGCGAGATGAACAGCGTGAAGTAGGTGCCGATGGTGGTGGTAATCAGGTTGCTGGCCGCGGCGAACGCGAGCACCGATTTCGCCGTCTCCGGGTCCTGCTGCGCGGCGATCGCGCCCGAGGCGGCCGCCATCATGCTGCCCGAACCGACACCCGAGCCCATCGCCAGCGCGAGCGGATCGAAGATGCCGAGGCTGCTCACGAAACCCGCGAACACGGCAATGAACACCGCACCGAACACGGTGCCGGTCAGATACTCGGCCAGCACGCCGCGCCCCTCGGCCGAATCCATGCCGTACTTCTCGCCGATGATCGCCAGGCTCGGCTCGCGGCCCACCGAAAACGTCGCGCCGATCGCCTCGCGCTTGATGCCGAGCAGCAACGCGAGCGGCAGGCCGAGCAGGATGGTGCCGACGAAGTGGCCGAATTCCTGGAAGGCCAGCGCCCAGCCGGCCGACGCCAGCTTCGGCAGCGCGCTGCCCACCATCAGCCCGAGCTTGGAGACAAACAGCAGCAGCGCCGGCTGCAGGATCGCGGCCGCGAAGAACTGGTCGGGTACGCTCAGGCGCGCGCTGCTGTTCCAGCGCGCGCTGGCCAGCCCCACCGCGGCGCCGAGCAGCAGCGCCCAGATCATCGGCAGCAGCACGACCTTGCCGGGCCCGAGCTTGAACGTGAACGAGCCGATCCATTCGGCGACCAGAAGGATGCCGGCCGCGTAAAGCAGGACCTTGGCGGTGGCCGCGCCGCCAAGCTCGCGGCGCTCGATACCCAGTGCGTGTTCCATGACGAGTCTCCCCTTGAAGCCCGGCTGCCGTCGAATGTGGGCCGGTGGTTACAGATAACCGAATGCGGTGGCCGGCGCTTCGGCCGTCTCGACCCATACGCTCTTGGTCTGCGTGTATTCGTACAGTGCCTCGACCCCGCTCGAGCGGCCGTAGCCGCTCATGCCGTAGCCGCCGAACGGGGAAGCCACGTTGATGGTCTTGTAGCCGTTGACCCAGAAGGTGCCGGCATTCACCTGCGCGGCCACACGATGCGCACGCGCCACGTCGGTCGTCCAGGCCGCACCGGCCAGGCCGAAGTCGGTGTCGTTGGCGATCGCGATCGCCTCCTCCTCGGTGTCGAACGGGATGGCGGCCGCCACCGGCCCGAAGATCTCGGTGCGCGCAACCTCCATCGAGTTAGACACGCCGGTCAACACGGTCGGCGCGACGAAGTAGCCGCCGCGGCCTTCCCCGACGCGCTCGGCCGAGCCGCATGCGAGCGTGGCGCCAGCCGCCACGCCGCTCTCGATCATCGACATCACGTGGTCATACTGTTTGCGATTGTTGATCGGGCCTACCTCGGTCGCCTCGTCGAGCGGTGCGCCGACACGGATCTTCTTCGCGCCGGCCGCCACCATCGCGACGAATTCGTCGTAGACGGCGCGCTGCACCAGCAGACGCGAGCCGGCCACGCAACTCTGGCCCGCGCCGGCGAAGATCGCGGCCTGGGCGGTCAGCGCGGCGCGCTTGAGATCGGCATCCGCGAACACGATATTGGCCGACTTGCCGCCCAGCTCCAGCACGCACGGCAGTACGCGGCGCGCGGCGGCCTCGGCGATGCGCGCACCGGTCGCCGGCGAACCGACGAACACCACCTTGCTGACCACGCGATGCGCGATCGCGGCCTGCCCCGCGGTATGGCCGAAGCCAGCCAGCACGTTGACCAGGCCACGCGGCAGCCCGGCCCGCTCGCCGAGCCGGGCGACCGCCAGCGACGTGAAGGGTGTCAGCTCCGAGGGCTTGAGCAGCACGCCGTTGCCCATCGCCACCGCGGGCGCCACCTGCCAGCCGCAGGTGAACACCGGCGCGTTCCAGGGCGTGATCTGCAGCACCACGCCGGCCGGCTCGCGGCGCGTGTAGTTGAGGTGCGAGGTCGGCACCGGGATCACGCTGCCGTAGAACTTGTCGGTCCAACCCGCGTAGTACTCAAACATCTCGGCGACCTTGCCTACCTCGCCGCGGCAGTCGCGAATCGGCTTGCCCGAGCCGAGCGCCTCCAGCCGCGCGATCGCCTCGGCCTCGGCGCGGACCGCGCGCGCCACTTCCTGCATCACGCGACCGCGCGCGGCATGCGTCAGCGCCCACCATTCGCGCTGCGCGCGGCGCGCACTTTCGGCGGCATGGTCGATCACGGCTGCGCCGGCGTCGCGGTAGGCGAGCGTGGCTTCGCCCGTCGCCGCATCGTAAAGCTGGATCGTATCGCCCTGGCCGGCGACGAGCTCGCCGTCGATATACGAGCCGATCGCGGAGGCACCGGGAAAGAACTGCGCGAAGGCGGCGAGCAACTGGTCTGCGTGCTGGGTCATCTTGGGTTTCCGTATGGGTGGGTCGAACGGGATCGTGGCGCGGGCTGCCCGCCCTCAAGCGGGGTCGAGGAAGTCGACGATGCGGTTGAAGTCCTCGCCGTCGGCGACGGATAACTCGCTGGCAGCCCACACGCGCGCCGCCTCGCGCGCCACCGGCGCGACGCTGTCGAACTGGTCGAGCAGCCCCAGCGCGAGCCGCACGTCCTTGCGCATCAGTTTCATGGTGAAACCGGAGTCGAACTTGCCATTGAAGATCCAGGTCGGGTAGTTGGTCAGCGTCGCGCTGTTGCGCCCGGAGCCGCCGTTGAGCGCTTCGACCAGCTTTTCCGGATCGACACCGGCCGCGCGCGCGGTGCGCACTGCCTCGCTGGCGACGAGCAGGTGCACGCCGGTCAGCAGATTGTTGAGCAGCTTGGTGACGTGGCCGGCGCCCACCGGGCCCACGTGCACGCGCTTGGCGCTGATCACCGAGAGGACCGGCTCGACGGCCGCGATATCGCTGTCCGAGCCGCCCAGCACCATGGTCATGGTGGCAGTGGCCGCGCCCTTCGGGCCGCCGCTCACCGGCCCGTCGACGAAGCCGATGCCGCGCGCGGCCAGCGCCGCCGCCACGCGCCGCGTGCTGTCCGGATCGGCCGTGGTGGTGTCGATCACGATGCTGCCCGGCCTCGCGTTCTCGAGTACGCCGCCCGCACCGACCACCACCGCCTCGACCACCGCTGAAGTCGGCAGCGACAGCAGCAGCACGTCGGCATCGCGGGCGACCTCGGCCACCGAATCGCGCGCCGACAGGACCTCCTGTTCGGCCAGCCCGCGCGCCACGCCCGGCGCCGCGTCGTAGCCCAGCACCGTGTAGCCGCCGCGCCGCAGCGAACCCGCCATGCCGCGCCCCATGTTGCCCAGACCGATCACGCCCACCGTTTTCATCCGACGACTCCCGATAGCTGTTGGTTCGAGGGCGGCGCGTCAACTTGCGCCCGCCTTGCATGACAACGATCTTCGGGCCGGCGAACCGTATAATCAATCAACGCCAATATTGAGATTGTTCTATTTTTTAGAACGCCACGATCATGAGCGACACCCTTACCGACAGCCGGATCGTCTATTTCTACGAGGCCGTGCGCTGCGGCACGATCCGCGCCGCGGCCGACTGGCTGGACGTGGCGCCCTCGGCCGTGAGCCGCCAGATCGGGTTGCTGGAGAAAGAACTCGACGCCACGCTGGTGGAGCGCCACGCGCGCGGCGTGACGCCCACCGACGCAGGACGCTGCGTGATCGAGTATTTCCGCGAGCAGCTCGCGCACCGCGACGACCTGATCTCGCGCCTGCAGGAGTTGCGCGGGCTCAAGACCGGGCAGGTCAGCCTTGTGCTCGGCGAGGGGTTCGTCTCGGATCTGTTGGCCGGGCCGATGCAGCAGTTCTGCCGGCAGTTCCCCGGGATCCGCGTCAACCTCGACGTGGGCAGCACCAACGACGTGATCCGCAAAATCTCTAACGACGAGGGCGAGATCGGCCTCGTCTACAACCCGCCCGCCGAACCCAAGCTGGTGTCGCGCGCGTCGAAGCGGCAGCCGATGATGGCAATCGTCGGCCCCGATTTCCCTCGCCGCAGCCACAAGGTGCTGACGGTGCAGCAACTCGCGACCTACCCGCTGGCGGCGACTCACCCGTCGTACGGCACGCGGCAGATGATGGAGGCCGTGGAATATGCCGAGCGCGTGCGTCTAGCGCCGATCATCACCACCAATTCCTTCGCGATCCTGAAGGAGTTCGTGAAATCGGGACTCGGCATCTCGGTGATGCCAGCCTTCGCGGTGGCTGCCGAACTGCAGGCCAAGGAGCTGTTCGCGATCGAGATCGCGCATCCGATCCTAGAGAACGCCGAGGCGCACATGGTCACGCGCGTGGGTCGCAAGCTGTCGGTGGCCGCCAATAAGATGCTGCAGATGATGACGGGGCAGATGCGGGCGTTTCGTTAGGGACTGGCGTGGGCCGTGCCGCTGGTCCTGCTCGCGACGCAAGGGCGGGCGGAGAGACGGTTTCATAAAACCCGCCGGTTCCGCTGCAAGGGGTTCCAGCGAACCGAGCAACAACCGAGCTTGCCCCTCATCGCCGCTCACGGCGCCTGGACGGCCCCGTCAGACCCGGGGGTTTACGGCGCATGCGGTCAAGTCCGGACTTTTTTCAAGAATTCGACTCGTCTGCCGTTATCTCGGTATTCCCTCAACCTCTCCTCGTCATGGCGGGGACTCGCCTTGGCGTCGGCAATGACAGTCGATCTAGCTACCCTCTACCTGCTGGCGATCGGAACCTTGCTTGCCAGTTCCGCCATGACGTACTGGGAACATATTTCACATCCCAAGCGCGGCAACGAACTGCGAATGCTGGCGATCGGATATGCGGCACTCGGAGGCGGCTGCGCGCTCGCGACATTTCGGCGCGAACTGCTGGGTGCCGCTGGCGCCGCCGTGAGCAACCTCGTGATTCTGTGTGGCTATTTGCTCGTTCTACATGCCGTCGCCATGTTCAACGGCCGACGGTATGTCAGAAGCTCAACGGGTTTGCTTCTCTTGATGGGGCTGACATGGACGGCCTCTACAGCATCCACTCAGACGGCCATTTGGCTCTATGTCAGCGCAATCCCGATCGCGCTCGTCTCCGCCATGACGGCCCTCGAGCTCACCCGATGCGATGGCATTCCAGCGGTTCAATCCCGACGCGTCGCGGTGGCCGTGACGGGAATCCACGCATTGTTCTATGCCACCAGAGCGTTCGCCCTGCCATGGCTGATCTCGGTTTTTGGCGCGGGCGCACAATCAATTGCCAGCAAAATCACCATGTACGAGGGAGTCCTTTATTCCGTTATTTTGCCGATGACGTTGCTCCGCCTGACACGGGAAGAAATTCATGGGGAGCTCTTGCAGGAGTCCCGTACCGATTACTTGACTCGCCTGGGTAATCGCCGGCTTTTTTTCGAAGAGGGAGAGCGGGTTATCCACGAGCACGGGATACGTCGGCTACCTGTCACGCTCCTTGCATTTGATCTTGATCAATTCAAGAGAATCAACGATTGCTTCGGGCACAAAACCGGCGACGAGGTATTGAAGTCATTCGCGGATACGGTTCGATCCGTTGTCGACGCAGAGACGAGCGGGGTTCTCGCGCGCATCGGCGGAGAAGAATTCGCTGCGCTGCTGCCAAGTTACGACACCCACCGCGCAAGAACGGTGGCAGAGACCGTCGCAAACCGGTTCGCGGCAATATCGCATGGCGCTGACGGCAATCGCTTCCGCGCTACCGTAAGCATTGGTCTGGCCGAGTCGGATCGTGAGACGGCTTCGCTTACCCACCTGCTCTCGGTTGCCGACCAGGCGCTGTATCGAGCAAAATCGCTCGGCGGCAATCGGCTCGTCCACGCGACGGACGAACACACCGGACACGCCGCAGTATTTTGAAAGAATGGATACTTTTCGGCTCGACTCCGGATATCTCAATCGCGTCCCATACCAGACCATTCTCGTCGTCAGGAATGCGATGATTCTTAAGGAAACGTCGAGCGGCGTTCGCGCTATCGACCTCGAACCGGTTCCGGGACGTGCATAGCTGCTCTGTGAGTCCGGGGTCATGGAACATCGCACCGATGTAGAGAAGTTCCGGGTCCTATTTCAACTGCAGTCGCTCTCCCGTCAAAGCGCCAAAAAGAAACACCAGGGTAGAGCGACGGAAAAGCAGATCTGACTGCGTGTCTCGAGTGAGTTCGCTGGAAACCCGCGCCATCCCGCTGTCGGAAATCTTGATGCCGGCAAGGATCGTCATATCGATAACTCGGAAGATACAGACTCGTGCTGCGCCTATCCATCGAGCCCGGAGCATTGCTTTAGATCATTGGGCGCAGCTTATGCCAAAACGAGCAATTTTTACGGTATACACACACATCAGGCGCTTTACTGTTCCATCACGGCTTGAGGTGTGTTTCGGAAGCTGATCGCCATCCGGTTATAGGTATTCATCAGACCCACTGCGATGGTCAGGTCAACCAGTTCGCGTTCGTCGAACGCGGCGCGTGCAGCCTCGTAGGACGCGTTCGGCACGCCGGTTTGCGCGACCAGCGTGATCGACTCGGCCCAGGCGAGTGCCGCACGTTCGCGCTCGTCGAACAGATGGCCTGCTTCCCTCCATGCCTGCACGAGCGCCAGCTTTTCAACCTGCACGCCCTTTTTCAGCAGGTCGCGCGTATGCATGTCGAGGCAATAGGCGCAGTTGTTAATCTGCGAGACGCGCAGGTAGACAAGGTCGACGAGGACCGGCGGCAGGTCGCTTTGCATGACGTAGCCATAGACGTGACCCAGGGCTTTGACGCCCGCGGGCGCAATCTGCGTGTAATCGAGACGCTTGCTCATGAGGTAGCTCCTTGAGGCGGTGGTTTACTGGATGGGACTGGTCAGGCGTTTGTCAGTGCTGTCCGCAACGAAAACGGCAAGCAACTTTGCGGGCCTTGTTTTGCTCGCGTTGCGGCTGATGCGATGAACCGCGCCGGGCTCCTCGAAAAAGCTCTCGCCGGCATGGTAGATACGGGTTGGATCGCCATCGACCTGTGACTCGATCTCGCCCGCGACCACGTAGGCATAGACGAAAGCCGAGCCCGCGTGCCTGTGCACGGGCGACGCCGCACCAGGTGCATAGTCAACGACGACAGCGGTCAAGGACTTGCCCGCGATGTTGGGAATGGAGTGCTGAAAGTTTGGTGTGACAGTTTCTGCCGTGCCATGCGCAACGGCCGGCACGGCTATCCCGAAGGCCACGACCGCGCATGCTGTTCCTACAATCGATTGAATGTTCATGGGTATCAGGCTCCTTTGTGTCTCTGCATTGTCGAGCGACATGCGGGTACCCAAAAGCACCAGGAATGAACATTTTCAATGTACCAAGAGGCGACGGGAGAGCTGGCGCCGTTTGTCCGTTAGTGGCGTCCGAGAATGAGCTCCAGCAGGCGCGAACAATTGGCCGCCAGGGTTCTCTCATCCAGGTTGGTCACACCGAGTAGCAGCCCCTGCTGCGCCGGCTTGCTCGTGTACCAGGGTGAGAGAGGAACTGGGGCCAACCCGAAAGCTCGGGCTCGCGCGGCGACATCGAGATCCGATACGGACGGGGGAAGTGCGACCACGACAGTCATTCCTGCGGCGGCCTGCACTTTCATCGAATCCGAGCCCAGGTCCTTCAGACAACGAACCAGCGCTTGCTGTCGGGCGGCGTAAAGACGCTTCATTCGCCGCAGATGGCGAAGGTAGTGCCCGTCATGCATGAACTCGGTCACGGCGTGCTGCTCGGATGCGGCCGGGGCAGGCGCCAGACACGCTGCGACGTCGCCAAAGCAGCGCACCATATCCGGCGGGACTACGAGAAATCCAAGGCGCAGTGCTGGACTGATCGTCTTGCTAAAGGTGCCGATGTGCAGCACTCGCCCGTCCTGATCGAGCGAGGCAAGCGCCGGGGCGGCGCGTCCTTTCAACTGCAGCTCGCCGAGATAATCGTCCTCGACAATCCAGGCGTCGTGTTGTTTGGCCCAGCCTAAGAGCGAAATCCGTCGGGCGAGCGACATCGTCATACCGAGCGGAGCCTGCTGGCCGGGCGTTACTACCGCCAGTGCCGCTTTGGGCGCGAACCGGATGCCTGCGTGGATATCAAACCCGTCCGCGTCCACAGGGACCCCTGCCACGGTCATGCCGGCCAGCTCGAGCGCCGTGCGCGTGAGCGGAAAGCCCGGATCTTCCATCCAGGCTTGTCGACCTTCTAGGCGCAGGCCCCGAATCGCCAGATTGAGCGATCCGGAGAAACCTGCCGCGACAAAGACCTGGGAGGGACTGCATCTAAGTCCACGGGAGACGCCAAGATACGCCGCGATCTCCTGTCGCAACTCCGGATCGCCGCGCGGATCGGGGTAGCAGACAGGAGCCGCTGCCGCCCGGCGTGCCGCGCGCGCCTGAATGCGCGACCAGAGCTTAAACGGAAAGGCGTCTTGGGAAGGCACGCCCATTTGAAAGGCCAAAGGCGCCGCGCTGAAGTCGTAGAAAAGATCCGGCAGCGGCGGCGCCTCCGGCGACCATCCGGTCGCTGCCGCCAAAGGCCGCGCGGTTACCCGGGTGCCGGCCGCCCCAAGGCCGATCGCGAACTGCTCGTCGATCAGCCGTTCATACGCGGCCCGCACAGTGCCCCGTGACACGCCGAGCTGCGTGGCGAGATCCGACCAAGACGGCAGCCTCGCGCCAGCGGCAAGCTGCCCCGATTCGATCGCGTCCCGGATCGATCCGTAAATTTGTGCCGATAGCGAGGTGCGGCCGGCGCGATCGAGGCCAATGGAGAGCGTTGTCATGGGGGCGATAGTACATTCGGATTGCTCGATCTTGGGCCTGTTTCATAACCCACGCGAAGCGTAACTTCCTCGGTGTAACGCCGCCGGTCAGTTTCGGCGCGGAACCGACCGCCCACATGAGGCGGTCGGCAAGCCAAGCGTAGCGCGGGAAGCGCACGCTCTTGACAGCTGAGGTCACCCGATGAAGCAGAATAAAACAGCGCCGGCGAGCGACATGCTCGGCGTCGTCATTCCCGACAGCCAGCTCGCGCGCGAGGTCGCGCAGCTCATTCGCGACACGGAAAGCGAATTACTGTTCAATCACTCGACGCGCGTCTACCTCTGGGGCGCACTGCTAGGAAAACGAAATGGCGTCGCCTTCGACCCGGAACTGCTCTACGTTGCGTCCATGTTCCACGATATCGGTTTGACTTCGTCCTATCGCGAAAGTGAACTTCGTTTCGAAGTAGACGGCGCCAACGCCGCGCGTGATTTTCTGCGCAGCCATCATGTTGACGAGGCTGACGTGGCAAAGGTATGGACCGCTGTGGCGCTCCATACGACGCCGGGCATTCCCGAGCACATGCACGGCGAGATCGCGCTGGTGCAAGCTGGAGCTGGAATGGACGTGGCAGGACGGGACTTCGATGCGTTTACCGAGGAACAGCGCGCGGCGGTGGTCGCGGCTTATCCTCGCGGCACCGATTTCGCCGGAAAGATAATCGACGCGTTCTACGACGGCATGAAGCATCGACCGGGCACCACCTTTGGCACATTCAACGACGATTTTCTGGCGCACAAGGACCCTAGCTTCGAGCGCGCGAACCTGTGCAGCATCATTCTGAATTCCCGGTGGGGCTGACCGGCCTCTCCCACGAGTACAGTCCCAAATCTATAGGATTCTCGTAATGCTCAAACGTACGTTTTTGGTCACGGGCGCCAGCAAGGGTATCGGGCGCGCGTTGTCACACCGGCTTGCTGCCGACGGACACCATGTCATCGGTCTCGCACGCGGAGCCGACGACCCAAGCTTCCCTGGCACACTGGTTTCCGTCGATCTGACCGATCGCGATGCTACGACACGCACGTTGGAGCGGCTGGTCGGACGTTATACGTTCGACGGCGTCGTAAACAACGCAGGGTTTGTCCGTCTGGCCGCCGTTGAAGCGGTTGATCTCGACGATCTCGAAGCGTCTTTCCGCCACAATCTCACCTCAGCCGTGCAGACCGTGCAAGCGCTGCTACCCGGTATGCGGAACCGCGGATGGGGGCGAGTCGTCAATCTCTCCAGTCTCGTCGTGCTCGGCGTCGCCAATCGCACGGCCTACGCGGCGGCTAAAGCCGCGATGATGAGCTTTACGCGCACCTGGGCGCTGGAACTCGCGCAGACCGGCATTACGGTCAATGCCGTTGCGCCCGGGCCTACCGAGACCGAGTTGTTCCGGCAGAACACGCCCGTCGGCAGCGAAGCGGAACAGCGCTTTCTGTCGCTTGTTCCGATGAAGCGATTCGGCAAGCCTGAGGAGCTGGCGGCGGCCGCGGCGTTCCTTTTGTCAGAGGATGCAGGCTTTATCACTGGACAGACCTTGTTCGTCGACGGTGGCGCATCGGTGGGCAAGGCGGCGTTCTGATAAGGTTCCAAGCGGTAACATCGGATCCCAGTTCGTGGAACATGTTGGAGTTCGTTTTTGGCAGAGACTATCGGCTACATACGGTTGGATGGAAGGCATTTCAGGGCCTGTGCCTTGCCGTGGCGCAAGAATGCCTGAAGCGTCCCGTGCAGCGTTTCCTAGGCGGCGGCAACTGACCGATTTGTACGTACGTACCGACCGCCAGCGTGTTCGCCACGGCAGGCAGACAACGTTCAGCACTCGTCCAATTCGACCGTCAATTCAACGGTAACGCCCGCGTGCGGACCGCCCCTCGACGGCACGGGAAAACCCCGATCTCCACATCGTCCTATGACATCGGGCGTCGCTAATTGGCGGGATTACTTTGATCCTCGTCGGCGCCCGCCCGGGCGCATGCTGATAACGAGGACCCCCATGCGATACGTGCCATCGTGGACTTCCGTTTCCGCCGCCGCGTCCGTTCCGGACGAGACGGCTTCCCGCGGCGACGAGCCGCACAGCCTCCCGCGCGTCGCAATCGCGGCCGCTGCGCTCGGCAACGCGACAGAATGGTTCGATTACGGGATTTACGCGTACGGACTGGCATACATTTCCGCCGCGCTGTTTCCCGGCAACACGGCCAGCGCGACGCTGTTCGCGCTCGGCACCTTCGCGATCTCGTTCCTGATCCGCCCGCTCGGCGGGTTGTTCTGGGGCCCGCTCGGCGACCGCTTCGGCCGCAAGCGCGTGCTCGCGCTGACCGTCCTCACGATGTCCGGCGCAACGCTGCTCGTCGGCTTGCTGCCCACCTACGCGAGCGCCGGCTGGCTCGCGCCCGCGGCATTGATCGTGCTCCGGATGATCCAGGGCTTCTCGACCGGCGGCGAGTACGGCGGCGCGGCGACTTTCATCGCCGAATACGCACCGGATTCGCGGCGCGGCCTGTGCGGCAGCTTCCTAGAATTCGCGACACTCGCCGGCTTCTCGCTCGGCGCGCTGCTGCTGCTCGGCTTCGCGCTGCTGCTCGGCGATTCGGCAATGCATGCATGGGGCTGGCGCCTGCCGTTCCTCGTCGCGGCCCCGCTCGGGCTAATCGGTTGCTACCTGCGCTCGCGACTCGAGGAAACGCCGGTGTTCCGCGAACTCGAGGAAGAAGCACACCGCCGCGAACAGGCCGCGCCGACCGTGCTGCCGATCGGTCAGCTGCTGGTCCGCTACGCACGGCCGCTGGTACTGCTCGGCGGGCTCGTCGTCGCGTTGAACGTCGTCAATTACGTGCTGCTCGCGTACATGCCGACCTACATGCACAAGGAACTCGGCGTCAGCGAGAACATGTCGCTGCTGATTCCGCTGATCGGCATGCTCGCGATGATGATCCTGCTGCCGTTCGCCGGCTGGCTGTCGGATCGCGTCGGCCGCAAGGCGATGTGGTGGGTCTCGCTCGTCGGGCTGTTCGTCGCGGCCGTGCCGATGTTCACGCTGATGACGCACGGCGTGCTCGGCGCCTTCGTCGGCTTCGCTGTGCTCGGGCTGCTCTACGTGCCGCAGCTCGCGACCATTTCGGCGATGTTTCCCGCGATGTTCCCGACGCACGTGCGGTATGCGGGCATGGCGATCGCGTACAACGTGTCGACGTCGCTGTTCGGCGGCACCGCGCCGATCGTCAATGACTGGTTGATCGGGAAGACCGGCAACACGATGATTCCCGCGTATTACATGATGGCGGCGTGTGCGGTCGGGCTGGTCGCGCTGTCGGCGGTAATCGAAACGCGCGGGTGCTCGCTGCGCGGCGAGACGCTCCCGGGACAGCCGGGCTGACACGCAACGGGACTGCGCCTGCGGTCCCATAAATGGCATCCCCTGCGTCGCCCGCGGTCCGGCAACGGATCCGCGGGCGATGTGCATGTGGATGCCTACCCGCCGGCGGATTGGTGTCGCGAGGGCAACACGATGTTCGCAAGCGCAGCGCTTCAGGCGTGCGTCGAGCGTCCCTACAATCGCCGACATGCTCGATCGGCATGCGCGCGACACGCGTTGCGCCATCGCGCTCGCGACCCGCGCTGCAGCGCAGCGCGGAAGCCCCCACTCGATGAAGAGGAAAACCGAACATGAACGAAACAACCCGCAACGTGCGGCCGGTCACGACCCGCCTGGGCAATGAACGGGCTGGCGAACTCGTCCATCCCGCTATGCAGTGCGCATCGGCGACGTCGACGTCGTGCTGATCAGCGACGGCGTTCTGCCACTGCCGACTTCCACGATGTCCACCAACGTGAGCGAAGCGGACCGCAACGAATGGTTCGACGGACGATTCCTGCAACGCGACATGTTCGACTGGGCGCTCAATATCGCGCTTGTTCGCGCCGGCGATCGCCTGATCCTGATCGACTCCGGCGTAGGCGACGGCTTCGAATACTTCACGCGCGCAGGGCGTGCAGTGATGCGTCTGGAATCCGTGGGGATCGATCTCGCCGCGATCACCGACATCGTGATCACTCACCTGCACATGGATCACGTCGGCGGGCTGAATGTCGACGGCGTCAAGGCCCGGCTGAGTCCGGACGTGCGCATTCACGTGTCGGCCGCGGAGCTGGCGTTCTGGAAGAACCCGGACTTCAGCAAGACGGTGATGCCGGAAGCCGTTCCGCCCGCACTGCGCAAGGCGGCGGCCCGATTCGTGGACCTGTATCGCGAGCACATCGTGCCGTTCGACCGCATCGCGGAAGTTGCGGCCGGCGTATCCGCGCGCGTGACCGGCGGCCACACCCCGGGACACTGCGTCGTCGATATCGCATCGCAAGGCGAAAAACTGACGTTTGCGGGCGACGCGATTTTCGAAGTGAACTTCGACCATCCCGACTGGCAAAACGGCTTCGAGCACGATCCGCAAGCGGCCACCGACGTCCGGATCGCACTGTTCAGCGAAGCCGCCGACACCGGCGCGCTGCTGGCCGCGGCGCATGTCGCGTTCCCTTCGATAGGACACGTGGCGCGGAACGGCGACGGCTTCCGCTTCGTTCCAGTCGTGTGGGATTACTGATCGATGCGGGGCACGCAGCGGGCGGCGCGCGAGCCGTATTTTGACGATGTTCGAGCGATCGCCGTCGTTCTTGTAGCGATGTTGATACGTCGTGGCAGGTAGCACCGCTGTCGCGAAAGGTCCCCCGTGAAGCAAAAAGCGCCGCCGCACTCCCGTGCGACGGCGTCACTTCGCGCGCTTGCGCGCGCATCGGACCCCGCAGAAAACTCACGCGACGCTCGAAAGATTGCGCTCCGCCACCTCGTCCACGGCTTCCTTCACGATTCCGACGATTTCGTCGGCTTCCGCCCGCGTCATCACGAGCGGCGGCGCAAAGCCGAGGATGTCGCCATGCGGCATCGCGCGTGCAATCACGCCACGCTGCAGCGCCGCGGCCGATACCTGAGCGCCCACCTTCAGCGCCGGATCGAACGGCGTGCGGGCATCCCTGTCCGCCATGAATTCGAGCGCCGCCAGCATCCCGACGCTGCGCACCTCGCCGACGAGCGGATGCGCGCCGAACGCGTCACGCAGCTTCGCACCGAAATACGCGCCCACCTCGGCCGCGTTGCCGACCAGGTTCTCGCGCTCGAGAATCGCGAGGTTCGCGAGCGCGGCGGCCGCGCACACCGGGTGGCCCGAATACGTCCAGCCATGCCCCATCGGTCCGTGTTCCCGCGAACCGCGCGCGATCACGTCCCACACCCTCTCGCCGACGATCACGCCCGACAGCGGCGCATACGCGCTCGTCAGGCCTTTTGCGACCGTGATCAGATCGGGCTGGATGCCGAAATGCTGCGCGCCCATCTTCGAGCCGAGGCGCCCGAACCCGCACACCACTTCGTCGGAGATCAACAGGATGTCGTGCTTGCGCAGCACGGCCTGGATCGCCGGCCAGTAGCCGGCCGGCGGCTCGATGATCCCGCCCGTGCCCATCACCGGCTCCGCGATGAACGCGGCGATCGTGTCCGCGCCTTCGCATGCGATCAGCTTCTCGAGTTCGTCGACGCAGTATGTGACGAACTGCGTTTCGCTCATGCCGACCGGCGCCTTGCGATACCAGTGCGGACATACCGTATGCTTCACGCGGTCGATCGGCAGGTCGAAGTGCTGATGGAAGCTCGGCAGGCCCGTGAGGCTGCCCGTCACGATGCCCGAACCGTGATAGCCGCGCTCGCGCGAAATGATCTTCTTCTTGTTCGGCCGGCCGAGCACGTTGTTGTAGTACCAGACGATCTTGACCTGCGTCTCGTTCGCGTCGGAACCCGACATCCCGTAGTACACCTTCTTCATCCCGGCCGGCGCCCAGTCGATGATGCGCGACGACAGCTCGATGATCGCGTCCGACGAGTGACCGACATAAGTGTGGTAATACGCGAGCCGCTTCGCCTGCTCGTGCATCGCATCGGCCACTTCCGTGCGGCCGTAGCCGATGTTGACGCAGTAGAGGCCCGCGAATGCGTCGATATAGCGCTTGCCCTGGTGATCCTCGATGCGGATGCCTTCGGCGCCCCGTACGATCTTGCCCGGGAGCGCGCCGCTCTCGTGGTCGTACGCGTGCGTCGACGGGTGCATGAAGTGCGCGCGGTCCTCGCGCAGCAGTGCGTCGATCGATTGCTTCATGATGTGCTCCTTTGATTGAGTCAGGCCGATGCCGCGACGGGCAGGCCGAGATTGCCGAGGCAAAAGTATTTGGTTTCGGTGAACGGCTCGAACCCTTCGCTGCCGCCTTCGCGCCCGAGGCCGGACGCCTTCATCCCGCCGAACGGGATCGGTGCCCCGGTGAACTTCACGCCGTTGACCGACACCATCGCGAAGTCGAGCCGCCGTACGAGCTGAAAGATCGTGTCGATGCGCGCCGCGCATACGTACGCGGCGAGTCCGTACTCGGTGTCGTTGGCCTTTTCGACGACTTCGTCCAGCGTGTCGAACGCGCACACCGCCGAAATCGGCGCGAAATTTTCCTCGTCGTACACACGCATGCCCGCCGCGGCGTCCGCGATCACGGTCGGTTCGTAGAACCAGCCGCCGAGCGCATGCGGCCGTCCGCCCGCGACAATCCGTGCGCCGCGAGCGCGTGCGTCGTCGACGCGCGCGACCGTCGCGTCGAACGCGGCCTGGTGCATCAACGGCCCGACGTCGACGTCCGGCTCGAACGCGGGGCCCGTCTTCAGTTCACGTACCGCGTTCGCATAGCGGCTGACGAATGTTTCGTATAGCGCGCGGGCGACGAAGATCCGGTTCGCCGCGCAGCAGTCCTGCCCGGACGTCTGGAACTTTGCACCGACGGCGATCCGCACCGCCTGATCGAGATCCGCATCCTCGGTGACGATGAACGGCGCGTTGCCGCCCAGTTCGAGCGCGATCTTGCGAATGCCGGCCTTCGCGGCCGTTTCGGTGACGAGCCGCCCGACGCGGGTCGAACCGGTGAAGCTCACCGCGCGCACGCGCGCATCGCCGACGAGCGTTTCCATCGCCATCTGCGGTTCGCCGAGCACGACGTTGAACACGCCGGCCGGCACGCCGGCCTCGTCGGCCAACTGCGCGAGCGCGAGCGCCGAGAACGGCGTTTCGTGCGCCGGCTTCACGACCACCGTGCAGCCGGCCGCGATCGCGGCTGCCGCCTTGCGCGTGATCATGGCGGCCGGGAAATTCCACGGCGTGATCAGCGCCGCGACGCCGACCGGTTCCATCACCGTGCCGAGGTGCGCGCCGTCGATATGCGTCGGGATCGTGCGACCTGCGATGCGTTTCGCGTCGTTCGCGAACCATTCGACGAAGCTGGCCGCGTAGCGGATTTCGCCGCGCGATTCGGCAAGCGGCTTGCCCTGTTCGAGCGACAGCAGCGCGGCGAGATCGTCGAGATGCCGCAGGATCAGCGCATGCCAGCGCAACAGCGCGGCACTGCGCACCGTCTGCGGCGTCCAGCGCCACGTATCGAACGCGCGCTGAGCGGCATCGACGGCGCCGACGATCTGCGCGCGCTCAAGCATCGGCACGTGGCCGATCACGGCTTGGTCGGCCGGGTTCACGACGGCGACCGTCGCGGCATTGTCGCTGTGGATCCAGCGACCGTCGACATAGCACGTCGACTTGAACAGAATGGGGTGTCCGGGCAACATCCTGCGTCTCCTCGTTGGGGTAGGCACGAGCTTCATTCTGTCGTGCCGGCGGGTGCGGAAATTTCCGTTTCGGCGCCCGCCGCTTGTGCTTTTTTCCGTATTGCCGCGTGTTCGCGCGAAGTTTCAGAGCCAGTCCGGCGCGCCGCCGGATTCGCACTTCACGACCTTCGTCACGATGTACGTGAAATAGCGCTCGATGCCGAGATCGTCCATCAGCAACGCGTCGATGAAGCGCTGGTAGTGGTCGATGTCGCGCGCGACAACGTGCAGCACGTAGTCGACGCCGCCGCCGGTCGCATAGCACTGCGCGACTTCGGGTGCCGCGCCGACGCGCGCCTCGAAGCGCCGCATGTCGGGCGCGGTATGACGCGACAGCGTCACCTCGACGACGATGCGGCTGCCGGAAAACGTGCCGATCCAGTCGACGTCCGCGCGATAGCCGCGGATCACGCCGCTTTCCTCGAGCTTGCGCACGCGCTCCCACGCGGGCGAGATCGACAGGTTCACCGCCTCCGCGAGCTTCGACTTCGTGATGCGTCCGTCGCGCTCGAGAATGCGCAGGATCGCGAGGTCGTATCGGTCAAGCTTGATCACGGCCAGCGCGTCCTCATGCGGACACCGGAATGTTGCGCTCGACGATGTCGGCGACCACCGCGATCGTGTCGCCGGCCTGCACGATGCCAGGAAAGTGTCGAGCCGCGAGCAGCCCGCGCCGCCGTGCGACGTATTCGACTGGCGCAACGCCCGTGCGGTCGATGTCGTGCACGCGCGCCAGCACGTCGCCGGCGTTCACGTCGCTGCCGAGATCGCGGCACATTTCGAGCAGCCCGTGGTGCTCGCTCGTCGTGAAGCAGGAACCGTCCGGCATGTCGAGCAGCGTCGTCGTGCGCGGCGCGTTGCGATCGATCACGTCCTTCGCGATCACGCCGGCATGCGCGAGAAATCCGTACACGCCACGTTCGGCGATCGCGACGCTCGCGGCGGTCGACGAGCCGCCGCCGCCGAGCTCGGTCGATACGAACACCTTGCCGGCTTCCTCCGCCGCGGTGTCGAAGAGACCCACGTTGTCGAGTTCGAGCATGCGCATCGAGTACGGTGCGCCGAACGCGCGCATCGCGCGCTCGCAGCGTACTTCCTGGTCGCGGTCCGTCAACACGTGGATCGCCGCGAACGGCACGAAGTCGAGCGTTCGGCCGCCGGCGTGAATGTCGAGCACATGCGTCGCAAGCGGCAGCAAATGCCGCTGGAAATAATCGGCGATTTTCTCGGTGACGGTGCCATCGGGCCGCCCGGGAAAACTGCGGTTCAGATTGCCGGCGTCGATCGGCGACGTGCGGCAGCCGGCGCGAAATGCCGGGTAGTTCATGAACGGCACGACGATCACGCGGCCGGTCACGTCGGCCGCCTTCAACGAACCGGCGAGCTTGGACAGCGCGACCGGCCCTTCGTATTCGTCGCCGTGATTGCCGCCGGTCAGCAACACCGTCGGCCCGTCGCCGCGCTTGACGACGGTCACCGGAATCATGATCGCACCCCACGCGGAGTCGTCGCGCGAGTAAGGCAGCTTCAGGAAGCCATGCTGTTCGCCGTCCGCGTCGAAATCGACGGTCGGCGTGATCGGGGAGGCTCGCATCGCCCTACTCCTTCACGAACAGCTTGCGCGGCACGTTGCAGAACGTCTCGACGCCGGTCTCGGTAATCAGGATGCTTTCCGTGATCTCCAGCCCCCAGTCGTCGAGCCACAGCCCGGGCATGAAGTGAAACGTCATGCCGGGCTCGAGCACCGTGCGGTCGCCCGGACGCAGGCTCATCGTGCGTTCGCCCCAGTCGGGCGGATAGCTCGCGCCGATCGGGTAGCCGCAGCGGCTGTCCTTGTCGATGCCGGCGCGGCGCAGCACCGCGAAGAATGCATTCGCGATGTCTTCGCACACGTTGCCGGGCTTCGCGGCCGCGAGCCCCGCGTCGATCCCGTCGACCACCGCGCGCTCGCCTTCGATGAAGTGCGCGGGCGGCTTGCCGAGATAGACGGTTCGCGACAGCGGGCAGTGATAGCGGCGGTAGCAGCCGGCGATCTCGAAGAACGTGCCCGCGCCGCGCGCGAACACCGAGTCGTCCCAAGTCAAATGCGGCGCGGCCGCGTCCGCGCCGGTCGGCAGCAGCGGGACGATCGCCGGATAGTCGCCGCCGCAGCCGTCCGCGCCGCCGATCCCGGTCGCGTAGATCTGCGCAACCAGGTCGCTCTTCCTCATGCCCGGCTCGATCGTATCGACGATGTGCGCGTGCATGCGCTCGACGATCCGCGCGGCGACGCGCATGTATTCGATTTCGCGCGGCGATTTCACCGCGCGCTGCCAGTTCACGAGCGCCGTCGCGTCGACCCAGCGCGCCGCAGGCAAATGCTTGCGAAGCGACCCGTACGCTGCCGCGCTGAAGTAGTAGTTGTCGAGCTCGACACCGATGCGCAGCGAGCTCCAGCCCCGCGCCGCGATCACTTCGGTCGACAGGTAGTCCATCGGGTGACGCGCCGTCGACTGCACGTAATGATCGGGGTAGCCTACGATGTTGTCGTGCGCCATGAACACGGTGCGTTTTGCGCCATTCGCGTCCTGCCCGCGGCCGTACCAGACGGGCTCGCCGTCCATTGCCAACAGCACGCACTGGTGCACGTAGAACGACCAGCCGTCGTAGCCGGTGAGCCACGCCATGTTGGTCGGGTCGGTGACGATCAGCAGATCGATGCCGGCCCGTTGCATCGCCGTGCGCGTCTTCGCGATGCGTGCAGCGTATTCGCTGCGCTCGAACGCGAGGCGCGGCACGGCTTCGTGGGTTTCGATGACTGCGGCCATCTGTCTCCTCTCAAATCGTGACGTCGTTGTGAAAAATGGTGCCTGCCTGTGCCGCGCGCGCGCGCTGCAGCGCGAGCACGGCAATGGCGGTGTCCTGCGCGCCCGTGCCTGTCAGGTCGCAGATCGTGATGTCGTCGCGATGCGTGCGGCCTTCGTGCTGCCCGGCGATCACCTGGCCGAGTTCGGGGAACACGGCATCGGCCCGCGTCGCACCGGCCGCGATCGCATGGGCGAGTTCGCCGGCGACGCGAGTCTGCTGCAGCCGGTCGCAGAAGTAGCGCGCGACGCCGAATACCGACGGTGCAAGCTCGGTCTTGTAGTCGGCATCGGCGCCCATTGCCGTCACATGCAGCCCCGGATGCAGATCCTCGGCGTGAACGAGCGGCTCGCGGCTCGGCGTGGTCGTCACCGCGACGTCCGCATCGGCAAGCGCGGCATGCACGGAGCGCGCGACGACCGCGTCGATTCCATGCGCAGCACGCACGTCGGCCGCGAACCGCGCGGCGCGCCCGGCATCGCGCGCCCAGACTGTCACGTGCGTGATGTCGCGCACGAGCTTCAGCGCATCGAGCTGCAGCCGCGCCTGTTCGCCGGCGCCGATGATCGCCGCGCGGCGCGCATCGGCGCGCGCAAGCCGGCGCGCCGCCACCGCACCGGCCGCGGCGGTGCGTACGGCCGTCAGGTAGCCGTTGTCGAGCAGCACGGCCTCGGTCAGGCCCGTGTGCGCGGACAGCACGAGCATCAATCCGTTCAGGCTAGGCAGCCCGAGCGACGGGTTGTCGAAGAAGCCGGGACTCACCTTGATCGCGAAGCTGTCGAAGCGCGGCAGATATGCGGTCTTCACGTCGACCTCACCGTGACGCGCGGGCAACGCCAGGTTGAGGATCGGCGGCATAACGACCTCGTCGGTCGCGAGCGAAGCAAACGCGGCCTCGACCTGGTCGATCGCGGCCAGATCGAGGGGCACCAGTGCGCGCAGTTGCGCGTGACCGAGCAGCGTGACGGAATGGTTCATGTCAGTTTTCGGAAACGATCCGCCGATGCGCGGTCATGTCGATGTTCGCGCCGCTCACCACCACGACTATCGGGCCACCGCGATCGCGACGCGCGATCCGCTCTTCGAGCAGCGCGGCGATGCCGATCGCGCCCGCACCCTCCGCGACGAGACGTTCTTCGCGATACGCATGCGCGATGCCGCGCGCGATCGCGGGCTCGTCGAGCAGCACGACGTCGTCCGCCAGCGCACGCGTCATGTCGAACGTGTAGCGGTTGTCGAGGCCGATGCCGCCGCCGAGCGAATCGGCGAGCGTCGGCTGCTCGCCGACGTCGACCGGGCGCCCGGCCGCGAGGCTTGCATGCATCGCGGCGCCGCGTGTCATCGTCACGCCGACCGCGTCGATGGTCGGCCGGATCGACTTCGCGGCGAACGCGACGCCGCTGAACAGGCCGCCGCCCGACAGCGGCACGACGAGCGTGCCCGCATCGGGCAGCGCTTCCAGAATCTCGATGCCGATCGTCGCCTGACCGGCGATGATCCACGGATCGTCGAACGGCGGCACGTATGCATAGCCTTCGTCGCGCACAAGCCGCCGTGCCTCGGCCTGTGCGTCGTCCTGGCTGTCGCCCGCGATCACGACCCGCGCGCCGAGCGCCGCGACCGCGTCGACCTTGTTCGCCGGCACGAGCGACGACATGCAGACCGCGGCGTCGATACCGAGCGCGCGCGCCGCATGCGCTACCGCGCGGCCGTGATTACCGGTCGACGCGGTGACGACACGCGTCACGCGCTGCGCTGCGAGTTCGGCGAGCGCATTGGCCGCGCCGCGCAGCTTGAAGCTGCCGGTCGGCTGCAGCGTTTCGAGTTTCAGGTAAACGGGCGCACCGGCGCGCTCGGACAGCGCGGCGGACGCGACGAGCGGCGTGACGCTCGCGTGCCCGGCGATGCGGCGGCGCGCGCGATAGACGTCGGACAGCGACAGGAAGGACATGGAACGCACGCCTCATTGATGTGGTGCGATCCAGTCTAATGTTCCAAATTGCGCTTTCGAATGTCCTGATACATTGTGCGTCGCGCATGCGGCCGACGTTGCTTCAATGAAAATCGTGCACGTGCGGATACTGCTCGAATACCCGCGCGACCGTCTCGAGCGCGGCGCTGCACGCGGCATCCGTCGTCTCCGCGCCGATGCACACGCGCACCGCATTCGGCCGCTCGGTATTGCCGACGAGGAATGGATCAGGCGACGTCACCGCGATCTTGCGCGTACGCAATTCGCGCACGAGCCGGTCGGCCTGCCAGTAATCGGGCACGCGCAGCCACGCCGACAACGCGTTCGGATGCGCGCCGAGCACGTATGGGCCGAGCGCGGCCTTGACCATCTCCTGGCGCACCGCCAGCCGCTGCCGCTGCAGTTCGACGAGGCGCCGCGCGGTGCCGTCCGCGATCCAGCGCGTCGCGATCTCGGCGATCGGCGACGTCGCCATCCAGCTGCTCACGCGCAGCACGCTCTCGACGCGCAGCGCGAGCCGCCGCGGCATCGCGAGGTAGCCGGTGCGCAAGCCTGTCAGCACGGACTTGGTCATGCTCGTGCAGTAAAAGCCCAGCTCCGGAATCAGGCTCGCGATCGGAGTCGCCGTCTTTGCGGGCAGCGGGCCGTACACGTCGTCCTCGATCACGTACACGCCGTAGCGCGACGCGATCCGCGCGATCGCCTTGCGGCGCGAATCGGACATCATCGACACCGTCGGGTTGTTGAGGGTCGGCGTGCACACGAGCGCGCTGATCTTTTCGCTGTCGCACATTTCCTCGAAATGTTCCGGGCGGATTCCGTGTTCGTCCATTTCGAGGCCCTTCAGCGTAAACCCGAGCACGTTCGCCGAACCGATTACGCCGTGGTCAGTCAGGCTTTCGCACAACACGGTGTCGCCGGGTCCGACGATCGATGCGAGCGCGAGAAAGATTCCGTGCGCGGCGCCGTTCGTGATCAGCAGCGATTCCGGATGCACGGGCATGTTCAGCGCCGCAAGCCACGCGGCGCCGGCTTCCCGATGCCCGTCGAGCCCCGCGATTGGCCTGAACGAGCGGATCCACGGCTGGTCGTCGGCGTCGGCCAGCGCTGCGCAGACGGCGCGCCACGCGGCATCGTGCTCGGGTGTATGAACGATGCGCGCGATCGAGAAGTCGACAAGCTCGCGCTCGGCCGTATCGAGGATGTAGTTCGACATCGACTCGGTCACGCGCGCGGCCACGAAGCTGCCGCGCCCCACTTCGCAGCGGATCAGGCCCTGCCTTTCGAGTTCCTTGTACGCGTTGGTGACGGTCTGCACGCTGACGCCGAGGCTCGACGCGACATCGCGCTGCGGCGCGAGCCGCGCGCCGGGAGCCAGCGCGCCGCTTTCGATGTCGGCAGCGATCGCCTTCACGAGCCGCTTGTATTTCGACTCGACGCCGTGCACCGCGCCGATCGCGTCCAGCCAGCGCGCCGATACCTCGGTCCGTCCCATCTCGATGTCTCCGTTGTCGCTACCGCATGGTCGCTCAGAAAGACACCTGAAAAATATTGTCCTAGTGCAATCGTGTGCGGAAGCCGGACAATAGGGCCAGCATGTGAATGTGTTGAATGGGGTTGCCCGGTCGCGGCCGCCGACGATCGAGCGGAGCGCATCGGTCGAAACCGCCGAAAGTCTGCTGTATCGGCAGCCCTGCGGGCGCTGCCGACAACCCGGTAGGACCGGTATGGTCCGGTCAGACGCCCGCCGCGCAGCGCTGTAGCGAGCCCTCACCGCTCACAACCTTACAGCTTGACCATCCGGGAGCCGCGCGCCTAAATTGCTTGTTGAAGATCGGCGTTCCCGGCATGCACGACGATATCCGGGCAACAAAAACGATAGTTTGCTATCGAATATTTTTGCCCCTATCATCTCGCCCATGACTAATCTGCACGATCTTCGCCTCGCCGTCAGCAGCCTCCTGGTGCTCACTGCGCGCAAGTGGCGCCGCACGAGCGACGCCGTGCTGACCGCATACAACGTGTCCGAAGCCTGCGCGACGCCGCTGCTGATCGCCGGCCGGCTCGGCGAAGGCGTGCGCCAGGGCACGCTCGCGGAGCACGTCGGCATCGAAGGGCCGTCGCTTGTGCGCCTGCTCGACCAGCTGTGCGCGGCCGGCCTCGCCCGCCGCGACGAGGATCCACACGACCGCCGTGCGAAAACGATCTCGCTCACGGCCGCCGGCCGCGCGGTCACCGCGAAGATGGAGGAAGACTTGCGCGTGCTGCGCGCGCAAGTGCTCAAAGGCGTCACGCGCGCCGATCTCGAAGCGACGCTGCGCGTGCTGAACGCGTTCAGCGCGGCCGATGCACAGCATCCGGCGCCGCGCCAATCCCACTCCTCCGATTCCGCGCGATGACCTATCCGAGCCTTCGCGACTGGCTGTTTTCCGGCAAGACGTTCGCCGCATCGATGCTGGCGTTGTACCTCGGCCTGTATTTCCAGCTGCCACGCCCGTACTGGGCGATGGCGAGCGTCTACATCGTGTCGAACCCGTTCGTCGGCGCGACACGCTCGAAGGCGCTGTATCGTGCACTCGGCACCGCGCTCGGCGCCGCCGCCGCGATCCTGTTCGTCCCGCCGTTCGTGGAGACGCCGTTGCTGTTCAGTGTCATTGTCGCGACATGGTGCGGCACGCTGCTGTACCTCGCAATGTCCGACCGAACCGCGCGCAGCTACGTGTTCATGCTTGCCGGCTACACGATGCCGCTGGTCGCGCTGCCGACGGTGACCGATCCGTCGACGATCTTCGATGTCGCGATCGCGCGCACCGAGGAAATCGTGCTCGGCATTGTGTGCGCCAGCGTGGTCGGCAGCACGGTGTTTCCGAACCGGCTCGCGCCGACGCTGATCGAGCGCACCGATGCGTGGTTCAAGGATGCCGCGTTCTATGGCCGCGAGACGTTGTCCGGCCACCTCGCAGGCAAGGCACTGTCCGCGTGCCGGCAGCGCCTCGCCGCGACCATCACCGGCCTCGAATTCCTGTTGAGCCAGCTGAGCTACGACCATGCGCACCCGCGCGTGCTTGCGCGGGCGCAGGCGCTCGCCGGCCGGATGCAGCTGTTCTTGCCGCTGATGTCGTCGCTCGCCGATCCGCTGATCGCGCTGATGCGCGAGCTGCATGTGCGCCCGCCGGCTCTCGATGCGCTGCTCGCCGATGCCGCGAAGTGGTTCGACGCACCGCTGCCGTCGCTGAAGGCCGGCACCGACGGCGAGACGGCCCATGATCCCGTCGCGGACGACCTGCGCGAGCGCATCGCGTCGCTGCAGCCGCCGGACAGCGCACTCGCGAGCTGGGATGGCGCGCTGCTGTCGAACGCGCTGTGGCGACTGCGCCAGGTCATCGACATCTGGCAGGATTGCCGCACGCTGCGCGCGCTGATTGCAAACGAAACCGGCGCGTGGCAACCGCGCTACCGGCATTGGCGACTCGGCGGCACCGAGCGCTTCTTCGATCGCGGAATGATGCTGTTCTCGACGCTGACCGTCGCAGGCGCAATCGTGCTTGCGTGCTGGCTTTGGATCGCGTCCGGCTGGCACGACGGTGCCGGCGCGGTCACGCTGGTCGCCGTCGCGTGCAGCTTCTTCGCGGCGCTCGACGAGCCCGCACCGCTCGTGTTCAAGTTTTTCCTGGCCACAGCCGCGAGCGTCGTGTTCGCGGGCCTTTACCTGTTTGCCGTGCTGCCCCACGTGCATGACTTCCCGATGCTCGTGCTGATGTTCGCCGGCCCGTTCATCCTGATCGGCACGCTGCTGCCGCGCCCGCAATTCAACATGGTGACGATGCTCGTCGCGGTCAACACGGCGACCTTCATCAGCATCCAAAGCGCTTACGACGCCGATTTCTTCGTGTTCCTGAACAGCAACCTCGCGGGCGTCGCCGGGCTGTTGTTCGCGTACGTTTGGACCCGCGCGACGCGTCCGTTCGGCGCCGAGCTCGCGGTACGGCGCCTGTTGCGCTCCGGCTGGGAAGACGTCGCACGTTCAGCATCGACGCAGCCGCTCGACGATCAGCGCAACCACGCGTCCCGCATGCTCGATCGGGTCACGCAACTGCTGCCGCGGCTCGGCGCATCGGACGACCACCGCCATCCGTCGATCGAGAGCTTCCGCGACCTGCGCATCGCACTGAACGCGCTCGACCTGCGCCGCTCGCGCCGCAGGCTGGCCGGCGACGTGCCCGACGCGATCGATCGGGTGCTCGCCGGCGTCACCGATCACTACGCGCGCTGTGCGGCCGCGAACGCGCGCCAGCCAGCGCCGGCGGCACTGCTCGCATCGATCGACGACGCACTGCGGCGCGTAGCCCTCCGCCATCTGCCGGGCCCGTCGGCGGCGCCGGCGGATGGCACAACGGCGCCGGCCGCGGCTGCGATGCACCGCCGCCTGCGCGACACGCTGCACGCGCTCGTAGGCCTGCGGCTGTCGCTGTATCCGGCCGCGGCCGCACAGCCGCCGCAAGCCGCGGCCGACGGAGTACGCACATGATCCCGCTTCCCAACCTGTCTTTCCGACCGCGACCATGATCGGCGAAATCGACATCTTCGGCGTATTCGTGCCGGCCCCTCTCGTGCTGATGCTGATCGCTTATCTGGTCAACATCGTCGTGCGCGCGCTGCTCGAGCGCGTCGGCTTTTACCGCCTCGTCTGGCACCGTTCGATCTTCGACCTCGGCATCTACGTGTTCGTGTTTGCCGCCGTCGTCATCGTGTCCCACCATCTCGTGGCTAGCTAATCGTGAAAAAAACCTGGCTTTCGGCAGGGCAGATCCTGCTCACCCTGATCGTCGTCGTCGTCGCCGCCCTCGTGCTGTGGCGGATCATCAATTACTACATGTTCTCGCCGTGGACGCGCGACGGGCACGTGCGCGCCGACGTGATCCAGGTCGCGCCCGACGTGTCGGGCCTCATCACTTCGGTGCAGGTCGCCGACAACCAGGAAGTCAGACGCGGCCAGGTGCTGTTCGTAATCGACCAGGCACGCTACACGCTCGCGGAGCGGCTCGCCGAAGCGACGCTCGCGCAGCGCCGGGCGACGCTCGCCCAGGCGAAGCGCGAATATGCACGCAACATGCAGCTCGGCAACCTGGTCGCGAGCGAGCAGGTCGAGGGAAGCCGCACGCGCGTCGAGCAGGGCGAAGCCGCCGTCGCCGATGCGCAGGTGTCGCTCGACACCGCGAAGCTGAACCTGCAGCGTACGACCATCGTCAGCCCCATAGACGGCTACCTGAACGATCGCGCGCCGCGCGTCGGCGAATACGTGCCGGCCGGCCGCGCGGTGCTGTCCGTCGTCGACCGCAATTCGTTCCGCGTCGACGGCTACTTCGAGGAAACCAAGCTGCGTGGCATCCATATCGGCCAGCCCGTCGATATCGTCGTAATGGGCGAGCCGCGTCCGCTGCGCGGCCACGTGCAAAGCATCGTCGCGGCGATCGAAGATCGCGACCGCACGCAAGGCGCGAACCTGCTGCCGAACGTGAACCCGGCATTCAGCTGGGTGCGGCTCGCGCAACGTGTGCCGGTGCGCGTCGTGCTCGACGAGGTGCCCGACGACTTCCGGATGATCGCGGGCCGCACGGCGACCGTCGCGATACGCTCGGCCGATGCGCGCCGCGAGGACACCGCGAAGCGGGCCGCCGGCGCGTCAGCGGCGGCCTCTGCATCCGCACCCGCGGCCGTCGGCACGACCGGAGCATCGCAATGAACCGGCACCGCCTGCGCGTCGCCGCAGCCCTCGCGCCGCTCGCGCTTGCACTCGGTGCGTGCAAGTCAGTCGGTCCCGATTACACGCTGCCGCAGCAAGCATACGTGAATGCGCCGCTCGCGAATCATGCGCTCGATGACGCGAACGGCGCGCTCGTGTCGCGCGACGCGGTGCCCGGCAACTGGTGGCAGCTGTATGACGATCCGGTGCTCGACGAACTCGTGCGCAGCGCGCTGAAATCGAACACCGACCTGCGCGTCGCCGCGGCCAATCTCGCGCGTTCGCGCGCGGCGCTCGAAGTCGCGAACGAACAGGGCGGCTTTTCCGGCCGCGCGGAAGCCGGCGTGCAGCGCGCGCAGGAATCGGCCGAGCAGTATCTGCTCGAAAACAAGCTGCCGGTCGTAAACGAAGGCGCGGTCGGCATCAACGTGTCGTACGAACTCGATCTGTTCGGCAAGCTGCGTCGCGGCGTCGAAGCTGCGCGCGCGGACAGCGAAGCCGTGCAGGCGGCGGCCGACCTGGCGCGCATCACCGTCGTCGCCGATGTCGTGCGCGCATACGTCGAATCGTGCTCCGCCGGCGACGAGCTGGCGATCGCGAAACAGTCGCTCGCATTGCAGCAGCAGCGCGTGAAGCTGTCGCAACGGCTGCGCGATGTCGGGCGCGGCAACCAGACCGACGTGACGCGCGGCGTCACGCAGGTGCGCACGCTATCCGCCGACATACCGCGTTTCGAAGGCCGCCGCAAGGTCGCGCAATACCAGCTCGCCGCACTGCTCGCGCGCTCGCCGGCCGACTTGCCGAAGGCGGTCGTCGAATGCGAACGGCTGCCGAAACTCCGTCAGCCGATCCCGATCGGCGACGGCGCCGCGCTACTGCGGCGGCGCCCCGACGTGCGCGAGGCCGAGCGCCAGCTCGCCGCCGCGACCGCGCGGATCGGCGTCGCGACTGCCGCGCTGTATCCGTCGATCAGCATCGGCGCGTCGGCCGGTTCGGTCGGCGTGGCTGCCGACCTGTTCTCGTCCACCACGAATCGCTGGTCGTTCGGACCGCTGATCAGCTGGACGTTTCCGGTCAACGGCCAGCGCGCGCGCGTGCGTGAAGCCGAAGCCGCGACCAGCGGCGCGCTCGCGCACTTCGACGGCGTCGTGCTGAACGCATTGCGCGAAACGCAGTCGAGCCTCGCGACGTATGCGGCCGACGTGCAGCGCACCGACGCGCTGCGCACGGCCTACGAATCGGCGCGCAATTCCGCGGACGAAACGCACCGGCTCTTTGCGGCGGGGCGCGAGTCGTTCATTTCCGATCTCGATGCGACACGCACGCTGACGAGTGTGCGCGCACAGGTCGCGGCGGCCGAAGGCCAGGTCGCAGCCGATCAGGTGAGGTTGTTCCTCGCGCTCGGTGGCGGATGGGAAGCCGATGTGGCGGCCGACGCACCGGCCGCGGCGTCCAACGCACGCAAATAAGCGCACGCGAACCCGCGCGGCGCACGCGTTTCCCGCAGCGTCGTGCGCGGTTTCGCATGTCCGGCATGTGGATGCGAACGTCGCGCGTCCGCCGCGTTACCGGTACACTCGTGCGCAATTTCGTCGTCCGCGCGCCGCCCGCCGCGCGGCCCCTTTCCGGAGAACCCTCATGCGAACCAGCGCCCGTAATCAATTCGTCGGCCAGATCGGTACCGTCACGCCCGGCGCCGTCAACGACGAGATCACGCTGCGCACCCGTGACGGCCTCGACATCGTCGCGATCATCACGCATGGCAGCGCGGCATCGCTCGGTCTCGCAGCCGGCATGAACGCATTCGCGCTCGTCAAGGCGTCGTCGGTGATCGTGATGGTCGACGTCGACCGTAGCAAGGTGTCGGCCCGCAATTGCGTCGCGGGCACCGTGTCGTCGATCGCGAAAGGTGCGGTGAATTCGGAAGTCGTGATCAAGGCAGCAGGCGGTGCCGAGATCGTCGCGATCGTGACCAACGACAGCGTCGACCGTCTCGGTCTCGCGAGCGGCAAGGCCGCCGCCGCGATCTTCAAGGCATCGAGCGTGATCGTCGGCGTCGAATGATCGGCCCGTCGCTTGCAATGACGTCTACTCGTTCGTCGCAAGCATCGCGCTGCGCTCTGGCGGCATGTGGACGGACGCGATGACGTCCGCGCGCGAGCACGCACGCGAGCGCGTGTTGCAAGCGCTGCTATCCGCGGCTGCCGACGCGGCGTCCGCGGATACACGTCTGTTCGCCGTACTCGTCGCGGCCCGCGCATGCCGCGACGAGCTCGCGCTGCTCGGCCTGCCGTCCGTGCAGTGGAACGGCCTGGTTGCCCGCCACTTTCCGCATCTCGGGCCGGCCGATGCGGCCACGCTTCTGCCATCTGATGCGTGCGCGCCCCTGGCGGCCGCGCACGCGCATTTCGTCGCAACACTGCTCGCTTTGCTGATGCAGGATGCGCATCCCGCCATCGCACGCGACGATGCCGAGTGCATCGCCGTGATCGTCGCGCATGCGTGTCTGCGCCCCGATCACCTCTGGCGCGATCTCGGCCTCGACGGTCGCGACGCGGTTTCCGCCATGTTCGACCGCTATTTCCCCGCGCTCGCTGCGCGCAATGTCGCACAGCTGCGCTGGAAGAAATTCCTCGCACAGGAAGTGGCCGCTTCCCGCGGGCAAGTGGCGGGGCCAGCCCCAGGATGTCCGGGCTGCGACGATTTCGGGTTCTGCTTTCCGCGCAAACAATAATCACGGCGTCAATTCGCGCGACTTGTTGCGCCCAGCGTTTCACCACCGGCCGCGCCATGTGCATACGTCTTTTATTCGCCGGTTCGTCCGATTGCATCGTCCACAGGAGCCAGCCTTGCCCGACATCGCCACCCCCAATCTGCCGTCCCGTGATTTCGAAGCGACGTCGCTTTTCTACGCCAAGCTCGGCTTTGCCGAAACGTGGCGCGACGATGACTGGATGATCCTGAGACGCGGGGATCTGCTGCTGGAGTTCTTCCGCCACCCGGATCTCGACCCGGCCACGAGCGCGTTCAGCTGCTGCTTCCGGCTCGCCGACGTCGGCGCATTTTTCGATGAGTTGCTCGCGGCAGGCCTTCCGCAACAATCGACCGGCTGGCCGCGCGTGCATCGACCGACACGCGAACCATGGGGCGGCATCGTCGGCGCGCTGATCGACCCCGATGGTTCGTTGATACGCCTGATTCAGGCGGAGGACTGAAAGCGCAAGCCGATTGCCGGCGGCGCTGCGGGCTCGAACCGACTCCCATAAACGGTCACCTTGCGCGACGCAACGCACGCGCGCATGCAGCGTCTGCCTGCGCCGCGAGATCAGTGTCTGTGGCGGTGGTGAATGTCGGGGAAATGCGCGTGACTGTGCGTGATCGGCAGATGTACGTGCGGATGCGTGTGCGGTTCGTCATCGTCGTACGGGAAGTCGTGCGTGTGCTGATGATGCTCGTCGTGCCGATGTCGGTGCGTATGCGCAAGCGGTTCATGCGTGTGCTCGTGTTCGTGCCGTTCGCGTACATGAAGCCAGATGCCGAGCGCCATCAATGCGGCAGCGATCCAGAACGCAAAGGACGGGAGCACCGGCCAGATCAGCAGCGACAGCACGACGCCAAACAGCGGCGCGACGGAAAAATAAGCGCCCGTGCGCGCACTGCCTAGATGACGCAGCGCGACCACGAACAGCACGAGGCTGATCCCGTAGCCGCCGAGGCCCGTCAGCATCGCGGCGGCCACGACGGGAACGGCGGGCAGCGTCGCGCCGCCTGCGAGCGCGATGCCGATATTGACAGGTCCGGCGACGAGCCCTTTCACGCACGCGATTATCATCGCATCGTTCACTGCGACCTTGCGGGTCAGGTTGTTGTCGATCGCCCAGCACAGGCATGCGCCGGCGATCAGCAACGCGCCGGCGGTCACGCTTGCGTGACCCGGCGACCACGACAGCAGCGTGCCGCCGGCGACGATTGCCAGCATGCCGAGAAGCACCTGGACGTCGACGTTCTCGCGGAACACGACCCATGCGATGACGGCGGTCAGCACCCCTTCGAGATTGAGCAACAGCGCGCTCGTCGCGGCCGGCGTCGTGGACAGGCCGAGCATTAGCAACGCCGGCCCCGCGATGCCGCCGGCCGCGATCGCACCGGCGAGCCACGGCAAATCGGCCCGTCGCAGCGGCGCGGCGTTTTCCGCGACACCCCCGCGGCTGGACAATCGGCGCAGCAGGATCCCGGTCCCCAGACCGATTCCGCTGCCGAGATAGAACAGCCCGGCGACCATGAACGGCGACATCGCACCGATCAATGCCTTGGCGAGCGGCGTCGCGGCGCCGAACAACGCAGCGGCGGTGAGCGCTACCAGAATCGCGGATTGTCTGGGGTTCATGAGGCTGGTTTTTCGGTGAGTGTCAGTGCGTATCCGACCAAGGCCTTCGTGCAATGGCATCGATCGTGCGCGTTGCCGCAGCCGTTGAATTCGCGCAGCGCGCGCCACGCCGTATTTTAATGAACGACGCAGACGGGCTCGTGCAACGTGTACCGATTCCTCGGTCCCGGTCGCTCCATTATTGCGTTCGTGTCTCGGCTCGCCGACTCACATGGGTATTGCTTCATTCGCAATCCAAATAAATGGCCGGCGCAGCCGATCATTAATATGGATCACGAGTCATTTGATCACTCGCGAGTGGCGTTGTCGCATAAGCCGTTTTTTTGCTACTGGGGCCGTCATGCTCGCGTGACACGACCGATGCGTTGGACTAGCCAGGGCCGCCGTCGCGTTTCGTCGTCTAGTCGATGGACAATTCGATACTGAACGGGTAAGACGAGATGCTGGTACTGCCGGAGGGAAGCGCCGACCCGCCCCGTGGAGCAGATCGGCCCTTGAGGTGATGGCCTGCACGTTGGTGCAGGCCGTCGCCGCGCGACCGCACGGCGACGCATCGCGAGTTACTCGCTCGCGGTCGTTTGTTGCTCGGCTTGCGGTATTGCGTCTGCCGATGCTTCCGGGGCCGTCGGCTGCGGTTCGGCGGCGGCCGCCTGCGCATCGGCCTTCGGCTGCTGCGGTGCACCCTTTGCCGCTTGCGCACCGCCCTTGTTGCCCGGACGGCGCGACTTCAGCCGCCGCGCACGTGCCGCGTCGTCGTGTGTCACCCGACCGGCTTCGTTACCTTGCAGGTCAACCCGCACCGCGCCTTCGACGAGACACGACCAGTAGCGATTGCCGCGGCACCACGTGGACATCGCGTCGCGCAATTCGGCTTCGCTCAGGCCGAGCGCCTGCGCTTCGCGAGCCAGGTCGTCCCAGATGCCAACTTTCAGCGGCACTTTCGGGGCCGGATTCTTCGGGAACGCGCGCGGGAACCGCCGCTGCAGTTTGCCGATCGCGACGATCACCGGATCGACGGGGGCCGACGGCTTCGCCGAAGCGGGCTTGGCGCCCGACGGCGCTTTGTTCGCGGCGCCCGATTTTGCCCCGCGAGCAGCCCGGTCTCCGGACTTCGGCTTTTCGCCTGCGTCCGGTTGCGTAGCCGGTCGCTTCGCGTTGCGCTCCTGCTTGGCCTTGGCTGCGAGCTGCGCCCGCAATTCGGCAAGTTGTTCAAAACCCATAAATTCAATCCACCAGGAATATAAGGTGTGGTTCGTGCAGTCGTTCAGCACATCGGCGTTTCGCCGCATCGCCTGCGGCTCGTCTGCCACCGATGCGGAACATTGCGGGGCCGCATCGCTACCACCACTGTTTCAGGCACCCGGCCACGATGCCGGACAAAGGCAGGAGTGGAAGTATACCGGTACGCGCGGCCATCGGCTGCCTCACCGGTGCGCATTTGTCGGAACCGTGAGCCTGCTCATGCGACAGCGCGGTCGTGTTGCGCATTATGGCGGCGTTTGGGGCGGGCATCGACCCGTGCCTTACGTAGTGTCGTACGGCGACGCCTGGTTTGCGGGGACGGATCGCCATTGCTCGGGGCCCTCTTCACACGGCGAAAGGGCGCGCAGGTTGGCACCTGAGGACGTCGTAGCATGCGCTCCGGGTGGCCGGCTTGCGCATTTGTTGCGCGCGGCGCGTCGACTTCCGCCCATCGCAGCCTTCATCGAATTAGTTGCGTCCGCATCGATCGAGAGCTGTACGGCGGCTGGGGAAAGTGCATAGCAGCCCCGACCAGTGTAGACAGCACTTCGGTGTGGGCGATCTCGCTACGCGCCACCTGATCAACGTGCTCGGCATCGAGTGAGGAGCGATCCCGGTTACACCAAATGGAGCGAAAACCTGTATCGCAACCGTCCGTCGTCGCTTGAACTGCCACGATGACAATGGAAACGTGATCGGTAGTTGCATGCATATGGCGCTTCGCGCGGCCTCGAGCAATCGCTATGCCCCGGGATAGCATCGCGCAACCGAGTCGGGCAGGGGCGCCTATGTATCGGCATTCGATTTACGGCCTTGCGCAGCGACCGCTGAGGCCGGCTGCCTCTTCGCTGCTACCGACTCGGTCGCCGAAAATCAGAACACGCCAAGCACTAGGCCCGCTGCAAGACCGGCGCCGATTTCCGCGCAGCGCGCGAGATCGTCGCTGTCGATCGTCTTCGATGCGAGGATGCGTTCCGGCGTCTGCGCATGCGTGCAGACGATCAATCCCGGCGCGACGTTCCTGAGCCGCCAGCCCGTCGCGATCCGATCGATCTGACGCAACGCGTTCTGCCCATCGCTGCCCGCGCAGATCATCGCCGCATACGGCCTGCCGTTCACGCGATCGAGCGCCGCGTAGTAACAGCGATCGAAAAAATCCTTCATGATCCCCGACATCGCGGCCAGATTCTCCGGCGTCGCGAACAGGTACCCGTCCGCGGCGAGCACGTCGTCGGCGTTCGTCGCATCCGCACGCTGCAATCTGACGTCGATGCCAGGTTGCTCACGCGCCGCAATTGCCGCTGCCTCGGCCATTTGCTGCGTACCGCCGGTCATCGTGTGATAGACGATCAACAGCGTTTTCATCGGTGTTCGCTCGCTTTTCGTTTCATGGTCGGCCACCACGCACCTCCGCTCGGCCGGATACGCTACGCCGACCGTCCGCGAGTGGCGAGGAGTTGCCTGTCGCCGAGTGGCATTTTGCTCGATGTGACGGACGAGGCGCGGCGCGAAGCGGAGCCGCTTCACAATTCGGCTGGGGCGCTCAGTTGCGTTCCTCACCCAACGCATCGACATCGTCGCGCTGCGCGTAATACGCGAGAAACATGTCGGCGGCCGCTTCCGCGACCTTCCGCTGTTCCTGTGAACCGAGCGGCGGCTGGCCCATCGTCACCTGCGGCCAGAACGCGAACGCCTTCACCATGCCGTGCAGTTGATGCGCGGCGAACACGGAATCAGGCGCGGTCAGCCTGCCAGCCGCCGCGGCCGCGCGAATCCAGACCGTCACGTCTTCTTCGCGCTCGCCCATGCGTTCGACCATATCGCGCGCGCGTTCCGGCGAGTGGATGGCCGCGCCGATCGCGACTCGGGCGAGCGCGACGAACGCTTCATCGCTCAGCAGGCGTAATTTCCGGCCCAGCAATGCCAGTAATTGATCGCGCAACGGCATGTCGGCCTGGTAACCCGGTGCGCCGGCGGTGAAGGTTGCGTCCCACAGCTGATGCAGGATCGCCGCGAATAGCGCTTCCTTGCCCGGGAAATGGTTGTAGACCGTGCGTTTCGACACGCGTGCCCGCGCGGCAATTCGATCCATGCTGGTTGCGTCGTAACCGGCAGCGAGAAATTCCTCGATCGCCGCATCGATAATTGCCGCGCGCTTTCGATCGGTCAAACGCGCCGGAGTGGTACTGGTGTTCATTCGAAAATTTTACACCGATGAGTTTACATTTCCCACGGATAAACTACTACACTGGTCGGTGTACTTTTACTTTCGGATGAGTCCCAATGGCTTCGCCTCTCGTTTTCCTTCACCGCATGCTTGGGTTCGCTGCTGCGAGGCGCGGTCGCGCGCTGTCCGGCACGTCGCAGCAGCACAACGGCGAGCGTTTCAGCAACGTCGCCCCGCAGTCGGCCGAAGGGCTTGGCAAGACGCTTGGCATCGCCTGGAACATGCTGGTTAACAAGCCGCGCGACACGGTTCCGACGGGGCCACTACCGATCGATTCGATGAGCCGCGCGCAACTCGACGCGGCCCCCGATCGCAGTCTTTACCGGCTCGGTCATTCGACGTTGCTGATGAAACTGCGCGGCGCGTTCTGGCTGACCGATCCCGTATTTGCCGAACGCGCGTCGCCATTTCGGCACATCGGCCCCAAACGTTTTCACGCACCGCCGATTTCGCTCGAGGATCTGCCGCCGTTACGCGCGGTGATCCTGTCGCACGACCACTACGATCATCTCGATCGCGACACGGTCGTGGCATTGGCAGCCACCACGGAGCTCTTCATCACGCCCCTCGGGGTCGGCGACCGACTGATCGAATGGGGCATCGACGGGAAGAAGGTTCGCCAGCTCGACTGGTGGCAAAACATTGACGTCGACGGGCTCCTGCTGACTGCAACTCCCGCGCAGCACTTCTCGGGGCGCAGCTTGTTTGACGGAAACAGCACGTTGTGGGCCTCGTGGGTGATCGCGGATGACGCCCGGCGCATATTCTTCAGCGGGGACACAGGTTACTTCGACGGCTTCAAGACAATCGGCGAGCGTCTGGGGCCATTCGATGTGACGCTGATCGAAACAGGCGCATATGACCCGCAATGGCCGTACGTGCACATGCAGCCGGAGGAAACAGTTCAGGCACATGTCGATCTGCGCGGCCGCACACTGGTGCCGATTCACAACGGCACGTTCGATCTCGCGATGCATCGCTGGGAAGAGCCATTCGAACGTGTGACGGCGTTGGCGATGGCACGTGGCATCGCATTGTCCACGCCGAGGATGGGAGAACAGCTCGATTTGAATGCGCCGCACCGCGGGGAGCGGTGGTGGCGAAAGGCAGACGCACAAACGAAGGCGCTAGCGGCGAAAGCGCGACGGTGGCGACTTTGTGCGACGGGCACCAGCCAGTAAGGTGGAGTGATCAGTTTGTATGCGCCGTGATCTTCGATCGAGAAGTTGCGGCGCGGAGGATTTGGTTCTTCGCCCCAGAACCTCGTGCCGCAGAGGACGCCGTGAGGTAATCGGAATGCATTGGCTGCCCGGCATTGGCCAGTGACAACCGGCCTTGGTGAGGATACGGATCCGACCGCGATGGCATGCGGGCGCTTCATTGTTCTACGCGCGCTATGCGCATCCCGGACTCGTCAGCCCATCGGTGAACGCTCAGCCCGGATTCTCAGCGGCTGCCGCTCCGGCCCGGCAAAGTCCTTATTCCGTTGTACGTGCGGTTCGATTCTTCGCGCTTTGTTTCAAGCGAGCGCAGGGCTAAGCGCCGTTAGCCTTGTTGTCACGTGACAACCGAGGGTCGAGGCGCTTCATATCACGGCGCTGATCGAACCTTCTTACTAAGGGAAGTAACGCCGGCGAGCATATCAATTAGAGCGTCGCCGTGGTGACATGTGCTAAAAACTACACATTACGTTTTGTTTGATACGAGAATGCGAGTACCTTGGGCCATGCAGCGCGCGCGGTCGCTAAAAGTTCATTCGCCCCCATTTTGCGTACTGATCACGCCGATTTTTCGTGAAACAACATGAACAAAATCGCGCAACCGCTTGCGTGACAAGGGTTTACGAATCGGAGTGCTTTTAGAGAAATGTTTCACGACCCCGCGATCATCCTGGCGCCGCCGGTCCCGCGTTCCACGTAGTTATTAAAAGCACTACCCGACTCCGGTTGCAAACAGCACACAAAACAGGTGGCCGAACGACCTTTGAAGTAGGAACGTCCCGGTGTAGCGCACCCTCTCCGTTGCTCGTCACCTCCATTGAGGCTGCGCCGTGATATATTAGGGACATATCAAAATGCTATATGCGACCCTGCACGCCGTGCTCGGTTGCCCGCTAATCGTCGTTGACCAGGGAGCAAGAAGTCGCCGCAAGGCCGCTCGACCTCCAACCCTGCCATGGATACGCAGCCGGTCCCTTGGCTCCCCGAATCCGTGTATGGGATTCAGTATTTCCATGTGAACCTCATGAGTTGTCACGTGACAACCCTGCGCGCTCCTACGACTCGCTAAACACCGATTACTCCCGGTCACTGGACGGGTCCACCGCCTAGTTGCCTGGGTACAGCAGCAAAGCCAACGGGCGGGTTGTTACGTGACAACTGGTGCCGTCGCGGCTCGAGGAGTACGAAAGCCAGCGTATGGGCATATGGAGGACGCTGGCGTCGTGTCGATGATCTAGAGATCGCTCAGGACCCCCTCGCGGCAGTCGAATCTGAACACTCCAGCCATAGATTGGCAACCCGGACGGGTGGACATTACGTTTGTCACGTGACAACACCACGTTTGCAAGCCCGCGCTTCGTTAATCCTGGACCGGCGAAGTAGTTTCAAGGATGGATAGTTGAGTCAGGCCGCGATGCTCTCATCTGTTGCGTCCATGTGAAAGCCGCAAGTCCATAATCGCCTCGTTCAATAATTTCTCCAGTCAATTTATTGTTTTCACTTTCCCTATCCTGGCCACTCTCCTATCCGGCCGACTTGTCACGTGACAACGACATCTACGGGAAATTCCAATTTTTCTATAACGTTTATCTGGACTTTTTGACAATAACTACATATATTACGTAAAACTCCGTGGAGAACTTAATGGCTTTCAAGATCGCGGTGAGCAATCAAAAAGGTGGCACGGGAAAGACGACCATCTCCGTCAATATCGCCGCTGCGTTCGAGGCAGGCGGCAACAAAGTCGCATTGATCGATGCCGACCCTCAAGGCACTTCGGTGAGGTGGGTCACGAGCGGAGAAAATACGCTCCCGATGACTGTCCTGTCGCTCGCCCCCGCCGGGCGGGGGATCGGCGGCGAAATCAAGAAACAGGATGCGAACTTCGACGTAATCGTCGTCGATTGTCCGGGCAACCTCGAAGACCCGCGCATCGCGTCCGTGCTCGAAGTCGCAGATTTCTGCCTCGTACCGCTGTCACCGTCGCCGGCCGACCTGTACAGCACCGTCGCGATGATCCGGATGATCGAGTCGATGCGCGCGGTCCGTAACCCCAATTTGTCTTCCGCACTGATGCTGAACAGCGTCAATGGAAAAACTAAAATGCGTGAAGAAATTTTAAAAATTCTAAAAGCTGAAGAAATAGGGGAGCATCTGCTCGACAGCCAGATCGCACAACGCGAGGTCTACCGCCAGACGTTCGCCCTCGGCACCACGATCCATCACCACAACCGCTACCTGAAGGGATTGAAGGAAGCGCGCGCGGAGATCGAGCGGTTGGTCACCGAAATGGCCCAATACATCGCGTCGACACGCGCTACCGGAGCCGCACATGGCTAAAGACACATCGAAAGAGAAGAAGCCCACCGGCAACCTGCATCTCGCAGCCGGCCTGCTGCGTGGGCTCGCGCAGGAAAACGCGGCACTGGAAACGCGCCTGCCCGATCCGGCGCCGGCATCGCCCGCCGCCGTCGAAGCCACGGCACCCGTCGCCGCGACCACCTCCGCCGACGCGCTGGAGCTTGGCGCACCGCAAAAAGTCGCGGTGAAGGACTGCATTCCGAATCCGTTCAATCCGCGCGTGTTCTACTCGGAATCGAGCCTGCACGAGCTCGCGCTGACACTGAAGCGGGAAGGGCAGATCGAGCCGATCAAGGTGACGCGGCTCCCTGAATTTCCGGGCAAGCTCGTCGTGATCGACGGACAGCGCCGCCTTCGTGCGACCAGCATCAACGGCGACGAGACGATCAACGCAACGTTTCGTACTGACCATACGCCCGAGCAGCTCTATACGATCGCCTATCGCGCGAACCACGACCACGAACGCCAGACCATCTTCGACGATGCGGTCGCGTGGAAGCGCCTTCTCGACGAAAAGGTCTTTCCCGACCAGAACACGCTTGCGGAAAAGATCGGCAAGGACAAGGCATCGATCAGCAAGACGCTGTCGCTGAACGCGCTGCCGAACACGCTGCTCGAACGGATGGCCAGCGCGAACGACGTGGTCGGCCTGCAGGCCGCATACTTTCTGAAGCTCATCTTCGAACGCATGGGCGAGCCGGCTGCCGACCGGCTGCTAACGGCAGTGATCGATCGGAAAAAGTCGGTGCGCGACCTTGAGAATTTCCTGCGCGCGCAGAGCGACGGCAGCAAGAAGTCGGGGCGCACGCGTTACAGCGTTCGTCATGATTTTGCGCTGGAATCGCGCGCGATCGGTCAATTGAAAACCTATCCGGACGGGCGTCTGGATCTTCAGCTGAAGGGCGTGGACGCTTCCCAGCAGGAGGCACTCGCCGACCGGCTCAAGGCCGTGATCGACGCGTACGTGGCGGAACTGGCGGCCGTCGCGCAAAAGTAACGGCCCAAGGCAAAGGCCTCGCACCAGCATGGCATCGTGCAACCAGATGCATTCGGTTGCACGGTGCATGCAAGGCACCGAGGCCTTGACCGATCAGCTCGTCGCGAGGCTGCTTTTCAGCAGGAATTCCAGCAAGTCGTCCGAAGTCGGCTCGCCCCAGGTGTCGAGCGCCAGCCATCGGAAGAAGCTGGTTTGCGCGAGCTTGCTTGCCTTCTTCTTCGGCGACAGCGTCAGGTCCTTCGACCCGGCCACCGTCTCGTTGTAGCGCTCGATCAGCTTGGTCTGGTCGTCGATCTCCAGCTCTCGGAAGTACGCCCCCGCTTCGTCGACCTTCGCGGCCAGGTATTTGTCGCGAATCTGCTCCTGCTTGCTCTGTGCCGATTCCTTCGCCGGCGCGGCCGTGTCGGTTCCCTGCCCATCGGCCAGCGTGTAGCCGTGCGTCAACGCCTTGCGGAAATACGCGGCCACGTTGTCGACTGGCGCTGCATTCTTCTTCGTAGTCCGATTCAGCGTATAAGCGATCGCAGCCTTGATGCGCTGCACGCCGTACTGCGTGATCAGCCGGCGGGCTTCCGAGCGCGGAATCCCGAACTTGGCAACTTCGTCGATCAGCGCTTCATTCTTGACGTCGCCTTCCTCGACCGTATCCGCGCTCTGCTTGCGTGTCACCTTGAACTGGACGGCCTCCACGCTGCGACCTGACTTGTGTTCAATCAGCTCGAGCGTGTGGTCGGAAACTTCGTTCACCTCTTGAATGCACGGCACGAGAACCTTGCTCTTGAAGAGCTTGTATTCCTTGTACGACTGCGATGCCTTGTCCTGACCAAGAATCAGGTCTCGAAATTTCGGCAGCGGGATCTTCGCGGTGATACCGATTCCCTCGTAGCGCACGGTGTTTTCCCACAACGCCAGCGAGTGCGAACGGCGGAACTCGCGCGCGATCCGCATATCGATCAGCGCGTAGATCTCCGGATTGAGCAGCTCGCTGCGAATCTGGTCGGAGAAGCTGTATTTCAGCACCGATTGCTCGAGCTCGGCGCCGGCGAGCAGGCCGGACGCCTTCCACACCGTCGAGCGATCGGCAGCCAGATAGTCCCAATTGACGACGGTACTGATCAGCGAGTTGACCGTGTCCTTCACGTACTTTGTGTTGTTGCTGTTCAACCCGCTCTCGTGCGATAGCGCGGCGATCGAAATCGAGAAACTCGTGCGGCCGGGCTCGAACGCTTCTTGACGAAGAGCGTTCTTGATCAGCGAGCTGAACATCTTGCGCTGCTGCAGACCAATCTTTCCGGACTTCGGAGCGATATGAATGGCCTGGACCGCCTTGCGCAGCAGATCGGGAGGCTCGGGTGTCTGAAACAGCGAAACCTGCTTGTCGGAGCCTTTGATTGCGGGCTTGCGCGGCATCGTGTTGTCCGGAGAAGGTGACCTTATTGATGGCGGACTTTATACCTTTTCCGGCGGACGAGCAACGTGTTGTTCTCCAGTATTACTTGCACTATCGTTTCTAACACCATGTTGCGAAAAGGAAAGTTCCCATTTTTCGACCAACCGGACGCCCCATACGCATATACCTTTCCACGAAAAAACGCTCCCAAATCCTGGTACCTTTCCCCCTGCGACAGCCAAACCCGGCACGACATTTGCCGGCCCTTAGGTACCCATCCATGGGGCGAAATCCGTCGGGATTCGCATGCGCTGCACACTCCAGTGGTGCCGTGCAACACGATCTGCATTTCTCCCATAACGGGGTACCTTGCATGTTTCCCATGGATGGATACCTGTGGAATCCGCCGGCCGCGCCTTTTGTCGGCACATACTGCAGGGCAGGTAAAACGGCTCCCATGAACGGCTACCGTCAGAAATCCCCACAGAAGGTAACCTTTCCGCCTCATCGTTCCTGTTTATGGGAGAGTGCGCTCATCCGGCCATGTAAAGGGTGGTGCCCAGCCCACATTGGACTACCATAAACGGCTACCTCAAAGCGCCCCCATAACCAGCTACCTCACATAGCCTGTGAAGCAGCAAAGCAGCAGGAGACGCAGTGGCGCGGCCCCATAAATGGCTACCAATAACGGGTCCCACAAACGGCTACCTGAACGATATTGAAGCGGAAATCCCATAACAGGCTACGCGTGCCCCATATCCACAACCCCTGTTTCCCACAACGCGGTACCCGATTCCCCAAATCCACAGACCTGAAGCCCCATACTCTTCCGCCTGTGCCACCATAAATGGGTACCGAACGCCCGTCAAAGCCTTGCCTGACAAGGCTTCGAGCCGTCTAAAAGTAGTTAAAGAAGTAAACGTGGTTTACCAAAGATGTAAACACACGTGTGCTTGCGCAGAAAAACTCCCCCATAAACCGCTACCCAAGCCGTCCGCACGTGGGCTGGACTTGCAGCTCTGATGGCTTCAGGCCCACAGGTCACCGCCCATGTGGGCGAAACAATCGCCGTTTCAAGCCTGGCAAGGCTTTCCCTGGGGGTAAGTACCCACTCACAAGGGACCAAACGTAGAAACTTATGGGACGAAATCGCCAGTTCCAGCAGTTAGGTTCCCATCTATGGGATCGCAAAACGGCAGGAACGACGTACCGGGTGGACGCTCTCCGCGCAAAGCGACACGCCGAATCTGGCAGGCGGTTTTTGCAGGCGTCGACCTCAACAGCAAGAAATCGCTGAAATTCAGCGGGCGGCAGTCCCTTGCGCGCCGATCGCGACGTATCTGGAGATAAGTCTTCCGTTATCGCGAATAGCCCCCTTGCGGGGTTTCTCATCAGTGCGGAGACGTAGAGCGACAGCTGCCTCCTCTCTACCTCTCGATCGGACCACACATTCTTCTACCTTTGGTGAGCCGACGCCGCGTTGTAATCCATCGGCTGTGTCTGCTGAGGTGACTTCGACAAATTCAGCATCGCCCCGACCGTGAGCCGGGCCCCATTGTGAGCCCCGCACATGGTCGGCCCATACCGGGCTCCCGAACACTCTCACCACCAGGTCGTCGACGTGTCCTGTAAATCCTCACCGACGAGGTGACGCACAGCTCTTGTAGGTCACAGTCAAACGTCCGTGAGCACGACATGAAAAACTGTGAGCGCTACGCGTAGCGGGCGGGCCCGACCCGGCCGGGGGCCCTGTGTCAAAGCGCGTCAAAACGCCGGACTGTGATGCACGGCGCGAACTCGTCGTTCGATTCGGCGCGATTGGTGATGCGCCGGCGCGACCGTGCATCCGTGACGGCCGGCTGCTGAAGCGTTCACCTTTCCAAGAAGTCGTCGACGCGCGGACGTTCGAAGAAAAGTGCCGAACAGGTAGCCTCGCGTATGGCGTCTGGTTACCCCGTCCTTGGCGCGGTGCCCGCTCAAGGTGTATGTGTGATCGAGCCGCCTGCGGCACGACGGCAATCGTGGTCGTTTATGGGAAACGCGGCGGTTCGAGCAGGAGCGCCGGACGACATTTCAGACACGTTTGATATTCCGCTTGCTCACCGGCTCATCGAACGACGGTGGCGCTGCTCGAGCGGCGCTCAAAACGACGCATCCACTGGCGTCATTTCGGTGCAGAAGCACCGAAACGAATCTCATCGTCATGCAGGACGCGCGTCCGCCGTCCGGAACGATCGCGTTCGCCGAACGGTTGCTGCGACCGATGTGTCGGAGTGTCGATGCGCAAGCTGTCTCATCGTGTTCCATCGCGAGAAGTGAGATTGCGCCGCGCGGGTCGGACGTCAATGCCGAGTGGTCCCGGTGTGCGTATTCCCGCGAATGTTTGCACGATGACCCCACATTTTTTGCAACGCGGTTATGATGCAAAGGCTCTAATCGCGACATGAGGAGCGATTGGGAGCAGGGGCGGTATCTCGATGTCCTTTCACTCCGTGATCAATCAGACAAGAGAGTTCAGCAATGCGAATCCAGATCAGAAAACTCACGCTGGCTGCTACGGCAGCTGCTTTCCTCTTCGGCTCGGCGGCTCCTGTGTTCGCGCAGACCGATGCCAGCGCACCGGCTGCCCAGGATGCGAAAGCCGCGAAGCGTGAAGCACGCAAGGCAGCACGGGCAAAACGCAAGGCCGAACACAAGGCAGCGCGTGCGAAAAACAACGCCGAACTGAAGAAGCTCGAAGACGCTGGCTACAAACCGTCGGCCAATGACCCGAACTATCCGCAGAACCTGCAGAACGCTGAGAAGAAGGCGGGCGAAGCCGCTGGCGCAAGCCAATAAGCTCGCCCGTGGTTTGACAAGCCCCGGCCTTGTGCCGGGGTTTGTCATTTGTGCGGCAAAAGCATGTGCGCATGTCTTCGCCGACGTTTCCCCTCAGTGCCGCTCGGTTTTCATTCCTCAATCATCATGCTCCTGGACGACATGTCGATTCGGTCGGCGACTGCCGAGCGCATTCGCGTCATGCGTTCAACTGGGCCGTTGCACGGCACGAGCGAAATGCGATGAAACCGGCCCGTTCTCGGTAGGCAAAATTGAAGTCCGGCCTATGCGGATCTCCTCGCGCTATTGCTATGGAGTGCAAAAGAGCGCGGTGACACTGCGCTGGTGATCCGCCGCGAAACATGCGCAATCAGCGCGAACGTGGCCGCGCCCAACCGCCCCAAACGTTCTCGCGGCTGCCGACATGGTCAACGCCGCCCGTTCGTTCCCCCTGCATTCCCTGTCGCTTTCAGCCAGTCCTTGAATGCCCGCACCGCTTCATCGCCGGCGCGAGCGGCTGCCACATAAGTGAAATAGCGCCACGGCGGCAATGCCGGTTCGCTGAACGGCTGCACCAGGCGGCCCTCGGCAATGTCGTCCGCGACGAGCGCAATCGGCCCCATTGCCACGCCGAGGCCATCGAGCGCGCCCTGCAGTGTCAGATAGAAGTGTTCCAGCGTGAGCGAGTGGCGCGGCACCAGGTTCGAGTATCCGGCTGCCGCTAGCCATTCCGGCCACATGCCGGGATAGGTTGCCGCGTGCAACAGCGTGAAATCCGCAAGATCGGCTGGCGTATGTAACGGTCGACGCTCGAGCAGTTTCGGCGAGCACACGGGCAGCCGGACCTCGGACAGGAATTCTTCCGCAACATATCCGTCGATGGCCAGCGGGCCGCCACGCACGATCAAATCAACCTTGTCGCGCAGCTTGTCGATCGGCTCGTTGGACGTCGACAGACGGACCTCGATGGCCGGATGCGCGACCTGGAACGACGATAGCTTCGGCACAAGCCAGCGCAGCGAAAACGTCGCGGGGGCGCTCACCCGCAGCACCCGCTGCTGCCCCTGACCGAAATGCTGCGCGGTGGCCAGCGCGATGCGGTCGAACGAAGCGCCGACCTCGGCAAGGTACGCGCGGCCGGCATCGGTCAGGTCGACGCGCCGGTTGTGCCGTTCGAACAGCGGTCGGCCAAGCCAGGCCTCTAGTTGCTGCACATGCCGGCTGATCGCTCCATGGGTCACACACAGCTCGTCGGCGGCGAGCGTGAAACTGCCGAGCCGCGCCGCGGCTTCGAACGCGCGCAGCGAATTAAGCGGGGGAAGTCGTCGGGCCATTCGTTGTTCGCGTGAATTTTAATCACACGATCGCTCAGATTAAATCGTTTGATCGGGCAATACAGGTACTCCAATATGGCACACAACCGGTCTTCACGACCGATATGTGTGTCTGAATTTCTCACATGGAGTATGGAGCATGCCGAACGTGGTCGTAGTGGGCGCCCAATGGGGCGACGAAGGCAAGGGGCGCGTCGTTGACTGGCTCGCGGCGCAGGCCGATATCGTCGCCCGCTACAACGGGGGCCACAACGCGGGCCATACGCTGGTCGTCGGCGACAAGACATACAAGCTGGCGTTGTTGCCGAGCGGCCTGGTGCGCGGCAAGCGCGGCGTAATCGGCAATGGCGTCGCGCTCGATCCGGAGGCGCTGCTGGCCGAGATCGGCCGGATGGCAGAACTCGGGCTGTCGGTAACGCCCGACAACCTGTCGATTGCCGAGAACGCCACGCTGGTGCTGCCGATTCACCGTGCGATCGATCAGGCGCAGGAGCGTCTTCGTCCCGAACCCATCGGCACCACGCTTCGAGGGATCGGGCCGGCATACGAAGACAAGATCGGTCGCCGCGGGCTGCGCGTTGCCGATCTGGCTGAACCGAGCCGGCTCGCGGGCAAGCTCGACGTGCTCGTGGACCATCACAATGCGTGGTTTCGCGGGCTGGGGCTCGAGCCGTGCTCGCGCGACGCAATGCTCGCGACCCTCGTCGACATCGCACCCAAGATCCTGCCGTTCCTGCGTCCCGTGTGGGCCGACCTGAACGACGCAACCGATCGCGGCGAGCGGATCCTCTTCGAGGGCTCGCAGGCCGTGATGCTCGACATCGACTGGGGCACCTATCCGTTCGTGACGTCGTCGGGCACCGTTGCATCGGCCGCCGCGGCCGGCACGGGTCTGGGAGCGGCGAAGCTCGGTCACGTGCTGGGCGTGACCAAAGCGTATGCGACGCGAGTCGGCGGTGGTCCGTTCCTTACCGAGCTGATCGATGCAACCGGGGAAGCGCTGCGCACGCGCGGACGCGAGTTCGGCGTCAACACGGGGCGGCCGCGCCGCTGCGGATGGCTCGATGCCGCGCAGCTGCGGCAGGCCGTGCGAGTCTCGGGCATCGATTCGCTCGCGCTCACCAAACTCGACGTGCTCGACGGCTTTACGTCGATCGAGCTGTGCGTCGGCTACGAGCTCGATGGCGCGCGCGTCGACCATCTGCCCGCGAGCCTCGATGCGCAGGCACGCGCGAAACCCGTGTACGAACGGTTCCGCGGGTGGGAGGGCACGGTGAAGGGCATCCGCGACCGTGCGGCGCTGCCGCGCGCAGCGCAGGACTTCATCGCACGGGTCGAGGCGGTCGCGGGCGCACCGGTATCGATGATCACGACCGGCGCCGAGCGCGACGATACGATCGTGCTGAGCAACCCGTTCGACGCGGCGTAAATGCGGTGCGCACGATGCACCGCGGCTCGGTCGAGTCGCTGCGATGCGGCCCGCGCTGACGGGGTCCCGCTCGCCCCCGGTGCATCGATTGGCGCATGAACGCTCATGCGTCGCGCGCGCGCACGGCGAACTGGACACGTCGGCACCGCTGCGGTACTGTTCCGCACAATTCGCGCCAGACCGGCCCGCGCCGGCAGCGCAGCGCTGCGAAGCGATTTCAATCCCGGGGACATGTCGATGGACACGTTACAGATGATGCGCATTTTCGTCCGGGTGGCGGAGGAGGGCAGCTTCACGAGCGCGGCCCAGCGTCTGGACATCACCACCGCCTACGCCTCGCGTTCGGTCGCGCAACTTGAAACGCATTTGCGTACGAGGCTGCTCAACCGCAGCACGCGCCGCATCGCATTGACCGATGCCGGACAGCGCTATCTCGACCGGTGCCAGCGCATCCTCGGATATATCGACGAAGCGGAAGCCGAGGCGGCCGATGCGCAGGCGAAACCGTCGGGACGCCTGCATGTGCACGCGACGACGAGCTTTGGGCAGGCCTATCTGGTGCCCGCGGTCGTGCGATACCGGCAGCGCTACCCGTCGGTGGCGGTCGAGCTTACGCTGTCGCAGCACGTGCCGGACATCATCGACGAAGGCTACGACGTGTCGCTGCAACTGAGCACGACGGAGTTGCCCGATTCCGGGCTGGTATCGCAGCGGCTCGGCGACGTGCACAGCGTGCTGTGCGCGTCACCAGCCTATCTGAACGAGCGCGGCACGCCACGCACCGTGCGTGATCTCGAAACGCATTCGTGTCTGCAGATCGTCACGCCGATATTTCCGCGCGACCGCTGGCACCTCGACGGTCCGAACGGTCGCGAGACATTCGAACTGCCGCAGCAGGATTTCCAGGTCAACATCGCCGATGCGCTCGGTGCCGCGCTGCGCGCCGGCCTCGGGATCGGCTCGCTGCCAATGTCGACCGCGGTGCCCGCACTCGAAAGCGGTGCGCTGGTTCGCGTATTGCCCGAATATCGTTTGCAGAAGCTGACGGTCTACACGCTATACGCGTCGCGCCAGTATCTCGACGCGAAGATCCGCACGTTCGTCGATTTTCTGCGGGAATGCGTGCCCGAAATGCTGTCCGCCGACGAGGCGGCGCTGCGCGGTTCCTGTCAGTCCTGAGCGAAACCGGCAACGCGTGCCGGGTCGAGCGGCATGGCGCATGTCGTATCCGCGGCGAACCGGCGTTTCGATGCGCCGGATGATTTGCACACCGAATCTGATCGGCGCATCGCCGACGTCGGCGCGGCAGCATTGCAGGTGCGTGCGCAACGAATTCCCGGCAGAAAACGACAACGCCACGGATGCGACTCCGTGGCGTCTTGCTTGCCGTGCGTCGTCGCACGGCATTCGCGATTGCGCGCTACGCGTTAGTGCTGCTCGCTCCAGAGCGTACGCCCGAAGAACGTGAGCGTGCGATCCCATGCTATCTGCGACCACACCGGGTCGAACTGCGTACCGCCAATGCGGCCCGGGCCGACGGCCGTTTCGTTCGCGAACGCATGATGAGCGAGATAGCGGTGGAACTCGAAGCCGACCTTCGCGTCGGTCAATTTTTTCTCCAGCGCGTCGACCTGATCGATCGCGAAAAACGCATCCTGCGTACCCCAGTGGCCCATGAGCGGCACCTTGATCTTGGACGGATCCAGGTAGTCGAGCGGAGGGAATCCGTACCACGTAACGCCGGCGTCCGCATCGGCGAACTGCAACGACAGCAGCGTGAGTGCGCCGCCCATGCAGAAACCGGTGACGGCGACGCGCGATGCGCGCGTCTTCAGATATTGCACGGCGCCAGGAATGTCCTGCGATGCGGCGTCGCCGAAATCGAGACCGGTCATCAGATGGTGCGCTTCTTCCTCTTCGACCGTCGACTTGCCGCGATACAGATCGGGCACGAGCGCGAAGTAGCCACAGCGCGCAAGGCGATCGGCGACGCCGCGAATCTGGTCATTCAGGCCCCACCATTCCTGGATGACGACGACAGCGGGTGCACCTTCGGTCTTGTCCGGCGTCGCGAGGTAGCCCTGCAGTTCCTGCCCGTCCGGGCGGCGAAACGTGATCATGGAACCGGATGTTTGAGACATGAAACCGCTCCTTTTCGAAAAATGCGATGAGTGCGGCATCGGGTCGGCCAGCGAGCGCGGTATGCCCGGTGGCTCGAGGGTTGGCTCGCGTTCGCTTCGGCCGGCGCCGACCACGCGGCCATTCTATGCGCAAACGCCGGCAGTCTGCGCGAAAGGGGGCGGCGCGGCGGCCGATCCGGAATTGCATTGACCGTGCGGTTTGAATCGACCGGTGTGCATGTCGGCGGCGCCGCAAACGAAACACCCCGCGCCGATGAACGGGAGCGGGGTGTTTCGCCGACGTAGCGAGCGGACCGGGGTGGGGCGCGTGCGTTGCCTTACTGGCCGAAATAGACGGAGTCGCGAGCGCTTTGCTTGCTGGCGATGGCCCGGCCCGCGCGCACGCCGGCGGCGGCCTGGACACCGTAACCTGCTGCGTCGTTGTTCGTCACGCGCGCCTGCGCGGTCTGCAACGCATTCGGGTAGTGCGCGTCGGACACTTCCGGCTTGTACCCGGCCTGCTCGAGCTGTACGAGTTCCTCGCGGACCTGGGCGCGCGTCAATTCGCCCGACGGGCTCGACTGCGCGAAGGTGCCAAAGGATGCGGTGAGCGCGGCGGCAGCGGCGACTGCGCAGATGAACGACTTCATGGTGACCTCCGGTTTTCGTGGATTTCGCGCTTCGCGTGTTGCATCGAGCGGTTGACTGCATCGTAGCGATCGCGATACCGGCCGGAAATACACGTTCCAGCGAATAATTATTGCAACTGGGTAAACGATCGACGCCGAAGCGTAGTTTCATCGGATTATTCTTCGCACGACGGAAGGCAGTTGTTAGTACGCGAGATCGTGCGCGCGCACCGGCGAACCGCTCGCATGCCTGCGTTCACTGGTCGGACCGCGGGCTGACGATCGATTGACGCGATCGAGAACGGGCACGTGTGTCGACCGCATGCCGACTCCGATCGATGGAAAGTCAAATAAATCGGACAACAAAGTGCTCGGCAGAACACGGGATACGGCCGCTTGATTGGCTCTGCATGCCATGCCGGCAATCGTGATTGCGCATCGACGGAAATTGGAGAGTTGCATCGTCGCGCGTATCGCATCACTCGCCGGCAACCGCTTGTCGCTTACGGTATTCGGCTGGCGTGATCCCGACATGTCTCGCGAACGACCTTCTGAGTGTATCGACGTTCGTGAAGCCACATTTCGCGGCGACCTGCTTCGGCGTGTGCTGTCCGCTTTCGAGCAACTGCCGCGCCTTCGAGACGCGCGTCGCTTCGACCCATGCCGCTGGCGTCATGCCCACCTCCGCGCGGAAGAGTCGCGCGAAGTGGCGCGGGCTCATGCCAGCGTGCTTCGCCAGTTCCGCCACCGAGTGCTCCAGTTCGGGATGGCTCGCGACCCAGCGCTGGACTTCCTGCAGTACCGAGCGTCCGGCCGGCCGTGCGTCGCCACCGCGGCTGAACTGGAGCTGGCCCCCCGGACGCTTGAAGAACATGACGAGTTGCGCGGCGACGCGCCTTGCGATCTCGCGACCAAGATCTTCCTCGACCAGCGCAAGCGCGAGATCGAGGCCGGCCGTGACACCGGCGCCCGTGCGTAGCTTGCCGTCGCGTACGTACAGCGCGTCGGCTTCGACCGTCAGCGACGGATATGCTTCGGCGAGCGCGTCGGCGGCGGCCCAGTGCGTGGTCAGGCGGCGCCCTTTCAGCAGGCCGGTCGCCGCGAGGATGAATGCACCGGTGCAGATCGAGCCATACCGTTTGCTTTGCACGGCCGCCGATCGCAGCCATGCGAGTACCTCTGTACTCAGCACGATCCGGCTTGCACCCGGCGCACCGGCAACGAGCAGCGTATCGATGCGATCGGGTATGTCGGGGACGATCCAGTCGGCGAGCAGTCGAGCGCCGGACGACGTGCGAATCGGACCGGCCCCGCTCGCGATCACGCGCAACGTATAGAACGACTTGCCGCATTCGGCGTTCGCCTGTGCGAATACGTCGAGCGGTGCGGAGATGTCGAGCAGTTGTACGCCCGGTACCGCGAAAATACCCACGACTTTCGGCATGTTCGATTGTGCGTCGTGACGCTTTGGCGAATGTGACGGGTAGCAGTATAGGCGCCAGTTGCGATGACGCGACGGGCCGGCGGCGCAGCCCGCGCGCGCATGGTCGCGGTTTCCGCGTTGATGGCCGGCGATCACGCGAAATGGCAGGATTTGTCGTGGCACGTCAATTGATGCCAACTCCCCGGTTCCGGAGAATGGATGCTGTCTTCAATGGAGGTCGACCATGACTGTGAACGTTGCCGGTATCACTCTTCCCGACAGCCAGCTGGCTCGCGAGATTACCGAGCTTGTGCGCGATACCGAGTCCGAACTGCTGTTTCATCACTCGAGCCGTGTCTACTATTTCGGCGCGCTGGCCGGTCAGCGCCGCGGGCTCAACTACGATCCCGAACTGCTGTATTGCGGCTGCATGTTTCACGACATGGGGCTCACGCATCGGCACAGCAGCGCGTGCGAGCGATTCGAAGTGGATGGCGCGAACGCCGCTCGGGATTTCCTGAAGAGCAAGGGGATCTCGCAACAGGACATCGACATCGTGTGGACCGCCATCGCGTTGCATACCACGCCGGGGATTCCGCAGCACATGCATCCGGTCATTGCGCTCGTGACGGCCGGTGTCGAAATGGACGTGCTGGGCCTCAAGTATTCGGAATACAGCGACGTCGAGCGCGAGGCCATCGTGAGCGCGCATCCGCGCACGCCGCATTTCAAGGAGGACATCATCCAGACGTTCTACGACGGCATCCGGCACAAGCCCGACACCACGTTCGGCAACGTGAAGGCCGACGTGCTGGCCGACAAGGATCCGCATTTCCATGCGGGCAACTTCTGCAGCGTGATTCGCTCGTCGGCGTGGGCTGGTTGACCGGCGTCGGAGGGGGGCGGCCGTGCTCGATGCAGCCGGCGAGCGTGCGCCGCTCCGACGGTTATCCGGTGGAAAAGTTGTTACGTGACAATCGTATGACCAGATGGGCCGACTTTATATACTGAATGTCGCTATCGTCGCCACGAAGTGGCTCTGCGATTTGCCACCTCCAAGAGCACATCAAAGGGGCAGTGCCGTTGCTGGCTCGCCCCCGCGACGGGCTCCCGATAGCGCACTACGACCGTATCCGCATGATCCCGGCAAAACGCCTATAATGAACGGGCAAATTGCCGGAGAAGAATCATGAGCACGATCGCATTTCACCCGTCGGGCGTCGCGCATCCGCGTCAGGCGGAATTCACGATCCTCGAACAACTGCTTGCGATCCGCGTGCGCTCGGGCGCCGATCTTGCCGAACTGGCGAGCGCGCGCGTCGACGTCGCGGTGATCGACCGGCTGTCGGAGCGCGGACTCAAGTCGGACGAACTTGCGTTCATCATCCCCAGGCGCACGTTGAGCCATCGCCGCCAGGCGCACGAGCGTCTGTCGCCGGAGGAATCCGACAAGGCGATCCGGCTCGCGCGCATCGTTGCGCAGGCGACGGCCACGTTCGGCGATCAGGACAAGGCGATGGCATGGCTGCGCAACGGGCTTCAACGCTTCGGCGGCCGCACGTCGCTCGACATGTCGAGCACTGAACACGGCGCGCGACTGGTCGAAGAGGCCCTCACACAGGTCGACGAGGGGTACTTCGCTTGATCACGCTGTGGCGGATCAGCAATTACGCGGACCTGAAAGGCGTTGGCGGATTGCGGGCCGGCGGGCGATGGCATTTTGCCGGGCAGCCGGTCGTCTACCTCGCCGAGCATCCGGCGCTCGCGCTGCTCGAGACGCTCGTTCATTTCGAAATCGCGACCGTCGCGCAGTTGCCAAGCGGATACCAGTTGCTGCGCGTCGAGGTGGCCGAATCGGTGGACGTTGCCGAGATCGCGGAAGGCGATGCGCCGGCCGACTGGCGAGACGATGTCGAGTGGACTCGCAGTGCCGGCACCGAATGGTTGCATACGCAACCAAGTGCGCTGTTGCGCGTCCCAAGCGTCGTCGTGCCGCACGCGCACAACTTCCTGTTGAACCCGCTCCATCCCGCGGCTTCCGAAGTCCGGATTGCGGAAATCATGCAATCGCCGTACGACAGCCGGATTCTGCGGCTAGTCCATTCGAACAAGGATACGTAATGCCGATCGCGCGTCGTCGCGTCCGCAATGCCGGTCAGCGTTCGTGCGCGGCGCGATCTGCGGCTGCGTCTCGCGCCAGCGTTTGCCGGATCCGCGTGACCGTCCGTGAACTGGCGAGACCGAGCATCGCAGTGACGTCCGCGTGCGAATGGCCGTCCAGCAATTGGCGACGCGCATACGTATTGCGCAGCACGCGCGGGCTCAGCTCCGTCGCATGAACATCGATCGCGGCCAGCGCTTCGCGCACGACCAGTAGCAGGAACATGTCGTTCATTGCGCCGCCGCGCGGTGCGGGAAACAACAGCGCCGATGCCGGCCCCTCGGCCGAAATCGCTCGCCATGCGGCGAGCGGCGCCCACGCAAACGACGCGAGCGTGATCATTCGCGCCGGCCGTGCGCGATTGCGCGGCACGGCGAGCGTTGGCGGCCGTGCGTCGAGATCGAGCGCGTCGCGGGTCAGTACACGAATCTCGGCCGACGTGATGCCGCTCCCGAGCAACAGCGCGATGATCGCGCGATTCCTGCAGGCGGCCGGCGTATCGTCCGGACGCGGCTGAACGTGACGCTGCAGGGCGGCGTCGGCGTCCGCCGACAAGTAGCCCGGTTCAGGCTCGCCATCGGGCCATGCGAGATCGCGCGTCGTTCGACCTGCGGGATGACTCGTCCGCACACCGGTCTCCACGAGATGGCGGGATAGCCGCTCGATCAGCTTCGCATAGCGCATGCGTGTCGACGTGCCCGGTGTGCAGCGCCGTTCGAGTTCGGCCAGGAACGTCGCGACATGATCCGGGCCGAACGTCGCCAGCGATACGCGCTGCGAAACGAGATGGTGCAGGAATCGTTCGAACATCGCCACATGTTGCACGACCGATCGTGGTGCGAACGGCCGGCGGCCGGCGCCGGTCGCAGCCGTTTCCTGCCACGCGCGAAATGCGCCGACGGGGTCATGAGTCCAGCGATTCGTGTCCATGCAGGATTTATATCCGCACGTCGCAGCGCAGGCAATCTTGCGTGACCGCCATCAAGAGGCTGCGCAATGCATGCGCCGGCCGCGACGATTGTCAAACACTGTGAGTCAATCGTCAGCATTTGCAACCGAAGTAACAGTCGCCGCAATTCGACGGTTTCGAGCGTTTGCGCCGCTACATTAGCTCCACCTGCCGCACGTCGCGGCGAGGCATGCGACCGGCCGCATTGAGCGGCCCGCAGCAACAACGTCTTTGGGGAGAATGACCATGAACAAGATTCGCACGATTCTGCTTGGCGCCGCGCTGACGGCAATCGCATCGGCTGCTTTCGCACAAACCGCGCAGACGGGCGCGGAGGGTTCCGCCGGCGTCGGCGCACAGGTCCAGACGCCTCTGCTCGGCGGCGGCGTGGGCGTGCAGGCCGGCGCGGGCGCCAATGCGGCGGGCTCGGGTTCGGGCGCAGGCAATCTCGTCGGCGGTGCACTGCACGGCGTCGGCAAGACGGTCGGCGATGTCGGCTCGGCAGCGGGCAATACGGTCGGCGGCGCGACGCAGGCGGTCGGCTCGGCTGCCGGTTCCGCGCAGGATGCCGCAACATCCGCCGCACACGCGACGAAGGCACACGTGAAGCATGTCGCGACCTCGGCAAAGACCCACGCGCAGCGCGCAGTGTCGACGGCGGGCGATGTCGCAGGCGGTGCGAAGGCGAAGGCCGGTGAAGCGCTCGAAGGCGCGACGAACTCCGTGCAGGGCGGCGCATCGGTCGGCGTGAAGGGTTCGGCGTCGGCACAAGGCGGAGCGTTGTAAGCGATACGTTTCCCGCGAAGGTTCGGGCCGCCTTGATGCGGGCCGGGCTGCTCGGGATGGTCGGCGCGATCCTCACTCAGCGGTCTACGCTGAGTGAGGATTTTGTCGTTCTGGAGTAACGTCAGGGACACGGTATTGACGATCGGCGTCGATCCGGTCGTGCAAAGCTCATATGAAATCCAGCACTTCGACGCTGAGGCATTGTTGAAGTTTGCCCGGCGCGGCTTTTCAGCACGAATCCCGGACAGATTCGAGCAAGTCTGCTTTATGCGGGCACTTTCTCGCTTGCAAAAAAGGGCTCACGACGGATCTCGTTCCGCGGGCACAAAAGCCCGCGCACGTTGCGCGTCGGCCTCTATCCGGTGCATTCCGTGTGGCCGTGATTTCATTGCATGCGAACCGGCGCGGAGCACGGTAAGAACGCGGCCACGGACTGCGTTTCGGCAGCTCGCAGACCTCTCGCGCGCTGAGCGACTGGCGCGCCTGTGTGGCCGAAACCGCGACGGCGATCGTCCGATTCGATGGCGGATACATCCGTGTTGCCCACGCTGCCGCGCGTTTGCGCATGCCGGTGCTCTTCCATGAACGAGTGACGACGAAACGCGTCGACCGCAATCGCGCATCCGCGCCGGGCCCGTGTGCTTCGTACGCGCACCACGCGCCTGCCATCGCGTGGTCGCCATGCTTAAATAGCTGCGCGTGCGGTCTGCGGGCCGGCATCGTGGCAATACCGCCCGATCGCACTCGCGTCGCAACGCAATGATGCGCCGGCGGCTGTCCGGATTGTCGCTGGCTGCAGCGTCCGTCGTTCAACAGTGCACAATGCCGGTCGACATCGCCCTTTCGTCATGATCCAGAGGAACCTTCGTGAAGTTCATCCACGCGGCAGACATTCACCTTGACAGCCCGTTGCACGGCCTGAGCGCCTATCCGGACGCGCCGGCCGCGCAGTTGCGCAACGCGTCCCGCGAGGCGCTGCGGCAACTCGTGGATCGTGCGATCGAAGAGGAAGTCGCGTTCCTCGTGATCGCGGGCGACCTGTACGACGGTGACTGGAAGGACCACAACACCGGCATCTTTTTCGGCCAGCAGATGGGCCGTCTGCGCAAGGCCGGCATTCGCGCATTCGTGCTCGGCGGCAATCACGATGCCGAGAGCGAGATGACGAAGAAGCTGACCTTGCCCGACAACGTGACCGTGTTCGGTCACCGCAAGCCGGAGACGTTCACGCTGCCGGAATTCGACGTCGCGCTGCACGGGCAGAGCTTCAAGGACAAGGCCGTCGTCGACAATCTCGCGATCGGCTATCCGGATCCCGTGCCGGGCCATTACAACATCGGCGTGCTGCACACCGCGCTCGAAGGCTATGCTGCGCACGCGAACTACGCGCCGTGCTCACTGGCGGAACTGCATGCGAAAGGCTACGACTACTGGGCGCTCGGCCATGTGCACGAGTTCCAGCAATGGTCGGGGCCGTCGACCGTCGTATTCCCCGGCAACCTGCAGGGCCGTCATATCCGCGAGACGGGTCGCCGCGGCGCGGTGCTGGTGACGGTCGAGCAGGGCCGCACGCACGTCGAACGCCTGTACCTCGATGTGCTGCGCTGGGAAGCCGTGTCGGTCGATGCGTCCGACTGCTTCACCGTCGCCGATCTGTCGAGAAAGATCGGCCAGTCGCTCGAGACTTTGCTGAGCGTCGACGGCCACGTGCCGCGCGCGGTGCGCGTGACGGTCGTCGGGCGGACGTCCGCGCATGGTCTCTTTTTCGGCCGTGCACCGCAATTGCGCGCGGAGGTGCTGAACCAGATCGGCATCATCGGCAACGAACGGCTGTGGCTGGAGAAGGTTCGGCTTGCGACGTCCGAACCCGAACGGGCGCAACGCGAGAGCGAGCAGCTCGAGGCGCTGGAAGATCTGAAGCAGATTCTGACCGAGGCCGCGCACGATCCCGACTTCCTCGCCCTGCTAGACCGCGACCTGAAGCCGTTCGTCGGCAAGGTGCGCAGCGACGTGAAGGAGGAGGTGCCGCTGCTGACGATGGCGCGCGCCGGCGAACTCACGGCGCTGGTCGAACAGGTGGGGCCCGCGTTGCTCGCGCGGCTTGCGAGGGGGGAGTAAGCGATGCGCATCAGTCAGCTCGATCTGATCAAGTACGGCAAGTTCACCGACGAAACGCTGCGCTTTCCGTCGGCAAGCCAGGATTTCCACGTGATCGTGGGGCCGAACGAGGCCGGCAAGTCCACCATCCGCACGGCCGTGTCGGAATTGCTGTTCGGGATGAAGCTGCAGACGCCGCTCGACTTCCTGCATGCGACGCCGGAGCTGCGGATCGGCGGTGTGCTGGAGGGCCGCAGCGGTTCGCTCGCGTTTCATCGTGCGCGCGGACGCAGCCCGCTGCGCACGCCGGCCGACGACAAGTTGCCGGACGACTATCTGAACGGGATCCTCGACGGCGCGACGCGCGAGTTCTTCGAGCAGATGTTCGGGCTGGACCATGGTCGGCTCGTCGACGGCGGCCGCAGCATACTCGACGCGTCCGACAAGCTGGGTCAGGTGCTGTTCGAATCGGCTGCGGGCGTCGGTACGCTGGGGCCCGTGCGCGACGAGTTGGATGCCCGCGTCGCGGAGCTGTGGGCGCCGCGACGCAGCGGCAGTGCGTTCGCGCAGGCCGAGACGCTGTTCAACGAGGCCGTCGGCGAACTGAAGGCGGTCCAGGTGCGCACGCGCGACTGGGTCGATCGCAAGGAAGCGCGCGATGCAATCGAGCACGAGATCGAACAGGCACGCGCTGAGCAGCGCCGCCTCGAAGCATTGCGGTCGAAGCTCGAACGCGTGCGGCGACTGGCGCCATATCTGAAGGAGCTGACGATCAAGGAAGCGGCGCTCGCCGAGCTGGGCGCCGTCGTCGAATTGCCGCCGACCGCGTACGCCGACCTGCTGAAAGCGCAAGGTGATCTCGCGGCCGAACGCAAAGTGCTCGAGGAGCGGCGTGCAGACCTGCTCGCGAAACGGCAGACACGCGATGCGATCGAGCCGGATGCCGACGCGCTGGCGCTCGAAGGCGACATCGAATCGCTCGACCGGTTGCGCGGCGCGTGCATGAACCACGCGCAGGATCTGCTCTTGTTGGGAGCGGAAGCCGAGCGGCATCTGTCGGCCGCCGGCGCGGCCGCAGCGCAGCTCGGCTGGCCGACCGACGAAGCGCCGCTGCGGGCTGCACTGCCGAGCGCGTTGTCGCTGAAGACCGTCGCAAACCTGTTGCGCGATCACGGCGCGCTGCATCAGGCGCTGGCCGGCGCGCGCGAAGCGCTCGACGAGCGCACGCAGGAGCTGGCGCAGGTGCAGGATCAGTTGACGCGCCTGTCGACGGTCGAGGTGCCCGAAGTATTGCGTGCGGCCCTCGCCGATGCGCAGGGCTTTCGCGGCAGCGGGCAGCGTGAGCAGGCGCTCGAACGCGACATTGCCGCCGCCGAACGTACGCTCGCCGACGCGCTCGATGCGCTCGGCCGGTGGCGCATGCCGGTCGACGCGCTGAGGCTGCTCGACGTGCCGACCGCGGCCGGGCTGGGTGCGCTGCTTGCCGAAGCGAGCGAACGCGTGAGCGCTGCGGTTGCCGCCCGCGACGCCCGTGATGCCGCGCGCGAAGAGCTCGAGCGGCTCGAACTGCAGGAGAAGCATTTCGCGCAGACCCACAAGGTCGTCACGACCGCCGAGGTACTGTCTGCGCGTGCGCGTCGCGACGCTGCGTGGGGCGACGTCCGCAGCGGTGCGGTCGATCTTGCGACCGGCGCGCCGGCCGTTGACGATGCGATTCGCCTCGCCGACGAACTCGTCGATGCGCAGCTCGGCGCGACGCAGGCAGCGGCGACGCTGCAGTCGCTGCGCCAGCAGGTCGAGGCCGCATGCGCGGTGTTCACGCGCCGGCAGGCGGCCGTTGACGAGCGCGAACGCGAGCTGGCTGCACATCGTGACGCATGGGCCGCACAGGCGGCGACGGCCGGCGTGCCGGGCATGCCGCTCACGGCGATGAGCGACTGGCTCGCGAAGCGCGACGCAGTGTTCGCCGCGCAATCCGAGCTCGACCGCCTGCGCCGCGAATTCGCGATGACTCGCGAGGCACGCGCCGCTGCGGAAGCCGCATTGCGTTCGGCGCTGCAACTGGTATCGCGCGGGGATGGTGCCGATGGACTGGGCGCGCTCGTCGCGATCGCCGAGACGTTCGTGCAGTCGGCGGAGAAAATGCTCGCGCAGAAGGAGGGGCTCGCGGAGCGCGCGCGCGAAGCCGAGCGCGGCTGCGCAACGGCCCGCTCGCGCGCTTCCCAGGCCCAGACCGCGTACGATGCGTGGCATGCGCAATGGCGCGGCGCGCTTGCCGACGCGCGGCTGCACGCGAACGCGGTGACGCTGGCTGCGGCCGAAGGGGCGCTCGCACTTGCGAATACGGTGACGGCCGAACTGGCCGCCGCCGATGCGCCGCGCAACCGGATCGCTGCGATTCGTGCGGAACTGGCTGCGCTCGAGGCCGGCGCACGGCGGCTTGCCGAAGCACTGGAGCCCGCGTGGCTTGCAAGCGGCGACTGGCTCGACGTGGCGCGTCGGTTGACGATGCGTGTGGCGGCTGCACGCGAAACCGCGCGTGCGATTGCACGTGCCGACGACGCTGTGCGGCAAGCTGACGGCAAGGTCGCCGATGCGGCTGCGGCCGTCGCCGGCGCCGACGCGCGGATTCAACCGCTGCTGCAACTGGCCGGCGTCGCGTCGATCGACGCGGCACTGCCGCTGGCCGAGCGCTCGGATCGGCAACGCGAGCTGCGACAGGCGCTCGAAGCCGCGAAGGAGGCGCTCGTGCGCGACGGCGACGGGTTGTCGCAGTCGGCTGTCGAGGCTGAGGTCGCGGAACAGGACATCGCCGATGTGCCCGCACATCTCGAAGCCGTGAAGCAGGCGCTAGGCGATGTCGGCAAGCGCCTGAACGAACTCGCTCAGCAACAGGTCGTCGCGCAGCAGGCATTCGGTGCGATCGATGGCCACGCGAATGCGGCGGTGGCCGAGGCGAAGCGTCAGGAAGCGCTGGCGGCCATGGGCGACGCAGCCGAGCAGTATCTGGAAGCAGCGACCGCGAGCCGCTTGTTGAAGTGGGCGACCGATCGCTATCGCGACCAGAAGCAGGGGCCGATGCTGCGCCGCGCGGGCGAGATTTTCGCCGGGCTTACGCTCGGTGAATTTGCGCGGCTGACCGTCGATACCGAACGGACGCCGCCTGCGCTCTACGCGCGCCGCACGACGGGCACGTCGGTCGAAGTCGCCGGCCTGAGCGAAGGGACGCGCGACCAGCTGTTCCTCGCGCTGCGAATCGCGGCGCTCGAACTGCAGCTTGCCAGCAGAAGCGGGCTGCCGTTCGTCGCCGACGATCTGTTCATCAACTTCGACGATGCGCGGGCGAAGGCAGGCCTCGAGGCGCTGCGCGATCTGTCGACGCGTACGCAGGTGCTGTTCCTGACTCATCACGATCACCTGCTGCCGCTCGTGCACGACGTGTTCGGCGCACGGGTAAACGTCGTCGCACTGCAGCGCGAGGCCGCGGGCGCATGACGGTGGGTGTCCCGATGTCTCAATACGTGGGAATGGTCATCGCGTACAGGTAGTATGTGCGGCTCCGAAACGCACGCTGCCGGTTCTGCCGGCCGCGGGTCCGGCCACACGAGGGGAATCGACAATGAACAAGCTTGTAGCGGCTATCGCATTCGCGGCGGACAAGCATCGCAATCAGCGGCGCAAGGACGACGACGCGTCGCCGTACATCAACCATCCGATCGCACTGGCCGACGTATTGGCCAACGAAGCCGGCATCGAGGACGAGCGCGTGATCGTCGCGGCAGTGCTGCACGACACGATCGAGGATACGGAGACGACCGAACAAGAGTTGCTGCGGCTGTTCGGCAAGGACGTCGCCGACATCGTGATGGAGGTCACCGACGACAAGTCGTTGCCGAAGGACGAACGCAAGCGCCTGCAGGTCGAGCATGCCGCGACTATTAGCCGTCGCGCGAAGCTCGTGAAGCTGGCCGACAAGATCTGCAACCTGCGCGACATCGCGCGGCATCCGCCCGCGGACTGGCCACTCGAGCGCAAGCAGGCGTATTTCGATTGGGCGAAGTCGGTCGTCGACCGGATGCGCGGCGTGCACCCGGGGCTGGAGGCGATCTTCGATGCCGCGTACGACGCGCGGCCGGCGAACTGACGCGCGACCATGCGAGCGGACCGATCCGGATCTGTTGCGCGGTCGTTGCCCGCCGTCGCGGGCGTCGACGTCGGTGGCGACAGGAAGCTGTGCGATCTCGTGATCCTGCGTGGCTCGACGATCGTTTGTCGCGAGGCCAGGATTGCGCCGGAAGCGCTGCCTGCGCTGTGTACCCAGCATAATGTAATGGCTGTTGGTGTCGATGCGCCGAGCCTGTGGTGGAGCGGAACGGGACGCCGGGCTGCCGAGCAGGCGCTCGCGCGCGAGCGGATCTCGTGTTTCCCGACGCCGTCGCGCGAGCAGGCCGTGGCCAGCACATCGGGTTTTTTCGACTGGATGTTCATGGGCGAGCGCGTGTACCGCGCGCTGGCGGATGCCTACCCGCTGTTGACCAATGTGCACTATGCCGGTGGACGTGTGAGCTTCGAGACTTATCCGTATGCGATTACCTGCGCGATGCTCGGCACGGCGATCGCGTCGGCGAAGCTGAAACGCAATCAGCGGCGGCACTTGCTGACGCAGCTCGGAATTGACGTGTCGGCATTGCGATCGGTGGACGCGCGGGACGCCGCGTTATGTGCATTGACCGCGCAATACGTGCTTGACGGAAAAGCCCGCGCGTATGGCGATGCGAAGGGCGGATATATCCGAGTACCGGTAGTCGCCGAGCCGGTCGTTCTGGACAAGATGTGAGCGCGGCGGCGAATTGGTTCTGGCGAGGTGCGGAGCTGCCGACGTGGAAGGCGCAGCGCGCCGACAGCCGTCCGAAAGTGGGGGGCGCGCGGCATATGCAGCAGGTGCACGGTACGCGCGCCGGCGGTGATGCTCAGTCTTCGAGAATGGACTTCGGCACGCTGGACAGATCGCTAGCGTCCGCTTGCTCGTAATAAGTTTGCGCATCGTCGATCATCACGACCGCGACGTCGATCAGTTCGTCGAGCCGTTGCAGCAGCGATTCGCGCCACTCGACGTCCTCGTCGCGCTCAGGCGTCTTGTCGAGCTGTTCGATGATGGAGTCTGCGGTTTGCAGAAACGGGATCGCCTGTTGATAGTTTTCGATCGACACCATTGCCGCATTGCGCGCGCCGACGAGCCGTTCACGATGCTCGTCCGCGAGTTCGGATTCGCCGCAGATGCGCGGGAGCACGTCCGAAATTCGTTGCAGAAGCGGCGGAACATTTTCTTCGAGCATGACGGCGCGCTCGCGCAGCGCCGTGTATTCGCCTCGAAGGTCCGTGTCGCCGGATTGTGTGGTGCTGTCCATCGTGGGTATGGGTGCGTGGTTCGATCGCCGCATGATACGCGACGGCGCGACGCGTATCGATCGTTCCGCCGCGTGACCATCGGCGCGATCGAGAGCGAGGCGTGGCGCACTTTCTATAGGGGATGGAGGAAGAATGCGTTCCCGATCGGCCCCGGCTCGTGATGCCCTCTGTATATGAAGTGCGGCGCGCGCTCCAGCCCCAAGCCCCGTGCGCGGCAGCGCACGGGGCTTTTTCAAAATATTTTCACAAAGGGGTTGCGCGGCCGCGGGCGGGTGCCTAGAATCACGCCTCTTTCGCGCTAACGGAAACGCGGCGCGGGAGAAGAAGGGAAGCGGTGCGACTGGGTCAGCGGTAACGGCCTTGGGCACACGAAGCTGAACCCCTCGCGGTCGCAACGAAGCAGTTCAGAAAGTTGTTGACGAGCGAAGAAAGGCGGTTCATAATCTCGCTTCTCTGCTGCTGAAAACGCAGCGCTGCCGGGAAACGCGAAGTTCCTCGCAGGAATGCTCTTTAAAAATTAACAGCCGATAAGTGTGGGCGCTTGATGGCAGCGAGCTGATCCTCGGATCAGAAAGCGAAAGTATCAAGAGTCTCACACTAAAGTAAGTCAGGTTTATGAAGTGATTCATATTCCTGTCAGCTTTGAGTGAGCGACCGGTTCTTAACGGAACCGAAAACAGTAACAGGTTTGAACTGAAGAGTTTGATCCTGGCTCAGATTGAACGCTGGCGGCATGCCTTACACATGCAAGTCGAACGGCAGCACGGGTGCTTGCACCTGGTGGCGAGTGGCGAACGGGTGAGTAATACATCGGAACATGTCCTGTAGTGGGGGATAGCCCGGCGAAAGCCGGATTAATACCGCATACGATCTACGGATGAAAGCGGGGGACCTTCGGGCCTCGCGCTATAGGGTTGGCCGATGGCTGATTAGCTAGTTGGTGGGGTAAAGGCCTACCAAGGCGACGATCAGTAGCTGGTCTGAGAGGACGACCAGCCACACTGGGACTGAGACACGGCCCAGACTCCTACGGGAGGCAGCAGTGGGGAATTTTGGACAATGGGCGAAAGCCTGATCCAGCAATGCCGCGTGTGTGAAGAAGGCCTTCGGGTTGTAAAGCACTTTTGTCCGGAAAGAAATCCTTGGCTCTAATACAGCCGGGGGATGACGGTACCGGAAGAATAAGCACCGGCTAACTACGTGCCAGCAGCCGCGGTAATACGTAGGGTGCAAGCGTTAATCGGAATTACTGGGCGTAAAGCGTGCGCAGGCGGTTTGCTAAGACCGATGTGAAATCCCCGGGCTCAACCTGGGAACTGCATTGGTGACTGGCAGGCTAGAGTATGGCAGAGGGGGGTAGAATTCCACGTGTAGCAGTGAAATGCGTAGAGATGTGGAGGAATACCGATGGCGAAGGCAGCCCCCTGGGCCAATACTGACGCTCATGCACGAAAGCGTGGGGAGCAAACAGGATTAGATACCCTGGTAGTCCACGCCCTAAACGATGTCAACTAGTTGTTGGGGATTCATTTCCTTAGTAACGTAGCTAACGCGTGAAGTTGACCGCCTGGGGAGTACGGTCGCAAGATTAAAACTCAAAGGAATTGACGGGGACCCGCACAAGCGGTGGATGATGTGGATTAATTCGATGCAACGCGAAAAACCTTACCTACCCTTGACATGGTCGGAATCCTGAAGAGATTCGGGAGTGCTCGAAAGAGAACCGGCGCACAGGTGCTGCATGGCTGTCGTCAGCTCGTGTCGTGAGATGTTGGGTTAAGTCCCGCAACGAGCGCAACCCTTGTCCTTAGTTGCTACGCAAGAGCACTCTAAGGAGACTGCCGGTGACAAACCGGAGGAAGGTGGGGATGACGTCAAGTCCTCATGGCCCTTATGGGTAGGGCTTCACACGTCATACAATGGTCGGAACAGAGGGTTGCCAACCCGCGAGGGGGAGCTAATCCCAGAAAACCGATCGTAGTCCGGATTGCACTCTGCAACTCGAGTGCATGAAGCTGGAATCGCTAGTAATCGCGGATCAGCATGCCGCGGTGAATACGTTCCCGGGTCTTGTACACACCGCCCGTCACACCATGGGAGTGGGTTTTACCAGAAGTGGCTAGTCTAACCGCAAGGAGGACGGTCACCACGGTAGGATTCATGACTGGGGTGAAGTCGTAACAAGGTAGCCGTATCGGAAGGTGCGGCTGGATCACCTCCTTTCCAGAGCTTCTCGCAAAGTTGAGCGCTCACGCTTATCGGCTGTAAATTAAAGACAGACTCAGGGGTCTGTAGCTCAGTCGGTTAGAGCACCGTCTTGATAAGGCGGGGGTCGTTGGTTCGAATCCAACCAGACCCACCATTGTCTGACGTGTCGGTGATCGTTAGCGCTTTAGCGCTTACGAGCAGCCCATGCCGATGGCTGTAGTACCTGAGGCAAATCTGTACTCATGGGGGCATAGCTCAGCTGGGAGAGCACCTGCTTTGCAAGCAGGGGGTCGTCGGTTCGATCCCGTCTGCCTCCACCAATTGCGATGATCGTTAGCGCTTCAGCGCTTACGAGCATCTCACTCCCGAAGGGAGCCCAATGGATAATGTTTGATGGAGTTCGAGAGAACGAATCGAACATTACTCATTGGCGATTGAGCCAGTCAGAGCGGTACGAAAGTATCGGCTGTCGTTCTTTAACAATCTGGAAGAAGTAAGTAATTTGGATAGCGGAAGCGTCTTTGAGATGGACGTGAAAACTATCCGGGTTGTGATTGTATCGATGTATCTCAAGATGATTCGAACTTCATGTTCGGCTCCCTACGGGAGTGGGGCCAGAGTAAGCGCTAAAGCGCCAACTCTGGTCGACATCAACTTGGAATACGGCACAACGCGAGAACTCAACCTGTAACGAGACAGACTCGTTATAGGGTCAAGCGAACAAGTGCATGTGGTGGATGCCTTGGCGATCACAGGCGATGAAGGACGCGGTAGCCTGCGAAAAGCTACGGGGAGCTGGCAAACGAGCTTTGATCCGTAGATGTCCGAATGGGGAAACCCACTCCTTATGGAGTATCCATGGCTGAATACATAGGCCATGCGAAGCGAACGCGGTGAACTGAAACATCTAAGTAACCGCAGGAAAAGAAATCAACCGAGATTCCCAAAGTAGTGGCGAGCGAAATGGGATGAGCCTTGCACTCTTTATTTGTATTGTTAGCCGAACGCTCTGGAAAGTGCGGCCATAGCAGGTGATAGCCCTGTAGGCGAAAACAGTATGAAAGAACTAGGTGTGCGACAAGTAGGGCGGGACACGTGAAATCCTGTCTGAAGATGGGGGGACCATCCTCCAAGGCTAAATACTCGTGATCGACCGATAGTGAACCAGTACCGTGAGGGAAAGGCGAAAAGAACCCCGGGAGGGGAGTGAAATAGATCCTGAAACCGCATGCATACAAACAGTCGGAGCCTCGTAAGGGGTGACGGCGTACCTTTTGTATAATGGGTCAGCGACTTACGTTCAGTAGCAAGCTTAACCGTATAGGGCAGGCGTAGCGAAAGCGAGTCCGAATAGGGCGTTCAGTTGCTGGGCGTAGACCCGAAACCAGGTGATCTATCCATGGCCAGGATGAAGGTGCGGTAACACGTACTGGAGGTCCGAACCCACTAACGTTGAAAAGTTAGGGGATGAGCTGTGGATAGGGGTGAAAGGCTAAACAAACCTGGAAATAGCTGGTTCTCTCCGAAAACTATTTAGGTAGTGCCTCGTGTCTCACCTTCGGGGGTAGAGCACTGTCATGGTTGGGGGGTCTATTGCAGATTACCCCGCCATAGCAAACTCCGAATACCGAAGAGTGCAATCACGGGAGACAGACATCGGGTGCTAACGTCCGGTGTCAAGAGGGAAACAACCCAGACCGCCAGCTAAGGTCCCCAAATATAGCTAAGTGGGAAACGAAGTGGGAAGGCTAAAACAGTCAGGAGGTTGGCTTAGAAGCAGCCACCCTTTAAAGAAAGCGTAATAGCTCACTGATCGAGTCGTCCTGCGCGGAAGATGTAACGGGGCTAAGCTATATACCGAAGCTGCGGATGCGTGCTTGCACGCATGGTAGGAGAGCGTTCCGTAAGCCTGCGAAGGTGCGTTGAAAAGCGTGCTGGAGGTATCGGAAGTGCGAATGCTGACATGAGTAGCGATAAAGGGGGTGAAAGGCCCCCTCGCCGTAAGCCCAAGGTTTCCTACGCAACGTTCATCGGCGTAGGGTGAGTCGGCCCCTAAGGCGAGGCAGAAATGCGTAGCTGATGGGAAGCAGGTCAATATTCCTGCACCGTCGTTAGATGCGATGGGGGGACGGATCGCGGAAGGTTGTCCGGGTGTTGGAAGTCCCGGTCGCTGCATTGGAGAAGGCGCTTAGGCAAATCCGGGCGCGTAATTCAAGGGTGTGGCGCGAGCTCCTTCGGGAGCGAAGCAATTGGAAGTGGTTCCAAGAAAAGCCTCTAAGCTTCAGTCTAACGATGACCGTACCGCAAACCGACACAGGTGGGCGAGATGAGTATTCTAAGGCGCTTGAGAGAACTCGGGAGAAGGAACTCGGCAAATTGGTACCGTAACTTCGGGATAAGGTACGCCCTTGTAGCTTGACTGGCCTGCGCCAGGAGGGTGAAGGGGTTGCAATAAACTGGTGGCTGCGACTGTTTAATAAAAACACAGCACTCTGCAAACACGAAAGTGGACGTATAGGGTGTGACGCCTGCCCGGTGCCGGAAGATTAAATGATGGGGTGCAAGCTCTTGATTGAAGTCCCGGTAAACGGCGGCCGTAACTATAACGGTCCTAAGGTAGCGAAATTCCTTGTCGGGTAAGTTCCGACCTGCACGAATGGCGTAACGATGGCCACACTGTCTCCTCCCGAGACTCAGCGAAGTTGAAGTGTTTGTGATGATGCAATCTACCCGCGGCTAGACGGAAAGACCCCATGAACCTTTACTGTAGCTTTGCATTGGACTTTGAACCGATCTGTGTAGGATAGGTGGGAGGCTATGAAACCGGAACGCTAGTTTCGGTGGAGCCGTCCTTGAAATACCACCCTGGTTTGTTTGAGGTTCTAACCTTGGCCCGTGATCCGGGTCGGGGACAGTGCATGGTAGGCAGTTTGACTGGGGCGGTCTCCTCCCAAAGCGTAACGGAGGAGTACGAAGGTACGCTAGGTACGGTCGGAAATCGTGCTGATAGTGCAATGGCATAAGCGTGCTTAACTGCGAGACCGACAAGTCGAGCAGGTGCGAAAGCAGGTCATAGTGATCCGGTGGTTCTGTATGGAAGGGCCATCGCTCAACGGATAAAAGGTACTCTGGGGATAACAGGCTGATACCGCCCAAGAGTTCATATCGACGGCGGTGTTTGGCACCTCGATGTCGGCTCATCTCATCCTGGGGCTGTAGCCGGTCCCAAGGGTATGGCTGTTCGCCATTTAAAGAGGTACGTGAGCTGGGTTTAAAACGTCGTGAGACAGTTTGGTCCCTATCTGCCGTGGGCGTTGGATATTTGAAGGGGGCTGCTCCTAGTACGAGAGGACCGGAGTGGACGAACCTCTGGTGTACCGGTTGTCACGCCAGTGGCATCGCCGGGTAGCTATGTTCGGAAGAGATAACCGCTGAAAGCATCTAAGCGGGAAACTCGCCTTAAGATGAGATATCCCTGGGGACTAGATCCCCTTGAAGGGTCGTTCGAGACCAGGACGTTGATAGGTCGGGTGTGTAAGCGCAGTAATGCGTTCAGCTAACCGATACTAATTGCCCGTAAGGCTTGATCCTATAACAAGTCTGTTTCGCGCTACAGAGCGCGTCGGACGGTTGGATTCTCGTGTGTGATACACACAACCTAAAATTACTGCTTCTTCCCAGATTGGTTCTGTTGGCCATGCCAGCAGGACAACCCTCTTTGCCTGATGACCATAGCGAGTCGGTCCCACCCCTTCCCATCCCGAACAGGACCGTGAAACGACTCTACGCCGATGATAGTGCGGATTCCCGTGTGAAAGTAGGTAATCGTCAGGCTCCCTAAGCCAGAAACCCCCGCCCAAACAGGCGGGGGTTTTTGCATTTGCGGCGGCGGAAAGGCATGTTGCGCGGCGAAGCTCGCCATCGGGCACAGACCCGGACGTTCCGTGTTACCGGTTCGGATAGCACGCTCAGTTAAATCCTCCCTCCACGCAGGTTGCCCGGCTTTCCCCTGGGCGATCGACGCGGTTCCCATCCGTCTTTTATCGATCTCGCTTGCCGTGGCACCCGTCACGCTCTTCTCGGAACTGAACCGCACCTGCGGTGCATTCACGATCGATAGCACGCGCAAGCGTCGGCGGCCGCCGACTCCCGGCAAACCGCCGTTCCCCGCTCAGATCACGCCGCGTTGACGTCGCGCCGAAACGCGCCCGGGCTCGTGCCCGTCCATTTCCGGAACGCGCGATGAAACGCGCTCGGCTCGGTAAATCCGAGTTCGGCCGCGATTTCCGCGACGCTGAGAGTTTGCTCGCGTAGCAGCGACTGAGCGAGCGCGCCGCGCAGTTCATCCTTGATCGACGCGAAGCTCTGTCCCTCGGCGCGCAGGCGTCGCCGCAGCGTCGCGGGCGTCGTACCGAGACGCGTGGCGAGCGTGTCGAAGTCCGGCCATTCGGCGGCCGGCGATGCCTTCAGGTGCGCGCGTGCTTTGGCCACCCAGCCCGTGTCGTGCCGATAGCGCACCAGCAGATTGCCGGGCGCGCCGCGCAGGAAGGTCTTCAGCCCTTGCGGCGAACGGATCGTCGGCAGCGCGAGGTACGCGGCGTTGAACGCGAGCCGGCTGTCGGGCCGGTCGAAATGGACCGGCACACCGAAGAACTGGTGGTAGTCGCCGCGCTGGTCCGGGCTCGGGCACGCGAAATCGATGCGCTGCAGCGGAATGCGCCGGCCAATCAACCAGCACGCGACGCCGAGCAGCATCAGCCAGAACGTTCGGTAGGCAAAGGCCGAATATGGCGCGCCGGCCTGCGTCAGAATGATCTGCGCCTGGCCGTCGGCAACCACGAGCTCCCCGTGCGGCTCGTCCAGCACCACTCGAAGGAACTGCAGGGCACGGCGCAGCGCCTTTTCCAGCGTACCCGCGTGCAGTACCGCATGGCACAGCAGCGTGAAGCTGCCGCGCCGCATCGGCCGGGCGGCGAGCCCGAAGAATTCGTCGTCGATCGCGCCGGCGATCGCGAGCCACAGCCGGCCGTACTGTTGCGGCGTGACCGGCTCGCGCACGGTGGCCGGCAGGCCTGCCGCGCGCAGCACCGGCGCCGTCGGCATGCGTTGTCGGCGCAGGCTCTCGAGCGCATCGTCGACAAAGCCCGGCGAGATCATCTGTGGCCCCATTTATTCATGCCTCCAGACATGGCAAAAGCGATCACGATTCTAGATTCTGTTTGTCATTGATTGCAATGTGACGGCTGTCTACCATCATCGATATACCCCGGCCCGCCGGCGGTCATAACGAACAGGAGACATGCATGCGTGATGGAGCAACCGCCCGGGTGGCGCCGGCCTACGCCGACGCCGTGGCCGGTTTCCGTATCGAGAAGGCCGCGGCCTGTCTGCTCGGCGATCTGGAGCAGGGCCTGAACGCCTGCGTCGAGTGCTGTGACCGGCATGCGGCAGCGAACATCAATGCTGTCGCGCTCGACTGGATCGACGCGGGCGGCCAGCACCGCAGCTTCACGTTCGCGCAGATGCGCGCGCTGTCGGCGCGTGTCGCGCACCTGCTCGTCGAGCAGGGCGTGAAGCCGGGCGACGTGGTCGCCGGCTTGTTGCCGCGTACGCCGGAGCTGGTCGCGACGATCCTCGGCACGTGGCGCGCGGGCGCCGTCTACCAGCCGCTTTTCACCGCATTTGGGCCGAAGGCCATCGAGCATCGGCTGCGCATGAGCGATGCGCGCCTGGTCGTCACCAACATCGCGAATCGCGCGAAACTCGACGAGATCGCGGATTGCCCGCGGATCGCGACGGTGCGCGAATCCGGCGACGTGCTGCCGGCCGGCGACATCGACTTCCGCGCAACGCTCGATACGCAGCCCGACGTGTTCGAACCGGTGTCGCGCAAGGGCACCGATCTGTTCATGATGATGTCGACGTCGGGCACGACGGGCTTGCCGAAGGGCGTGCCGGTGCCCCTGCGTGCGCTGGTCGCGTTCGGCGCGTACATGCGCGACGCCGTAGACCTGCGCGACAGCGACCGCTTCTGGAACATCGCGGATCCCGGCTGGGCGTATGGTCTCTATTACGCAATCACTGGCCCGCTGCTGCTCGGCCATGCAACGACGCTGTACGAGGGCGGCTTCACGGTCGACAGCACCTACGACGTGATCGAGCGGCTTGGCATTACGAGCCTCGCGGGTTCGCCCACTGCGTACCGGATGCTGATGGCGGCCGGCACGGAACCGGCCGCGCGGCTGAAGGGACAGCTGCGCGTCGTCAGCAGCGCGGGCGAGCCGCTGAACCCCGAAGTCGTGCGCTGGTTCCACGCAGCGCTCGGCGCGCCGATCTACGACCACTACGGCCAGACCGAACTGGGGATGGTGGTGAACAATCATCACGGGCTCACGCACGTGGTCCATCCCGGCTCGGCGGGTTTGGCCATGCCCGGCTATCGTGTCGCTGTGCTCGACGAAGCTGGCCGCGAACTTGGCCCCGGCCAGCCGGGCACGTTGGCGATCGACATCGCACACTCGCCGCTGCTGTGGTTCGACGGCTACTGGCAGCAGGACACGCCCGCGATCGCAGGCGGCTATTACCGGACCGGTGACAACGTCGAACTGGAACCGGACGGCACGGTGAGCTTCATCGGTCGCGCGGACGACGTGATTACGTCATCCGGTTACCGGATCGGCCCGTTCGACGTGGAAAGTGCGCTGATCGAGCACCCGGCCGTCAGCGAGGCTGCCGTGATCGGCGTACCCGACGCGGAGCGCACGGAGATCGTGAAGGCGTTCGTCGTGCTGTCGAAAGGCTTCGACGCCACGCCGGCGCTTGCCGATGAACTCAGTCAGCACGTGAAGCGACGGCTGTCGGCCCATGCATATCCGCGTGCGATCGAGTTCGTCGACGCACTGCCCAAAACCCCGAGCGGCAAGATACAGCGCTTCGTGTTGCGCAAGATGGAAGCCGAAAAGGCCGCTCAATTCTGACTCCAGGACACTGAATACGGACTGCGAATGAATATCAAGGATCGAGTTTTTCTGATTACGGGCGCCGGTTCGGGCCTTGGCGCCGCAGTGGCGCGCATGGTGGTCGCCGAAGGCGGCAACGCGGTGCTGGTGGACGTCAACGAAGACGCCGGTGCGGGTCTCGCGAACGAACTCGGCGCGGCCGCGCGATTCGTGAAGACCGACGTGACGAGTGAAGCGGACGGACAGGCTGCGGTCGCCGCCGCACGCGACGCGTTCGGCCGCATCGACGCGCTGGTGAACTGTGCGGGCGTCGCTCCGGGCGAGAAGGTCGTCGGCCGTGAAGGACCGCATTCGATCGAGCGCTTCGCGCGCGCGGTGTCGATCAACCTGATCGGTACGTTCAACATGATCCGGCTCGCCGCCGACGCAATGTCGAAGCAGGACCCCAATGCGGACGGCGAGCGCGGCGTGATCGTGAACACGGCATCGGTCGCGGCGTTCGACGGGCAGATCGGGCAAGCGGCGTATGCGGCATCGAAGAGCGGCGTGGTCGGGATGACGCTGCCGATCGCACGCGAACTCGCACGCTTCGGCATTCGCGTGGTGACGATCGCGCCGGGCATCTTCGCGACGCCGATGATGGCAGGCATGCCGCAAGACGTGCAGGATGCGCTCGGCAAGAGCGTGCCGTTTCCGCCGCGGCTCGGCCGCCCGGACGAATTCGCGGCGCTGGTGCGCCACATCGCCGAGAATACGATGCTGAACGGCGAGGTCATCCGTCTCGATGGCGCGCTGCGCATGGCACCGCGCTGACACTGGAGGAAATGAATCATGACGACACAGGATCCGATCGTAATCGTCGGCGCGGCGCGCACGCCGATGGGCGGCTTTCAGGGCGATCTGGCGGCGGCCAGCGCCAGCGAGCTGGGCGCGGTGGCGATTCGCGCGGCGCTCGAACGTGCCCGCGTGCCGGCCGAGCGCATCGATGAAATCGTGTTCGGCTGCGTGCTGCCGGCCGGCCAGGGCCAGGCACCGGCGCGGCAGGCGGCATTGAAGGCCGGGTTGCCGCTCGGCGCGGGCGCGACCACGGTCAACAAGATGTGCGGCTCCGGGATGAAGGCCGCGATGTTCGCGCACGACCTGTTGCTGGCCGGGTCGGCCAGCGTAGCAGTGGCGGGCGGGATGGAAAGCATGACGAACGCACCGTACCTGTTGCCGAAGGCGCGTGCGGGGATGCGGATGGGTCACGGCCAGGTGCTCGATCACATGTTCCTCGACGGGCTCGAGGATGCATACGACAAGGGCCGGCTAATGGGGACGTTCGCCGAGGACTGCGCGCAGTCCTATCAGTTCACGCGCGACGAGCAGGATGCGTTTGCGATTACGTCGCTCACGCGCGCGCAACGTGCGATCGCGGAAGGGCGCTTCGTCGCGGAAATCGCGCCGGTAACCGTGAAGGCCGGCAAGACGGAAAGCATCGTGTCGATCGACGAGCAGCCCGGTAAGGCAAAGCTCGACAAAATCCCGACGCTCAAGCCGGCGTTCCGCGAGGGCGGCACGGTGACGGCCGCGAACGCGTCGTCGATTTCAGACGGTGCGGCCGCGCTCGTGATGATGCGCCGCTCTGAAGCGGAGCGATTGGGCCTTGCGCCGAAGGCCGTGATCGTCGCGCATTCGACGTACGCGAACAAACCGGGCCTGTTCGCCACGGCGCCGATCGGTGCGATCCGCCGGCTGTCGGAGAAAACCGGCTGGAACCTGCGCGACGTCGATTTGTTCGAGATCAACGAAGCGTTCGCGGTGGTTGCGATGGCCGCGATGCGCGATCTCGACCTGCCGCACGACAAGGTGAACGTGCACGGCGGCGCATGTGCGCTCGGCCATCCGATCGGTGCGTCGGGTGCGCGTGTGATGGTGACGCTGCTCGCAGCACTCGAAGCGTACGGGATGACACGCGGCGTCGCGTCGCTGTGTATCGGCGGCGGCGAGGCGACGGCAATCGCGATCGAGCGCGTCGCGTAACGCGCGCCCACCGGCGGCGTCGCGCGGCCGCGCGGGGGCAGCCGACGTGTCACGTGCGGGACGGCACGCTGGCGGTCCACCGCCGCGGGCGGCGAGCATCGTGCAGGACATTCCTGCATCGTGCCCGCCGCCCGCTTTGCATTTGCGACCAATCCTACGCGCGCGCGCCGGGCGATACCGCACCGCACGCGCGGATCACGAGCTGCACGACCTGCTCGGTCTTCTCGGCGAACGCCTTCTGCGTGAACGCACGCTTGCCGCTCAGCGCGCGGATCTGCGCGTCGAAATCCGCATAGTGCTGCGTGGTCGCCCAGATCAGGTACATCAACGCGTGCGCGTCGATCGGTGCGAGCAACCCGCGTGCGATCCAGCCTTCGATCACCTTCACGCGCGTATCGAACCACGGCTTCACGCGTTCGGACAGGATGTCGTGCATGTGCGCGGCACCGTGGATGATCTCGTTGGCCCATACCTTCGAGCCGAGCGGGCGCCGGCGCGACAGATCCATCTTCGCCCGCACGTAGCTGCCGATCGCATCGACCGGATCGTCGCCGGCTTCGAACGAGCCGGCCGCGCGGTGCCAGTCTTCGAACAGGTCCTCGAGCACGCGACGGTACAGCGCAAGCTTCGTCGGGAAGTAGTAATGCACGTTCGCCTTTGGCACACCCGCACGTTCGGCGATCATTGCCGTGCTCGCACCGTCGAGCCCGCGTTCCGCGAACACCGCTTCCGCGCATGCGAGCAGATGCGCTTCGTTTGACGCGCGGATGTGCGCCTTGCGTCGCCGCAAAGGCGCGCCGGTTTCGTCGTGGCCGGCTGCTTCGGCGGCTGCTTCGTCATGTCTCATCGTTATCCTCGCGCGGCGTGCATGCCGCGTTGCGCTTCATTCTAGCCGCTGGTTCGCAGCAAGCGCACGTGCGCTCCTGCGTCGGCGCCTGCGCGATGCTGCAATGCGGTGGCACGCTTCTCGCTCCATCAGCGCGCGCAAGAAAGACATTGCGCTACGCATTTTGATCGTCTAAAACCTGTCCAATCGGACAGGATTCGACGTGCGGAGGAACGCGGCGCCGGCGACTCCGCCGATCGATCGGACGAATCACGCTAACGATGCTTCGCTGCACCTCGCAGGTGCGGATTTGCCCGACGGCGGCAACGCGCGCACCGGCATCGACCGGGATGACGACATGACGGACCCCACAGGAGCGATACGAATGGACGCGGTATCGGAAACATCAAAGCGGGCAGCATTCGACACGTCGATCAAGGTCAACGGCCGGCGGTTGTGGGACAGCCTGATGGAGATGGCGAAGATCGGTGCGACACCGAAAGGCGGCGTGTGCCGTCTTGCGCTGACCGATCTCGACAAGGCCGGCCGCGATCTGATCGTCAGTTGGGCGAAGGCCGCGGGCTGCACGGTGACCGTCGATACGATGGGTAACGTGTTCATGCGCCGCGCTGGGCGCGTGGCCGACGCTGCGCCGGTCGTTACCGGCTCGCACGCCGATTCGCAGCCGACCGGCGGCCGCTTCGACGGCATCTATGGCGTGCTCGGCGGCCTCGAAGTGATTCGGACTCTGAACGATCACGGCATCGAGACCGAGCACCCGGTCGAGGTCGTGATCTGGACGAACGAGGAAGGCTCGCGCTTCGCGCCGGCAATGGTGGCTTCGGGTGTGTTCGCGGGCGTGTTTTCGCTCGAGTACGGACTGTCGCGCAAGGATGTCGACGGCAAGACGATCGGTGAGGAGCTCGCGCGGATCGGTTATGCGGGCGACGCGCCCTGCGGTGGCCGCAAGCTGCATGCGGCGTTCGAGCTGCATATCGAGCAAGGGCCGATACTCGAGGCGGAGTGCAGGACGATCGGTGTCGTGACCGATGCGCAGGGACAGCGCTGGTACGAGATCACGTTCACGGGCCAGGAAGCGCACGCGGGACCGACGCCGATGCCGCGTCGTCGCGACGCGCTGCTCGGCGCGGCGCGCGTCGTCGATCTCGTGAACCGGATCGGCCTCGATCATGCGCCGTTCGGCTGCGCGACGGTCGGGATGATGCAGGTTCATCCTAATTCGCGCAACGTGATTCCGGGCCGCGTGTTCTTTACCGTCGATTTTCGTCATCCGGACGACGCCGTGCTCGCGGAGATGGACGCGGCGCTGCGCGACGGCGTCGCGCGCATCGCAGGCGAGATCGGGCTCGAAACCGCGCTCGAGCAGATTTTCTATTACAAGCCCGTTGCGTTCGATCCCGCCTGCGTCGCGGCCGTGCGCGATGCGGCCGATCGCTTCGGGTACTCGCATCGCGACATCGTGTCGGGTGCGGGACACGACGCATGCTATCTGGCGCAGGTCGCGCCAACGTCGATGGTATTCGTGCCGTGCGTCGACGGCATCAGCCATAACGAGATCGAGGACGCAACGCCTGCGTGGATCGAGGCCGGCGCGAACGTGCTGCTGCACGCGATGCTGTCGCGCGCATGCGAACCCGCCTCATGACGGATCGGACATAGCGCGGCAGGCAGGCTGCGCACCGCTTGACCCCAGTACTCCGAAGCAGGACCGCCCCGACTGTGCATCGTCAGCCGGCGGGGACGGCTTTGTCTCCACCAGTCGAAGGAACGCGTATGACTACCCAGTCGTCACCCGGCGATATCGCCGCGCATCGCCTGTCGTCCACGCAACTGTCGTGCGAATTCGCCGATATCGCGCCGCTGCTCGATCCGACTGCCGCCGCGGCTGCGGCGAGCCGTTGTCACTACTGCTATGACGCGCCGTGCGTGCAAGCCTGCCCGACTCGCATCGACATCCCGAGCTTCATCCGCAAGATCGGCAACGGCAACCTGAAAGGGGCGGCGACCGACATCCTGTCTGCGAATCCGCTCGGCGGGATGTGCGCACGCGTGTGTCCGACCGAAATCCTGTGCGAAGGCGCATGCGTGCGCAATCATCAGGACGCGGAGCCGGTCGCGATCGGTGCGCTGCAGCGGCACGCGACCGACTGGGCGATGGTGAGCGGCGCGGTTCGCTTCATGCGTGCGCCCGACACAGGGCGGCATGTCGCCGTGGTGGGCGCCGGGCCGGCCGGCCTCGCATGCGCGCACCGGCTCGCGCTGGCCGGACATCGCGTCACGCTGTTCGATGCGCGCGCGAAGGCGGGTGGCCTCAACGAATACGGAATCGCCGCATACAAGACGGTCGACGATTTCGCGCAGCGCGAAGTCGAATGGCTGCTGTCGGTCGGCGGCATCGCGGTGGAAACGGGCGTCGCGCTCGGGCGCGACGTCACGCTCGACGCGTTGCGGGAGCGGCACGACGCGGTGTTTCTCGCGATCGGTCTGACGGGCGTGCGCTCCCTCGCGATCGACGGCGAACAGCTGGCCGGCGTGATGAACGCGGTCGACTTCATCGAGCAGGTGCGTCAGGCGGATGCGCTCGAGAACGTGCCGGTCGGGCGGCGCGTGGTCGTGATTGGCGGCGGCAATACGGCGATCGACGCGTCCGTGCAGAGCCGCAAGCTCGGTGCGGAGCGCGTGACGATGGTGTATCGGCGCGGCGTCGACGCGATGAGCGCGACCTGGGCCGAACGTGAGTTCGCGCAAACGAGCGGTGTCACGCTCGTGACGCACGCGAAGCCGGTGCGCATCGCGGGCGCGGACGGGCACGTGACCGGCGTCGAATTCGAGGCCGCGACGGGCGAACGCTTTACGCTCGACGCGGACATGGTGCTGAAGGCGATCGGCCAGACGCTGGCGCCGGATGGTGTCGACGGCGCGCTGCTGACCGACGACGGATCGCGCATCGCGGTCGATGCGCACGGTCGCACTGCGTTGCCGGATGTATGGGCCGGCGGCGATTGCGCGGCGACGGACGGCATGGACCTGACGGTACAGGCCGTGCAGGACGGCAAGCGCGCGGCGGCTGCGATCGACGCGGCGCTTGCGCAGCGCGACGCCAAGGCTGCATGAATGCGAGATCCGCGACGGCGCCGCGCGCGTCGCACACGTCGTGCGCGCCACGCGGATGCCGCGACTCGCAAGGGTCAAGATAGACGCCCCCATTCTCACGGAGCAGAACATGGCCGACCTTCGCTGCACCATCGCAGGCATTACCTCGCCGAATCCTTTCTGGCTGGCCTCCGCGCCGCCGACCGACAAGGCGTACAACGTCAATCGTGCATTCGAGGCCGGCTGGGGCGGCGTCGTGTGGAAGACGCTCGGGCTCGATCCGCACGTCGTCAACGTCAGTTCGCGTTACGGCGCGGTGCAGTGGAATGGCCAGCGGATCGCCGGGTTGAACAACATCGAGCTGATCACCGATCGTCCGCTCGACGTGAACCTGAAGGAGATCGCGCAGGTGAAGCGCGACTGGCCGGACCGCGCGCTGATCGTATCGCTGATGGTGCCGTGTAACGAGCGCGACTGGAAATGGATCCTGCCGCTCGTCGAGGATACGGGCGCGGATGCGGTCGAGCTGAACTTCGGCTGTCCGCATGGAATGAGCGAGCGCGGGATGGGGGCGGCGGTCGGGCAGGTGCCGGAATACGTGGAGATGGTCACGCGCTGGGTCAAGGAGGGCACGAAGCTGCCGTGCCTCGTGAAGCTTACGCCGAACATCAGCGACATCCGGATGGGATCGCGGGCAGCATACAAGGGCGGCGCGGACGGCGTGTCGTTGATCAACACGATCAACTCGATTGTCGCGGTGGACCTCGACCAGATGGCGCCGATGCCGACCGTCGACGGCAAGGGGACGCATGGCGGCTATTGCGGCCCCGCGGTGAAGCCGATCGCGCTGAACATGGTCGCGGAGATCGCGCGCGATCCGGAAACGCCGAACCTGCCGATCTCGGGAATCGGCGGGATTTCATCGTGGCGCGACGCGGCCGAATTCATGGTGCTCGGCGCCGGCAGCGTGCAGGTGTGCACCGCCGCGATGCATTACGGCTTCCGGATCGTGTCGGATCTCGCCGACGGGCTGTCGAACTGGATGGACGACAAGGGCTACGCGACGCTCGACGACATCCGCGGCCGAGCGGTACCGAACGTCACCGACTGGAAATACCTGAACCTCAAGTACGACATCAAGGCGCGCATCGACCAGGACCGCTGCATCCAGTGCGGGCTGTGCCATATCGCGTGCGAGGACACGTCGCATCAGGCGATCACCGCGATGAAGGACGGCGCGCGCCATTTCGAAGTGATCGATTCGGAATGCGTCGGGTGCAATCTTTGCATGCATGTGTGTCCGGTCGAGCAATGCATCACGATGGAGCGGGTCGATGCGGGCGACTACGCGAACTGGACCACGCATCCGAACAACCCGGCGCGTGCCGATGCAGGCGCCGGCGCCGCGGAACCCGCGAAGCACGCGAAGGCGGCCTGATCGGCGGCCGGCGGCGCGGTATCGCCCGCGCCGCTGCTCGTGTCCTGTTCTGCCGGCATCGCGCGATGCCGGCGCCGACGTTTACAAGGAGCAGCGTTCGATGAAACCAGCAGCGATTTCCGCCGATCCCGACGCCGCCGCGGTGCCCGCCGGCAGCCTGTACAACGCAGACCTCGCGCCGACGACAGCCGCGCAGCGCACCTGGCGCTGGTATCACTTCGCCGCGCTGTGGGTCGGCATGGTGATGAACATCGCGTCGTACATGCTCGCGGCCGGGTTGATCCAGGAAGGCATGTCGCCGTGGCAGGCGGTGCTGACCGTGCTGCTCGGCAATCTGATCGTGCTCGTGCCGATGCTGCTGATCGGCCATGCGGGCGCGAAGCACGGGATTCCGTATGCGGTGCTGGTGCGCGCGTCGTTCGGCACGCAGGGCGCGAAGCTGCCCGCGCTGTTGCGCGCGATCGTCGCGTGCGGCTGGTACGGCATCCAGACCTGGCTCGGCGGCAGCGCGATCTACACGCTGCTGAACATCCTGACGGGCAACGCGCTGCACGGCCCGGCACTGCCCGTCGTCGGCATTTCGCTCGGGCAGCTCGCGTGCTTCCTCGTGTTCTGGGCGCTGCAGCTGTACTTCATTCTGCACGGCACCGATTCGATCCGCTGGCTCGAAAGCTGGTCCGCGCCGATCAAGGTCGTGATGTGCATCGCGCTCGTATGGTGGGCGACGTCGCAGGCAGGCGGCGTCGGCTCGATGCTGTCGGCGCCGTCGCAATTCGTCGCGGGCGGCAAGAAGGCCGGGCTTTTCTGGGCGACGTTCTGGCCGGGCCTGACCGCGATGGTCGGGTTCTGGGCGACGCTCGCGCTGAACATTCCCGACTTCACGCGCTTCGCGCATTCGCAGCGCGACCAGATGATCGTGCAGTCGATCGGGCTGCCGATACCGATGGCACTGTTGTCGGTGGTCTCGGTGGTCGTGACGTCGGCAACGGTCGTGATTTACGGCAACGCAATCTGGGATCCGATCGACCTCACGAGCCGGATGACCGGGATCGGTGTCGGCATCGCGCTCGTGATCCTCACGCTCGACACGATGTGCTGCAACCTCGCGGCGAACCTCGTCGGCCCCGCGTACGATTTCTCGAGCCTGTGGCCGAAGGCGATCTCGTACCGCGCAGGCGGCATGATCACCGCGACGATCGCGATCGTGATGATGCCGTGGAAGATCCTCGCGACGACGGACGGCTACATCTTCACGTGGCTCGTCGGCTACTCGGCGCTGCTCGGGCCGGTCGCGGGCATACTCATGGTCGACTACTTTCTGATTCGCGGCACGCGGCTCGATACGCGCGCGCTGTTCGACGAGCGCGGCGGCTTCAGCTATGCGCACGGCTGGAACCCCGCCGCGCTGGCCGCGCTCGCGATCGGCGTGCTGCCGAACCTGCCCGGCTTTCTGCACACCGCATTCCCGGCATCGTTTCCGAATGTGCCGGCGTTCTTCAACATGCTTTATACGTACGCGTGGTTCGTCGGTCTCGTGCTTGCGTCTTGCGTATACGGAACCTGGATGAAGTGGCGCGCCGCGCAGCGCCCGCAGATCGCGAGTGCGTGAGGCAGCCGGTGCAAGGGATGCGAGCGATGCGGCACACGACAGTCAACGAGGAGGCAACCAAATGGCAATCCTGATTCGCGGCGGCACCGTGGTCGATGCCGACCGCACCTATCGTGCGGACGTGCTGTGTGCGGACCCGCAGGACGGCGGCACGATCCTGCAGATCGCGGAGACGATCGACGCGGCGGCCGGCGTGACGGTGGTCGACGCACACGACCAGTACGTGATGCCGGGCGGCATCGATCCGCATACGCACATGGAGCTGCCGTTCATGGGTACGACGGCGAGCGACGACTTCTATTCGGGCACGGCTGCCGGGCTGTCGGGCGGCACGACGAGCATCATCGACTTCGTGATCCCGAGCCCGAAGCAGCCGCTGATGGACGCGTTCCATCAATGGCGCGGCTGGGCGGAGAAGGCTGCGGCCGACTATGGCTTTCACGTGGCCGTCACGTGGTGGGACGAATCCGTGCATCGCGACATGGGCACGCTGGTGCGCGAGCACGGCGTGTCGAGCTTCAAGCACTTCATGGCGTACAAGAACGCGATCATGGCCGACGACGAAGTGCTCGTGAACAGCTTCTCGCGCTCGCTCGAACTCGGTGCGCTGCCGACCGTGCACGCGGAGAATGGCGAACTCGTGTTCCAGCTGCAGAAAGCGCTGCTCGCGCGGGGGATGACGGGGCCGGAGGCGCATCCGCTGTCGCGTCCGCCGGAGGTCGAGGGTGAGGCTGCGAACCGCGCGATCCGGATCGCGCAGGTGCTCGGCGTGCCCGTGTATATCGTGCACGTGTCGGCGAAGGATGCCGTCGATGCGATTACGCGCGCGCGCAGCGAAGGGCTGCGCGTGTTCGGCGAGGTGCTGCCCGGCCATCTGGTGATCGATGAAGCGGTGTATCGCGACCCGGACTGGACGCGCGCGGCCGCGCACGTGATGAGCCCGCCGTTTCGCTCGGCCGAGCATCGCGAGGCGCTGTGGCGCGGGCTGCAGGCCGGACAGCTGCATACGACGGCGACCGATCACTGCGTGTTCTGTGCATCGCAGAAGGCGATGGGCCGCGAGGACTTCACGAAGATCCCGAACGGCTGCGGCGGCGTGGAAGACCGCATGTCGGTGCTGTGGCATCACGGCGTCAATCACGGCCGCATTACGCCGAACGAGTTCGTGCGGATCACGTCGACGAACGCCGCGCAGATCTTCAACCTGTATCCGCGCAAGGGCGCGGTGCAGGTCGGCGCCGACGCCGATCTGGTCGTGTGGGACCCGGCCGCGACCAAGACGATCTCGGTGAAGACTCATCACCAGCAGGTCGACTTCAACGTGTTCGAAGGGATGACGGTGCAGGGCGTCGCGACGCATACGCTCGCCCGCGGCGCGCTTGCATGGACCGATGGCGAACTGCGGGCAGTGCGTGGCGCGGGCCGGTACCTGAAGCGGCCGCCCGCAGCCGGGTACTACGAGGCCGCGCGTATCGCCAACCGGCTGCGCGAGCCGCATCCGGTCGAGCGCAGCGGCTGAACGCATCGGCCCCGCGGGCGCGCTGCGGCGCGCTCGCGGCGGTGTTCAGCGCGCGTCGTTTGCGTGCGCCTCGCGGATCGGGATCACCGTGCGCGCGCCGCACTGGCGCAGCAGGTCGCGCAGCTCGTTGATGACCGGGAACACCTCGTGGTTCCAGTCGGCGCCCTGCCGGTCGTGCGCTTCCTGTTCGCGTTCGACGATCCAGCGATCCTCGCGGAAAATCCGCTCGGTGAACCATACGAGCAGCGGCCACGCGAGATCGAGTGCGAACGGGATGCCGGGCTTGTGGATCGACAGCAGTCCGAACGTGCGATTGGTGCGCTGCTCGGCGTCGAGCGGCACGTAGACGATCCACAGGTCCATCACCAGCGTGCCCTCGCTCGAGCGGATCTGGAGCGTCTGGTACGGATACTCGGTGCGGACCGTCATCACGCTCTTGTTGGCCTGGTCGCCGGGTTTCTTGCTCGAACCGAATACGAGCGCCTCGCCTACCGGCTGCTTGCCTTCCATCCGCGCGAACGTGTAATCGACCTCGACCCAGTCGTCGCCGCGCCGGCGGCCGATCGAGCGCGCCCGCATCTGCCCCATCTGCTTGCGGTGCAGGAACTGATGGTTCATGTCCATCAGGTTTTCGTGCATGAACGAGTAGTGGCATTTGACCTCGCGGCCGAAGCGGCGCGTCTTGAATGCCGGGTCGTCGGCTGACGCGAGCGCGGGGAACGGGCGTTCGTTCGCGCGTGCCGCGTCGCCGGGGAACACGAAGATCAGCCCGTGCGACTCGCGGCACGGATAGGCGCGTACGCCGTTGGGCAGACGCTCGCGGCCGAGGTACGGCACGTCGACGCAGCGGCCGCTGTCGCACGCGTAGGTCCAGCCGTGGTAGCAGCAGCGCAGCGTTTCGCCGCTCACGACGCCCGCATGCAGCGGGACCTGGCGGTGCGCGCAACGATCTTCGAGCGCGTACACGGCGCCCGATTCGGTACGCACGAGCACGATCGGATCGCCGGCGAAGCGCACGCCGAGCGTCTTGCCGCGCTTGAGCTCGCGCGACCACGCGAGCGGATACCAGTGATCGGGATGGATCGGCACGCGGCGCAGGTCGCGCACGACCGCGCCGGTGGAGGGTTGGTCCAGGGTGCTGCTGTCAGACAAAGGCACTGCGCGCATGCGTGACGCCTCCTGCTGGCTGAAGAGTTCCAGGCGCCGCGCGACGCGCGGCGGGGACTGATCTGGAGAAGTCTACGCGAAGTTGGCCCGCGAAGCTGATCCGATGCGGGTTTGCCCGGTCGGGGCGGCGTGCGTTTCATTGATGCGGCGCAAACGCGGGCGGCGGCGCGCTGTGCTGATGCCGCGCGTCGGCCGTCCCACGTCGCCGCGCGTTCGGTCAAAGTCGCGCGTCGCGCCACAGCACCGCGTCGGCACGGTACAGCGCGGGGAAGCGCTGCTTCAGCCCGGCGACTTTCGGCAGGTCGTTGTATGCAATGTACGGCGCGTCCGGATGCAGCTCGAGGTAGTTCTGGTGATACGCCTCGGCCGCATAGAAGCCCTTGTACGGCTCGACGCGTGTGACGACCGGTGCAGGGAACGTGTGCGCGGCGCCGAGCTGCGCGATGTACGCGGTCGCGACGGCCCGCTGCTGCGCGGTGGTCGGGAAGATCGCGGATCGGTATTGCGACCCTTCGTCGGGGCCCTGGCGATTCAGTTCGGTCGGGTCGTGCGCCACGGAGAAGAACACCTGCAGCAGCCGGCCATACGTGATCTGCGTCGGATCGTAGACGATGCGCACCGATTCGGCGTGACCGGTCAGCCCCGTACCGACGAGCGCATAGTGCGCGGTTTCGGACGCGCCGCCTGCGTAGCCTGCCGTGACCTGCTTCACGCCCTTCACGTGCTCGAACACGCCTTGCACGCCCCAGAAGCAGCCGCCGGCGAACACGGCGGTTTCGTCGCGGGACGCACCCGGCGTTTCGTCGAGCGCCGGCGCGGGCACGGTGCGCATCGGCTCCGCGGAATTGACGATGCGTTGGTAGCCGAACACGGCGGCGGCCGCGACGGCGATTGCGCCGATGCGGCGCAGCATCGCGGACCGTCGCCGCGGGCCGGAATCGGAAGTGGAGGTCGGGATCATCAATTGCTCCTTCGAAATGCGGGACGGAATACGGGACATGGCGCCGGCGTGCGTTCAACCGAACGTGAATGCATACGCATCGACGCCCGGGTCGAGAAACTCGATCGAGAACGTGCGGTCCGCGATCGCGCCTGGTTGCCGCACCAGCTGGTACAGGCGTTGGCCGGTGACGGTGCCGTAGCCTTGCGCGTCGACGTCGGCACCGTGTGCTGCGCCGGGTGCGGCGCCGTCGAGCGTCACGCGAAAGCGCACCGGCTTGCCGTTCGCGCCCGGGCCGAGCACGAGGTGCAGATCGCGCGCATGGAAGCGATACACGATGCTGCCGCCCGGCGCGGCGAGCGTCGCGCGTTCGGCGCCGACCTGCCACGTGCCTGCGAGACCCCAGTCGTTGAGGTCCGGATGTGCGGGTGCGTCGTACCGGTGCGCCATGTCGCGCACCACGCCGCCGGCAGACGTGAAGTCTTCCGCGCGCGCATAGCCGACATACGTTTCGGGTGAGCGGACGTCCGCGCTGTCTGCCGCCGCGAGCGCACCCTTCGCGGGGGCGCCCGTGAGGCCGAGCGGCACGTTCAGCGCCTCGGGGTGACCGGCTTCCGCAAGCAGCGACTGGATCGCGCGCTCCGACTGCGCGTATTCGCCTTCGCCGAAGTGGTGATGGCGGATACGTCCTTGCGCGTCGACGAAGTAGTGTGCGGGCCAGTATTCGTTGCCGAACGCGCGCCAGATCGCATAACCGTTGTCGATCGCAACCGGATAGTCGATGCGGAGATCGTGCACGGCATTCTTCACGTTGCCGATGTCGCGTTCGAACGCGAACTCGGGCGCGTGCACGCCGATCACGACGAGCCCGTACGGCGCGTACTTGCGCGCCCACGCGGTGGTGTACGGCAGCGTGCGCAGGCAGTTGATGCACGAATACGTCCAGAAATCGACGAGCACGACTTTGCCGCGCAGGCCGGCAGCCGTCAGCGGCGGCGAGTTCAGCCACTGCACCGCGCCGTCGAGCGATGGCAGCGTGCCTTCGACGGGCAGCGCGGCAGTCGTGCGCATCGCGGGCGACGTGTCGGCGGCGCGCATCATTGCGCCGCCGGGGGCCGGGGCGCCATCGGATGTGGCGGCCATCATCGCGCCGGCTGCCGCGCCGCCGTTGCCGGAGCTCGTGTCACTTGTCGCGGCCATCGCCGCCGGCGCGCCATGCGAGCGTCCGCCGAGCCGGTCGACGAGCTTCGTCTCGAGGCCGCCCGTCGTGACGGTCGACAGTTGGGCGAGCGCACCCGTATCGAGGCCGAGCGCGATCGCGCCGACGCCGGCGAGCAGCGCCGCGCCGATCGCGCGCCGGATCCATTCGCCGGCGCCGAGCGAACGTTTCATCGCGGCGAACACCTTCCCGCCGATCGCCAGTGCGATGCCGAGCGACGTCGCCGCGCCGGCCGCATACGCGACGAGCAGCAGCGTCGTGCCGACGTTCGCGCCGTGCAACGCGGCACCGGTCAGCACGAGCCCGAGGATCGGGCCCGCGCACGGCGCCCACAGCAGGCCGGTCGCGACGCCGAGCAGCAGCGACGACGCGGGGCCGGCAGCGCGGCCGTCGCGCTGCGCGAAGCCGGTGAGCCGGTTGCCGGCCGCGACGAGCGGGCGCGTCAGGTGTTCGGCGAAGCGCGGCAGCAGCAGCGTCAGGCCGAACACCGCGAGCAGCACGATGGCGAGCCAGCGGCCGGCCTGGTTGGCCTGCGCGACCCATCCGCCGCCGACGGCGGCGAGCGTCGCGACGACCGCGAACGTGAGCGCCATGCCGATCAACAGCGGCAGGCCGGTACGGATGAATGGCTGGTCGGCGCGCGCGAACACGAACGGCAGCACGGGCAGGATGCACGGGCTCAGGATCGTGAGTATGCCGCCGAGGTAGGCGAGGACGATGAGCAGCATGGGGCAGTCTCCGGTCGGTCGGGAATCGGCGACGCGTCAGGCAGTGGCCGGGTGGAAGGCGAGCGCGAGCCCGTTCATGCAGTAGCGCAGGCCGGTGGGTGGGGGGCCGTCGTCGAACACGTGGCCGAGATGGCCGCCGCAGCGGCGGCAGTGCACTTCGGTGCGCGCCATCCCGTACGACGCATCGGCCTCGGTCGCCACCGCATGGTCGAGCGGCTTCCAGAAGCTCGGCCAACCGGTGTGGCTGTCGAACTTGGCGGCCGACGAGAACAGCGCGAGGTCACAGCCGGCGCACGCAAAGGTGCCGCGGCGATGCTCGTCGTTCAGCGGGCTGCTGTACGGCGGCTCGGTGCCGGCATCGCGCAGCACGTTGTATTGCGCACGCGTGAGGCGGCGGCGCCATTCGGCGTCGCTGCGCGTGATTTCGAACGGGGCGGCCGTCGGAGCGGGGGTGTGCCCCGGAGCGGCGGGCGGCGCGGCGAACACGCGACCGACGAGCGCGCGGCGGCCGGTGGACGACAGCGTCGCGAGCGCGGCAAGGCCGGTGGCGCCGGCGAACAGCAGGTGTCTGCGGGTGGGCATGATCGGCTCCTGGAAGCAGGTCCTGAAAACATGCGCACAGAGTAGTCAGCGGCCGGTGTCGAAGTCCTCACGGAAAGTTAAATGAATCGTTATATATGGTGTTACGTGGCCGTACGGGGGAATCAGTCGACACCCTGGCTCGCAAGCGCTCTCGAGCCGATGAGCATGAAACGCGAACCGGAGAACGCTTCAATCTGCAAGCGGCGATTGCCCGGCAGTAGCGCAACTAAAGATTGCTTGTGGGACGGAGCTGTTCCGCATGCGCGACGAGCTCGGCGGGCGCGAGCAGAATCTTTGGCAGCAGATGCGGGCGCTGGTCGCGAGCGGAGTCGAATCGAAGTGCGGGCGTCACCTGGCTCGCCCTTGATCCTTCTCGCCTCACTCGGTGAACCCGGCTCGGCGCCGTTTTTTTTCATTTGTGCAGGTTGTCGACGACGATGAATCGCGACGCTCGCGGAGGGGTTGGATGTGGGCAGTGGACGGCAGCGACGGCGCCACGTTCGACGGCAGCAGTTCGTCGATGCGATTGATCGGCTGGTCAGCAATGTGCTCGAGGACGTAGGCGAGATACGCGTCGCGATCGAGGCCGTTCACGCGTGCGGTGCCGATCAGGCTATACATCGCGGCGGCACGTTCGCCACCCGTAGAGCACATTCACCTGGCCGATGCTATTCGCTCGGTGGCGTTAGCGGGGCCACGCATGCCACTTCCCTGCATGCTCAGATGTCGTAGGCAAGCGCCCGCTCTTCCGCTTTCGCGTTGAACGAATCCGTTCCGATGGTCGGAGCCGCGCCACGAGCAGCGAAGTTGTAACCGGCATACTGCGCGAGCATTTGAATGTCGCCCCTTCCGAGGCGACGCTTTTGCAATGCGTATGCTCGAGCGGATTCGGAAAGAAAAAATCTGTGTCCGTCTCGATCCGGCTCGACACTCACCAGAGACTTGTCGGTCAATTCGGCAATGTCGCTGGCTACGTCGGACACTGTATAGCTCCTGTCACATACTAGCGCGCGTAATGCCTCGAACGTAAAAGCACTCTGGAATTCGGCAATCTGCCCAAATAGCTTCTGACTCGACGGGCTCAGCGACGCAAAGCTCCAATCGAAGCTAGCCAGCAACGTCTGGTGGTGCGAAAGAGCCGTCCTGTATCCACGTGTCAGCAACTTGAAGCGGTCGTCGAGAAATCCGTGAACACCGCTAAGGCCGAATGTACCGACACGTGCCACTGCCATTTCGATCGCCAGTGGATTACCGTCGAGCCGGCGACAGATGTTCCCAACGAGATGGGCGCTTTTTCTCAAACTATCAAGGTCGCAACCTGACTGTTCCGCGCGCTGCATAAACAACTGCACTGCCGCACAATCCAGGATCTCCGTGGTGGACGAGCCGGGGAGCGGCACCTGGAGTGGGCGCACGCGCAACACGGCTTCACCTGGTACTCTCAGCGGCTCGCGGCTCGTTACGAGCATCCGCAAGTTGTCATGCCGGACGCAAACCGAATCGACAAGTCGAGCGACTGCATCGATGACGTGCTCAGCGTTGTCGAGCACTAGCAGCGTGCGATCTTGTGGTAGAGCTGCGGCAAGCTCGTCCACGCCCCACCTGTCTTCCGATATCGATAAGCCGAATGCCGTAGCTACTTTTTGCAAAACCAGGCCGGCAGTGGCGGCGTCGGCAAGGTTGACGAAACGCGTGATATCAAAACGGTCGCATAGTGCCGCATGAGCAGCTTCAATCGCCGCGCTTGTTTTCCCAACTCCGCCGGCGCCCACCAGTGTCAATACATGCGTCGTGTCGAGTATTGCCGAGATATCGGAGACCAGGCCATCGCGTCCTGTGAGTGCCCTTTGCCGTTGCGGGATATCGCCAGTCATCGCCAAATTCGCGCTCGGGGCTTGTCTGCGAGTAAGTCGGTAACCGCGGCCGGGTACGGTCACGATCAGATCGCGCTGCGGTCCGAGCAATTTTCGCAACGCGGCGACGTGCACGTGCAGAGTGTTTTCTTCAACGACGGTCCCGGGCCAGACCGCGCCCATCAACTCGTCTTTCGTTACGAGACGTCCCGCCGCCGACAACAGTACCGCGAGCACGTCAAACGCACGCGAACCGACATGGACAGCTTTCCCGTCACGTCGCAGCGAGCGCGTCGACAAATCGACTTCGAGTGTGCCTAGCAACATCGCTCAGACCTCGTCGATCAGACAAACCGGGCCACTGAGCCAACACCCGCTGCCTTTATCGGCCGGATCGCGAAAGTTCACCGTGATCGCCGACGGACGCCCCATCGCCACGCCCTGACGCACGACGATGCCGCGTCCCCCCGCGGCGACGAGCCCATAGCGATGCGCACCGTACAGGAGCGCTGCCGCTGCGATGCCGGTCGCCGCGTCTTCCGGATAGCCGGACGCGCGCGGGAATTGCCGTGCCTCGAACACGTGCGGGGCGCTGACAACCGGCGAAAACGGATACAGACCGGTGGACGACAGCGCGTCGCACAAGCCTTCGACTTGGTCGAGTTTCGGCGTGATCGCATTCAGCCGTGAAGTCGAGCGGACCGGCACCAGCGTTTTGGTGCGGCTCGTCGTTGCGTTGACGATGCCGACAGGCAGCAGATCGCCCGCAACCAGGTTCAATACATCGAGTGTTCTGGCGATGAGCGCCACGTCAACAACCGGCTCGGTGCGCCCCGCAGGCTGGCTGACTTCGATCCGCGCGTCGGACGCGTCGTAACGTGCTTCGACGCTGCCGCTCAGCGTTTCAATCAGCGCTGTGTTCGTGCGCCATGCGCCTGTCTGACGCAGCAGCCACAATGCGCCCAGCGCCGCGTGTCCGCACATCTCCATCTCGTGGTTGGGCACAAAAAAGCGGAAGCGGAAATCATGGCGCGGATCGACGGCGCGCATCACGAACCCGCTTTCCAGACCATACCTGCGGGCCACCTCTTTCATCTGCGCGTCGGACCAGCCGTTCGCATCGAGCACAACCGGAGCCGGATTGCCGCCCTCGTCGGTGGTCGAAAATACCCGTACGAGCCGCACACGTTGTACGATGCTCATGCGCTTGCTCCCTTATTAGCTCCGCCGCTCGGTATGCCGCCTTGTGTGAAGCTGGCGCAAAGGCCAGTCCGTCGTCTCTCGCAGCATGCACGGCCTGCGTTTTTTATTCGCTTCCATTTGGGCCGGATAATGCGAACTATCGGGCCATGGCGGTTGGCATCCGAGCTGCCCACCCCTATCAAGTCCCAAGTCGCAGGTATTCGCCATGTTTTATCAGACGTCTAAATCGCACATTCCCGCCGATCGCGTGGCTGCGACCCGTCGCATCACGATGGCCGATTACGTGACGTCGTGGCACGAGCACGAAGAATTCATGTTCCTGTTGCCGAATCAAGGCTCGCTGACGCTGACTTCGGAGTGTTCAAAGCATTCGCAACGCATCGGCGCCGGCGTGCTTGCGATGGTTCCGGCGGGGGTTTTTCACGACACGGCGAGCAATCCCGGCGAGCATTGTCATACGGCGGTCTATGCGGAGCGCGACTTCGTTTCGTTTTGTGCGCGCAAATCCAATGTCCGGATTGCCGTGGGCGATGCACCGCGCTACTGCGTGCCGCCGCCTGCTCTGCTCGGGGCACTGCGTTTGCAGACACGGCTCGACGCGGACAACGAAACGGAGGAAGCACATGACATGTTGCGGTATCAAAGCGATCTGGTCGATCGGCTGATTGCGTCAGCGTGCGTGGCGGCTGTGCTGAGTGCCGCACCGAGCGGTGCCAATCGGAAGGTTTCGCGCGAGCAGCTGGTCAGTGAAATCAAGGCGTATCTTGACGTCATGCTGGCGGAGCGGATCGATATCGAGACAATCGCTTCGGAATTCGCTATATCGCGACGTCATCTCACCCGGATTTTCCGCGAGGAGACCGGTGAAAGTGTCACCGATTATCAACTCCGGCAACGTGTCATGCGCGCGCGTTCGCTCTTGAGTGTTCCCGGCACAACCGTGCTGTCGGCAGCGCTGAGCGTAGGGATCGAATCGCCTTCTTATCTGGCGAGGCTCTTTGACAAGTTCGGTCTGCCTTCGCCGCGCGAGGTAAAGGCGTCCCGTGCTCGATGCAACTGACGCCTCTTCACTTCTGTCACGCCCATCGGACTCAACCGCTCCTCCGGTAAATCCTGGCGTACCTGACCGCTCGCGAGACAGTTGCTGCGGGTGGTTCTGGCGTGGCAGATCCAGTCTTGACGCTTAATGGCCGATGCTGGCGGCCGTTATTGAGGGCTTCAAAGTCTGCTCGGTAAACGTCGTTGCCAGAGCCATGCCAGGCAAAGGCGACGACAGGCTGGGCCTATGGCATCCCGAATGCCAAGAGCGACAGGGGCCGTTTGTGTGTCATACCTGCCGTTACACTGTCATTGGCTCGAGCGTCGGCAACAGGTCGTGCAGAGTCGTTCGCGTCGCCCCGGAACCGCGCGCGGTCGCGGCCAACGCTGATGCCGGGGCTAATGTGCCAGCACGATAGGGCACCTTATCACCGTGCACTATGCTGCGAGCGCCCGCTCAAAAGCCTGGGTATCACGGCTGGCCTGCATCGCGGAGCGACTAAAGCTCGCGCTTGAGCGGCGCCAAATAGGTCGCCTCGTTGCTGACTGCGCCTTCGTCACGAGTCTTGGTAGGCGAGGCGTCAAAAAACGACGATTATTGTCCGCACTACACTGCACCAAGTCACTGTCGACGGTCAGTCTCCACCATGCCCGCCACCGCCCTGCAATTTGCGCTGCTCGCCAAGCAGCAGGAAATCGCGTCCCTGCGCCGCCTGGCCCAGCAGATCGAATTGGTCGACTTGCTCGGCCGCCTAATCCACGCGCTACAGCGCGAGCGCGGCACCACCAGCATCTATTTGGCGTCGAGCGGCAAGCGCTTTGTCGCGGAGCGCGCGGCTTCGCGCGGTGAATCGGCGCCGCTCGTCGCGCAATTGCGCGCGCGGCTGGATCTGGAGCTGACGCCCGCGCGCGGCTCGACGTCGCGTCTGCTGTCGCTGATCGCGTGGGTGCTGCTCGACCTGGAATCGCTGGATGTGCTGCGCGAACGGATCGACCATCTTGGGCTGTCGGCGCACGATTCCGTCCAGGCGTTCAGCACAGTGATCGGCGGCCTGGTGGAACTGATTTTTCAGTTTGCCGACAGCGCGGCAGATCCGTCGGTGTCGCGCATGCTGATTGCCCTCGTCCATGTCGTCGAGGGCAAGGAGCAAGCCGGACAGGAACGCGCCGTCGGCGCGCACATGTTCGCGGCGGGCACGTTTTCGGCGGACCAACAGCAGCGCCTGCTGTATCTGATCGCCGCGCAGGAGCGCAGTCTCGAAGTCTTCGCGAGCTTCGCAAGCACGGCGCAAAACGCATGGTGGGAAATCCGCATGACGGAGCCGCACATGGCAGCGCTCGAGAAGCTGCGCCGCGTACTATGCACGGCGCGCGCGGGCGATGCGCTCGATGCCGGCCTGAGCAAAGCATGGTTCGACGCCGCGAGCGCCCGCGTCGACGATCTCTGGTACCTTCAAATTGCGCTGACGCTGCAGGTGCAGGAAACGTGCGACGCGCGAATCGACGACGCGCACCGAACGCTTCGCGACTCCGAGCGCCTGATGGCTCAGTTGCGGAACAATCCGCCCCCGCATATCCAGGCGCTCGCGCAGTTCTTCGCCGGCGATCCGTTGTCGGCTCGCGCGGCGGTTCACGAGCTGCCGGGACGCCTCTCCGGCTCCGATCCGTTGACGCTCGCCAGCCTGAAATCCCTGCTGGAATCGCAATCGGCGCGACTGGCGGGTGCGGAGGTCGAGCTCGATGCGGCACGTCGCGCGCTCTACGAACGAAAGCTGGTGCAGCGCGCGAAAAATACGCTGATGACGCGCTTCAGGATGCGGGAGGACGAAGCGTATCGGATGCTGCAAAAAGCGTCGATGGATGGCAATCGGCCACTTGCCGATATCGCGGAAGACGCGCTGACGTCGCCCGAGCGATTCGTCGACGAGCACGCGCAGCCTTCCGCGCGACGCCGTACGCAGCGAAGCACGCCGGAGACACCGCATGACGACGGCACGACCTGACAGGAACGGCACCGCGCTTCACGCACCGCGGCGGCGCGCGACGCGCATGCACGAAGTGCAGTTTGCACCGCGCGAGTGCGGCTCGCTGCGATCGTCCGCGGCATTTTCCCCGGCATTTCGCGTCCTGCGGGCCTGCATCGCGATATCGTTGTCACCGGTATGAAAATTGCAAACATCTCGTTCGTCGGGCTAATGGCGGCCTGACGATCCCGCCATGTCCAACCGTGGCGGCCGATCACGTGGATAACAGCGTCCGCGCGAGGCACTCGCATGTCCAGCGAGTGCCTCGCGCGTTTTTTTTGCCCGTCCAACTCTATGAGCGCACACCATGGCCTATCTCACGCCCAACGAATTCGTCACCAGGATGGTCGACGCCGGTGAATCGAAGCTGTCGATGTCGACCCGCGATACGCTGATTCGCGCGTACATGGCGGGCGCGATACTCGCGCTCGCAGCCGCCTTCGCGGTCAGCATCACGATCAACACAGGCAACGCGCTGGCCGGTTCGCTGCTGTTTCCGGTCGGCTTCTGCATGCTCTACCTGCTCGGCTTCGACCTGCTCACCGGCGTATTCACGCTCGCGCCGCTCGCGGTGATCGATCGCCGACCCGGCGCGACCTGGGGCGGCGTGTTCCGCAACTGGACGCTGGTGTTCTTCGGCAATTTCGCCGGCGCGCTGACGGTCGCGCTGTTCATGGCGATCATCTTCACATTCGGCTTTTCGGAAGCACCGAACGCAATCGGACAGAAGATCGGCGGCATCGGCGAAGCACGCACGCTCGGTTATGCGGCCCACGGCGCAGCCGGCATGCTCACGCTGTTCGTGCGCGGTGTGATGTGCAACTGGATGGTGTCGACCGGCGTGGTCGCCGCGATGATGTCGACGTCCGTACCCGGCAAAGTGATCGCGATGTGGATGCCGATCCTCGTGTTCTTCTACATGGGCTTCGAGCACTCGGTCGTGAACATGTTCCTGTTCCCGTCCGGCCTGATGCTCGGCGCCCACTTCACGATCGTCGACTATCTACTGTGGAACGAGATCCCGACGGTACTCGGCAACCTGGTCGGCGGGCTGGTGTTCGTCGGCGCGGCGCTGTACAGCACGCACTACAAGACCGCACCGAAACGCGCGCCCGCTTCGCCGGTGGGTGTCGTCGCGCGTAAGGCCTGATCGCGCTGCGCACGCCGCAACCTAACGCCGGCGAGGCGCTGAAACGCGCACGGGGCGCGCACCGTCCCCGTCGGCGGACGCACCGGCGCGGATCTACGACGCACTCACGGTCACGCCGGCGAGGCTTGCCGCGCGCCGGGCCGACTGGGCGCACGACATGCGCGAATCCGGCCATCGCCTGTTTTCGGATGCTCCACGACAACGGTTGGTGTTCAGGATTGGCGCTAGCGGTGCTCAGGCTGCATGGGACGGCGCGTGTCCGCGAAAGCCGTCGTAGCGGGCTGCTCAGACACTCCATGATTGTTCATAAACTGTATCCAGGCGCGCGATTTCCGAAAGGACGCGGCTCTCGATGCCGGTCTGCGAGCGATATCGCGCTATCGAACTCCACAATTTTCGCGGCCCGGAACCCGGTGCCGGCAGGGTTGCCGAACATATTGGCGCGCCTATGAACATTGCTAGCGCTTATTGTGAACGCCCTACACCCGTGGACCATCGCGATGCGACCGCGTAGCGTCGAGCTCCTTAAGAACGCCAACAAAAGCGCGCAAACCAACGGGAACTTGTCGGCGTCCGGGGTAGTACAAATACAAGCCGGGGTAGGTCGGGCACCATTCGCTCAGCAACGCGCTCAGCGAACCATTATCGAGGTACGGCCTGGCCATCTGCTCGGGAACGAAAGCCACCCCGAGCCCTTGTAGTGCGGCCTCAAGCATCAATTCGGTCCGGTTCAAGACCAGTGGGCCCGGAACATCAATCGAAACTGCATGACCACGGCGCTTGAACTCCCACTTGTACGGCCGCCCGTTCGGCGTACGGGAACAAATGCATTGGTGTTCAGCGAGATCAACTGGCGTGCGCGGCGGTTTGCGGGCAGCGAGATATGTTTTGGATGCGACGGGAATCATTCGAGACGGGCCGCCGAAATGAACCGCGACCATATCCTGAGGCACTGCCTCCCCGAGCCTAAAGCCTGCATCGAAGCCTTCGGCAACGATATCCACGAAGGCCGGTTCGGCGACGAGGTCGACGCGCATTTCCGGGTACCGGTGCAGGAATTCGGGGATGATTTTCTGAACAAGCAGCATCGATACCGTCTCGGACGCAGTGAGACGCAATGTGCCAGTAGGGTGATCGCGATTCGCATCCATCTCGGCGAGCACGCTGTCGAGATCCTGCAAAATCGGATGAAGCTTCGTGACGAGGCGTTCCCCGGCCGCAGTGGGGAAAACGCTGCGCGTCGTTCGGTTAAGCAGCCGCACGCGGAGTCGCTCTTCTAGATCGCGCATCATGTGGCTAAGTGTGGAGGCAGCCAGCTCGAGTTCTTCGGCGGCTTTTCGAAAACTGCGGTGACTGACAACCGCGCTGAGCGCTCTCAGTTCATTTAGAGTGGGGCGGCTATTCATGGTTTTTTGCCATCAAGACATGCCGCATTAGACCACTTATCGCCTGCTTTAGCGGCGGATACAGTGATGACCCGATTCCCATTCGACTGAAGGAGCGTGCCATGACCCATACGTGGTTCATTACGGCTGTGAACAGCGGCTTCGGCCGCGAGATGAGCGAACAACTGCTCGCGCGTGGTCACCGTGTCGTCGGTACGGTACGTGAACTGCAATCCGTCGACGACCTGCGCGCGCGTTACCCGGAATCGTTTCGGCGACTCCCATTGGATGTTACCGACATCGCAGCCATCCCCAATGTGGTGCGGCAAGCGTTTGCCGAATACGGCAGGATCGATGTCGTGATGAATAATGCAGGCTATGGGCTGTTCGGGCCGGCCGAAGGGCTGACCAGCGAGCAAATCCGGGACCAGATTGATACCAACTTGGTCGGTCCGATACATGTGACACGTGCGGCACTTCCTCACTTGCGTGCGCAGGGTGGCGGGCGCATCGTCGCGATGTCTACGTACGGTGGCCAGGCCGCGCATCCTGGCGCGTCGCTTTACCATGCGAGCAAGTGGGGGCTAGAGGGTTTTTTTGAATCGCTCGCCGCTGAGGTGGCGTTTTTCGATATCGGCGTGACGATCGTCGAGCCGGGCAGTGTGCGGACGGCATTCCGATGCACCGCCGGCGCCCGGATGGGTGCAGACCTGCCGGCCTACAAGGACTCGCCGATCGGCGCACTGCGTGCGCGGCTGGCCGATCCTGCTTTCGCGCCGAATGGCGATCTTGAGAAGATGGTGCGCGTGATTATCGCCAGCGCGCACGAAACCCCAGCGCCAAGACGGATCGTGCTCGGCACCGATGCACACAACATGATCCATAAAGCCCTCAGCGAACGCCTCGCCGGTCTTGAGGCCCAAAAGCAGCAGGCACTGTCGACAGACAGTGCGTGACGCCGAAATCGCTGGATGGCGGCAACGCATGATCGTGCTCATCGGCTGGGTCCGGAGCATCGCTCGCGGACGAGGGTTCGATCGAGCGCAGCGTGCTCAATGCGGTGCTCGAGCGCTACGTCAGAGGAGATGCACCAGCTGCACCAACATGGGAGCGTTGAACTGTCGCAAGAGAGAGGGGCGCAAACCGCGCTCTTTCGAACAGCCGGGCCGTCGCTTGTGGCGCACGCCCGGCATAAGCGTTCCTTGAAGGAATAACCGGTTTACCCTGACATCAGTGTTGAATGGAATCGGGGCGAGCATCCCGCTCGGAAGCGAACTCGTCAGAACGGCCAAAAGTTACGTTGCGGGCCAATGGATTTGGGCGACGTGACGAATCGGAAATCCACGGGCCGTCAGTAGCCGGCCAGGCGACCCTGCGCCGGATTGCGTGTGACCAGCAGCGATCACCCGTTCAATTCCACGTACCGCCGTGCGATTTCGCCGGGTCGATGGTGTGGCGGCTAACACTATCGTATAAGGTCCAAACTCCCACGAGGTGATATTGCGGAGGCCGACGGTTCTCTAGACTTCCGGTTAATCCTTCCACCGCAACAATTTCCGGAGAACAGCATGGACCGTACCCTGCACGCGATGTCAGTGTTTAGTCACGTCGCCCGCCTCGGCAGTTTCACCGCAGCGGCTGATATGCTCGGTATCAGTGCAGCGTCGGCCAGCACGCTGGTTCGCAGACTGGAAGAATATCTCGGCGTCACGTTGCTTCAGCGATCGACCCGCTGTGTCAGGCTCACTGCGGAGGGCGAGCAGTATCAGGAGCACTGCCAGCGCATTCTCGGCGAGATCGAACTGATGCAGCAGCAACTGAGCGGCGCGGGGAAGGTCGCGCGCGGCCGGTTGGCGGTGGATCTCGATCAGGAAGTCGCGCATTCGGTGTTGCCGTTCCTGCCGGTGTTCCGTGCGAACCATCCGGAAGTGGGCTTGCGCGTCGACGTCGGCGGCGACGCGGACGGCCTGATTGCGAACGGCGTGGACTGCGCGGTCGTGGTCGGCCAGTTGGCGGACTCGTCGCTGCGCAGCCGTCGCGTCGGGCAGTTCCATGCGGTGACGGTGGCGAGCCCCGACTATCTGAAAGCGCGCGGCACGCCGGTCGATCCCGACGGCCTCCATTGCCACGACGTTATTCATTACACGCCGCGGCGCTTCGGTCCGGTCCGCGAGTTCCGTTACACCGTGGACGGCGCCGAGACGCGGCTCAAGCTGGCCGAGCGGATTTCCGTCAACGATGTGCGTTCGGCCGTTCGATATGCGGTCGAAGGCGTCGGCATCGCGCAGGTGAGCGAACGGATGGTCGCGGAAGAGTTGGCGACGGGCGCGCTCGTCAGCATTCTCGGCGAGTACGGCCCGCCGCCGCTGCCGATTTCGGTGCTGTATCCGGATCGACGTCAGGTGCCGATGTCGATACGCGCGTTCATCGACTGGATGCAGACCCAGCTTCGCGATCTGGAAATCGCCAGCTTCGACCATACGTCGGCGCCGAACGGCAGGCGCGACGCGGCACCGTACTGGACGCCGAACAGCGAGCGGCCGTTCATTACAGCGGGCTTCCAGCAGCTGTCGGCCACGGCGTGAGATGCACAGACCAGGTGGCTGCACGCATATCGGGCGCGGCGTTATACCGAAGTATAGTTTGCGTGCCGATGCCGGCGGCATAGGATGCGGTCGAGCCCGCGGACCTCGAATGCGCGATCTCGCCATTTTTTTGAATTGAAGGGCAAGGACCCGCTGGTATGTCGAACCGAGGTATTGTTTCCATCGTCGATGATGATCGGTCCATCCGTCGGGCAACGCGCAGTCTCGTGCGCTCGCTGGGCTGGGACGTGCGCGTCTACGAGTCCGGGGAGGCGTTCCTCGACGCCGATCTGATACTGGATGTCGCGTGTATCATCTCGGACGTGCATATGAAGGGCATCACGGGGTTGGAGATGTATGAAACCCTGCTGGAGCGCGGGCCGGCTCCTCCTGTGATCTTCATCACGGCTTTTCCGTCCGAAGCAACGCGCGAGCGAGCGATGAAGCTTGGCGCGATCTGCGTGTTCAGCAAACCGGTGGATCCGGCGCGAATCCAGGAGCGCCTCGAGGACGTCGCCGCAAACAGCGGCCCCCAGTAATCCGGACATCCGTTTTTATCAAGTCACGATATGGATAGCAATCGCCAGATGAGCGAGGGTCGCGGCGTACGTGTGGACCACATCATTGCGCCGCCCGAGCTCGCGGCGGTGCACGCGTCGGCGCTGGGCCCGAATGTCGACGCTCAATTGCGCACGAGCCCCTACGTCGTGTATGCGGTAGCGATTGCACTGGGCTTAACGGTGTTCCTCATCGATGCGTTTGCGCCGGTCGACGTCGCGGTCGCCGTGCTGTATGTCGTCGTGGTGCTGCTGGTCGCGTCGGTTGCGTCCCCGACGGTCACCGTCGGCGTGGCATGGGCCTGCGTGTCGCTGACTCTCCTCGGTTTTCTGCTCGCTCAAAGCGACCAGATCGCGGTGAGTTCGCTCGCGCGTTGTATCGTTAGTGTCATTGCGATCGTGACTGTGTCGGCATTGGCGCTGCGCAATCAGAGCAGCCGCGCGATGCTGCAAAACCAGGTCGATTTGCTGAACCTCACGCACGATGCAATCGTGGTGTACGGGCTTGACGGGCGAGTCCGTTTCTGGAGCAAGGGCGCGGAGCGCCTGTACGGATGGCGCGCGCACGAAGCGTTCGGCGAGGCGTTTCACGAGCTGACGCGCACCGGAGCCGCATCGCCGATCGCCGAGCTGATCGACACGACGATCCGGGACGGCAGCTGGCAAGGGGAACTTACGCGCACGCGCAAGAACGGCGAGACGGTGCTGGTTTCGAGCCGCTGGATTGTGTCGCGCGACAAGTCGGGCCAGCCGATAGCGATTCTGTCCACCGACAGCGACATCACGCAGGCGAAGTCGCTGGAGGCCGAGTTGCGCCGCCAGAAGGAAGAACTGGTGGCAACGATCGACGCGATCCCCGCGATGGTATGGAGCACCGCCGAAGACGGCCGGCTGCTGTACCTCAATCGGCGCTGGACCGATTACGACGTGAGAACGCGCGACGGCACGAACGTATGGCGCGACATCGTGCATCCCGACGACATCGCAACGCTCGAGGCGGCGTGGCACGACGCGATTACGTCGGGCAGCCCGTTCGAGGTGACGGCGCGGGTCCAGCTCGGCAGCGGCGAGTATCGCTGCATGATCATCGGCGCCGCACCGTTGCGCGACGGCGACGGCCGGATTCGCCGCTGGTACGGCGTCAATACGGACATCGAGGCGCGCCGGCAGGCCGAGCAGGCGCTCGAGCGCTCGCGCGCGGAACTGGCCCACGTCACGCGGGTCACGATGCTCGGCGAACTGGCGGCTTCGATCGCTCACGAAGTCACGCAGCCATTGGCTGCGATCGTCACATCGGGCGAGGCCGGGCTCCGTTGGCTCAACCACGACGTGCCGGACCTCGACGAGGTGCGGGATTCGATCGAACAGATGACCGACGACGCGCGGCGCGCGACGGACATCATTCGGCAGATTCGTGCGATGGCGAAGCGCAACGACCGGGACGACGCGCGCGTCGACGTGACGTCGATCGTCGAGCAATCGATCGATCTGATGCGCCGCGAGCTGCAGAGCCACGACGTCGAAGTCGCGCAGAACTGCCAGCCGTCGCTGTGGGTGCGCGGCGATCGTGTGCAGTTGCAGCAGGTGATCATCAATCTTCTGATGAACGCGGTGCAGGCGATGAGCGGCGTCGCGGACCGCAGGCGCACGCTGGCCGTGTCGACGCGGCTCGTTGACGGCACGTCCGTGCAGGTGAGGGTGGATGACGCCGGTCACGGCATCAGAAGGCAAGACGCCGATTCGCTGTTTACGCCGTTCTTCACGACCAAGAAGGAGGGCATGGGAATGGGCCTGTCGATCTGCCGTTCGATCGTCGAAGGGCATGGTGGCCGCATCTGGGCCGAATCACAAGAAAACGAGGGGACATCGATGCAGTTCGTTCTACCAGTCGAAGGAAGCACGCAGCCATGAGCAACGGTCCCGATCTCATCGCAACGAACTCTGTCGTATATGTCGTCGACGACGACGACTCGATGCGCAATGCGCTCGGCCGGCTGTTTCGCTCTGTCGGTCTTGGCGTGGAACTCTTCGGTTCGGCTCAGGAGTTTCTCGATTTCGACAAGCGCGATGTGCCGAGCTGCCTGATTCTCGACGTCCGGCTCAAAGGCCAAAGCGGCCTTGCCTTGCAGGAACAGATCGTTGCCGGCGATCTCCAGTTGCCGATCATCTTCATCACGGCGCACGGCGACGTCGCCATGTCGGTGAAGGCGATGAAGAACGGCGCATTGGACTTCATGTCCAAGCCGTTCCGCGATCAGGACATGCTGGACGTCGTCCAGAATGCATTGCTGAAGGACGAGAAGCGCCGCAAGTCGGACGGTCGTCTCGCCGACGTTCGCCGTCGTTACGGCACATTGACGCCGCGCGAGCGCGAAGTGATGAAGTACGTGGTGAGCGGCCTGCTGAACAAGCAGATTGCCGCGGAGATGGGGCTCAGTGAAATCACCGTGAAGATCCATCGAGGCCATGCGATGCGCAAGATGGGCGCGCGAACGCTGCCCGAATTCGTGCTTGGCGCGCAAGCATTGGGGCTGGATCCCGCATCGGAATGACGGTGTTGGCGCCGCAGCCCCGGCGCGATGCGCTGCGGCGGCGCGTGCGCTGCCGGCAGCCTATCGGTTCACGATGTGCGTCGGCAGCGTCAGTGTGAGACACAGGCCTGCCAGCAGACACACGATCATGCACGACACGGGAAGCACGAAGCTGCCCGACGACTGCTTCAGCACGCCGACGACATAGGGGCCGAAAAAGCCGCCGATGTTGCCGATCGCGCTGATCCAGGCGATGCCGCTCGCCGCGTTGCTCGGGCCGAGCAATGCCGTCGGCATACCCCAGAACACGGGTGGCACGGACAGCAACCCGGCATTGGCGATGCACAGCGCGATCACGGTCAGCCACAGGTTGCCGTGCCAGACGAGCGCGAGCGTCAGCCCGGCCGCTGCCAGCAGGAACAGGGCGGCCGTATGCAGGCGGCGCTCGCGATGACGATCCGCGCTTTGTCCGACCGTGATCATCACGATCATTGCGACCGCATTCGGCAGCGCTGCAATCAACCCGATGAAGAGATCCCTTCCGACGCCCAGCGATTTGATCATCGTGGGCGCCCACAGCGTGTAGCCGTATATTCCGAACACGTCGAGGAAGTAGATCACCCCAAACGTCCAGAAGATCCAGCTGCCGAACATCTGGTTGTTGTTCGCAGAGGCGGCGAGCGCGCGGTCTACGGCGAGCGTCCGGCTCAGATACGCGCGATCGGCGTCGCTTTCGTGGCGGCTCTGGGTGACGTCGTCCTCGAGATATCTCCAGCAAAGCAGCGCGGCGACGAAGGCCGGCAACGCCTCGACGACCAGCATCCACTTCCAGCCGACGAGGCCGCCGATGCCGTCGAAGTATTCCATGATGAAGCCGCTCAGCGGCGAGCCGATCAGCCCGGACAGCGGAAGCGCCGCGTAGAACGTGGACAGCACCCGCGCGCGATGGTATCGCGGGAACGACTGCGAGATGTAATAGACGATGCCCGGTACGAGCCCGGCTTCCGCGACGCCCAGCAGATAGCGCATCACATAGAACTGCTTCGGTGTCGCGATGAACGTGGTCAGCGCCGACACGATCGCCCATGACAGGATAATGCGCGTGAGCCAGCGCTTCGCTCCGACCCGCTGCAGGATCATGTTGCTCGGGACCTCGAACACCACGTAGCCCAGCGCGAACGTGCCGGCTCCGAACCCGAACACCGCATCGGTGAAACCGAGGTCGACGCCCATCTGCAGTTTCGCGAAGCTGACGTTGATGCGGTCGACGTATGCGGCAACGTACGCGAACATGAAGATCGGCAGGATGCGTAGCGCGAGATGCCGCGCGATCCGATTTTCGCGCGCTTCGTCGTTCGGGTCGTCGCTGCCGGCCGGATCACCGGATGAGCGCGTCGCGTTCAGATCCAAGAGGTTCCCTCGTTGCATGGCGAGCCAGGCCGCGCGGATTCGTCCATGGCAACGCCTGTGATCGTCGATATCGAATGCCAACAGCAATTCATGTTTCCACGCCGCGACGCATACCTGCGCGTGCACGTCGTTCGCTCGGTAACGAAGTGCAGCGGGTTGCTGGATGCAAGTGGAAGAACGGCGACTTTACCCCCGGTCGATGCCCACGCGCCCGCGGCGGGGCGTCGGTATCGACGAACGCATGTTTTTCTCGAAGCTCGCGACTGCCGCGCCGTCCGTGTGCCTGTTGACCGAGGCGACGCGCCATTCGAACTCGCCCGCGGATTTTACCGGATAGCGGCGACGCGAGTACGCAAAGTGCAGTCATTTTTATGTCGGCTGCGACACGCGTGCGGACGTGCCGACGCCGTCGCGACGCATCAGGCGTCGCGACGGCGCAAGCAGCCGGCCGGGCCCGCGCGCCCTGCCGGGAAAACCCGGCAATCTGGGCGAGCGGCGGCTTACTTGATCGTTGCGAAAAGCAGGTTGAGGCCTTCGGCGAGAAGCGGGTGGGCAAGAATCGCGTCGCGCACCGCCGTGTAGCGCAACTTGCCGATCATCGCGATCTGGACGGCCGACATCACTTCGCCCGCGCCCGCGCCGACCATCGTGAAGCCGAGAATCTGGCCGGTGTCCGGCGCGACGAGCGCTTTCATGAAGCCGGTGGTGGTGCCGTTGGTGCGCGCTCTGGGTACGGCCGCCATCGGCAGTTTCGCGACGATGACCGGCGTGTTCCGCGCTTTGGCGTCCGTTTCGTTCAGGCCGATGCGCGCCAGCTCCGGGTCGGTGAACAACGCGTACGGAATCACGCGCGACGCCGTGCTGCCGCCACGGCCTTCGATGCCGGCCTTCAGCACGCGATAGTCGTCGAATGACGCGTGCGTGAACATCGGCGTGCCGGCTACTTCGCCGATGGCCCAGGTCCGTTCCGCGGTGGTCGCGAGCGTGTCGTCGACCTTGATGAAGCCGCGCTCGTCGCGCTCGACCCCGGCCAGATCGAGGCCGATGTCGTCCGTGACCGGCCGCCGGCCGGTCGCCACGAGCAGATGACTGCCTTCGACCGTGGTGCCGTCGCCGAGCGCGACCGTGACGCCGGCGCCGGACCGGCCGTCCACGCGTGCCAAGCGGGCGGACAGTTTCAGCGTGATCCCGTCGCTTTCGAACGCCTGCTGGATCGCGATGCTGACGTCCTCGTCCTCGCGGGCGGCGACGCGCGGCGCGTCATGAACGACGACGACCTCGCTGCCGAGTCGCCGGAAGGCCTGCGCCATCTCGAGGCCGATGTAGCCGCCGCCGATGACGATCAGCTTTTCAGGCAGCGCGTCGAGGCCGAGCGCCTCGACGTGGGTCAGCGGGCCGGCATCGCGTAGCCCCGGTACGTCGGGAATCGTCGCGACGGTGCCGGTGTTGATGTAGACGTTCTCGCCTTCGAACACCTGCTCGCTGCCGTCGGCAGCGCGCACGGCAATCCGCCGCGGCGCGACGAAGCGGCCGGAGCCGATGACCAGCTCGAGGCCGGACTGCTCGAACGCGCGGCGGTTGATATCCACCATCCCGTCGACGACGCCGCGCACGTTCGCATGAACGCGCGCCATGTTGGCAACGGGGCGCGCCGGCGCGGCAGCGGTGCGCCACGCGTGCATGTTGCGTGCGTTCTGAATCAACGTTTTGCTCGGAATGCACGCGACGTTGATACACGAACCACCGATCATCCCGCGCTCGATGACAGCCACGCGTTTGCCGCTACGCGCGAGATCCATCGCCAGCGACTTGCCACCCTTGCCGCCGCCAAGGAACAGGTATTCGTAATGTCTGGGGCTTTCCATAACGCGACTCCTCAAGTTGTCCATACGTCGATCCGCAACGACTCATGCAACCGGAATCGGGTTGTCGACGAGCGCCTGATTGAACTGCTCGACGAACGCATGCTCGTTCGGGCCGACGTTGCTGCGCAGCGGCTGAGCCATCTCGACCACGACTTCCGTCGTCGCGGTTTCGAGATGCTCGAGCGTCTCCGCGATGAATGCGTCGAGCGGCATTGCGCGTGGATCGCCGCTCTTGTGGATCAGGTCCGTATCGACCCACGGCGGCGCGATCTCGAGAACATGCACGCTTGTGTTTCGCAACGCAAAGCGCTGCGACAGCGTGTACGAGTGAATGGCGGCCTTCGTCGCCGAATAGAGCGCGGTGGCCGCGAGCGGCACGAATGCGAGAACCGAGCTGTTGTTGATGATGTACGACTCGGGTTGCGCTTTCAGATGCTCGACGAGCGCCGCGCTGACGCGAACCGGCCCGAGCAGGTTGGTGGTCACGAGGCGCACGGCCTGGGCGTCGTCGAGCGCGCCACCGGCATCGTCGAACGGCATGATGCCCGCATTATTGACGACGACGTTCAGCGTCGGATAGTCGGCGATCAGCTGGCGTGCGACGCGCTCGATTTGCTGCGCGTCGCCGACGTCCAGCTCCACGGTGTCGATGCCCGGATTCGCTCGTGCGATCTCGTCGAGCAGCGCTTTGCGGCGCCCGGCGACGATGACCTTGTTGCCGCGACGATGCAGGTTTTCCGCGAGCGCGCGGCCGATGCCCGACGTGCCGCCGGTGATGAAGATGGTGTTTCCGGTGAGTTTCATGATCGACGTTCCTTTGAATGTGTGACGGAAGCAGCTACGAAAATGGATGGCAACGGTCAATGCGTGACCGCGTAACGGGCAGCGACGACGCTGTTGGACAGATGAGGAAGCATGACGCGACGCGCGGCATCGTAGGCGTCCCATTCTTCCGCTGCGTGAAGCGACGGAATCGTGACGACTTCCCGACGGTCGAAACCGCTGAGTGCCGCATCGACCAGGTCGGACGCCGACATCACGATCTCCTTCGGCAGATTGTCGAGCGGGAGCCCGCCGATGTCCCAGAACTCCGTGGCCGTCGCGCCCGGCAGAACGGCCTGCACCTGCACGCCCTTGTCCGCCAGCTCGTGATGAAGCGACTGCGTGAAGGCGAGCGTGAACGCCTTGCTGCCGCCGTACACGCCGTTCAGCAGCTCGGGGCCGATTGCGACGATCGACGAGATGTTGATCACCGCGCCGCGGCCGCGCGCGACGAAGCCCGGTACGGCCGCATAGGTCAAGCGCGTCAGCGCTGTCACGTTGAGGTCGATCATGCGCGTCATGGCGTCGACGTCGCTTTCGAGCAGCGGCTTGTGCGTGCCGACGCCGGCGTTGTTCACGAGCAGCGTGATGCTCGCGTCCGTGCGCAGCTTTGCTTCGATCTCGGCGAGCGCATGCGGATCGCCCAGGTCGGCGGCGATCACTTCTACATTGCGCTGCGTGTCGTTGGTGATGCGCTTCGCGAAGTCGTTGAGCCGGTCCCGGTTGCGGGCGACGAGGACGAGATCGAAGCCGCGGCGTGCGAGTCGTTGTGCGTAGATTGCGCCGATGCCCGACGATGCGCCGGTGATGAGTGCGGTGCCTTGATGTGCTTGCGTCATGCTGTTGCTCCGGTGAGGGTGACGAAGTGATCGACACAGGTCAGGGAAGTGCATGAGCCGCTTGCATGATGCCGGTGGCTCCGTGCTGCATGCGCTTCCTCGGTCGTGTCGGCGTAGTGCGATGCAGTGTATTGGCCGCATGACGGGTCGATCAACGAGTCCCACCCATAAACTCAATTCATCCAGCATGAATACCGGATCGGCGAGCCGGCATCTGGCGGCGCCGATCGTCGCGCGTCAGCTCGGCCGCTTCGCACCGGTGCGTGACAGCACGTAGTCGAGCCGGCTCGTCTCGCGATTGCCGAGGTTCAGCGCGCGCAGTTCGGCCAGCGCGGCGGGCGCGATCGCGTGAAGCGATGCCTTCCTCACAATCAGCGTGGCGTCGTCCGTGCCGCCCAGTAGGCCCTTTGGATCGTCGAGCTCGCGGATCGTGTATTGCTCATGCAGATACTGCGGCGTCCACAGCGGAACGACGACCCAGCGACGCTCGGCGACCGCCTGTTCGAAGGCGCCAACGCAGTCGTCGAGCGTGCCGTTCTCGAAGTGATAGCCCGCGTCGTCCAGACCATACTGCGTAACGATTTCGCGCGAAAAGCGGCTGATGCCCGCGCCAGGATTGATGCCCTGAATCCGCTTGACCATCCGGGCGGCGACATCGGGCCGTTTCAGATCGGGAATCGCGCGCACTGCGCTGGCCGGAACGTAATCCGGCACGCCCCACAACGCGTATGGCCGATAAAGAACCGTGATTTTCTCGACGTCATGCTCAAACGGTGCGAGATAAATGCTGTGGCTGCTCGGCAGCCACGCGCTGCTCAGCATGTCGGCCTTTCCTTCGCGCAGCAGCCGGAATGCTTGTTCGTGCGGCGCGAAAACTTCCTGGACCGTAACGCCATGCGCGTTCAATATTCGCCGCACGACGGCGGACGCCGCACGATGAAACGACAGATCGATGGTAACCAGCGTGAGCGCGGATTGCGGCGGGACGTGACCGGCCATGAGATTCTCCTGGGTAGACGATCGAGATCAGCGACGGGTAATGGAAAGCGCGATGCCGGCGACGATGAGAACGTCGCTCGTCGCCAGCGCCGGGGTGAGCGGCTCGTGAAGAAAGAGCACTGCCGTGAAAAGGCCGAAGACGGGAACGCCGAGCATCGCGGTCGCCATGCTCGTGCTCGACATGCGCGTGTTCGCGGCATTCACCGCGCAAAAGCAGAATGCCGTCGCGATGGGGCCGATGTAGAGCAGCGCCGATGTCAATGCGATGCTGCCATCGCCGGTGTACCGCCCTTCGACGATTACCGCGAGTACGACCAGCGGTACTGCCGCTACGAGCATCTGCCACGGGGCGAGCACATACGCGCTCGATTCGCTGCGGAAATGCCGCAGATGCAGGATGCAGACCGCCCAACACAACGAAGCTGCAAGCAACATGACGTTCGCCAGCACGGCCCGATGATCGTGCCAGTCGACGTCGAGCGGGTTGAACAGCAACAGCACGCCCGCGATGCCGAGCGTCGTGCCGAGCGCCGTGCGCCGGGAAAGCCGCTCGCGAAAAACGAGGACCGACACGGGCGTGACCCAGATCGGCGTCGTATACGCGAGCACCGCCGAGCGGCCGGCGCCCACGCGATGCAGCGCAATGGCGCTCAACGCGGTGAAGGCGAGCATCTGAAGGGCGCCGACGCTGGCCAGAAACGGCAGATCGCCGCGCTTCGGGATCCTGAGCGTACCGGTCGCGGCCTGCACCGCGAACAGGCAGAGCGCGCCGGATGCGAAACGCATCGCCGACAGCCACAGCGGCGTGATGTGCGCGAGGCCCAACTTCATCGCGGGCCAGTTGGCGCCCCACAACAGGATGGCGGCGCCCAATATCGTCGCACCGCCGTATTTGGACTGCGGCGCCGCCGCGGTGCGGCTCTGCGGCTCCACGCGAACCAGCTCGGACATGATGACGCTCCTCGGGGTGATGCGAGCCGACGCCGCATGGCGGCGGCGAACGCGCGTCGAAGTCGAACGATCAGATGAAGGTGAATATCCGCTCGCGCGGCAGCCGCGACTTGGGGAGCTCGGCGTTGAAGTCCTCGTCGCTGCGGAATCCGAGCGATACCAGTACGACGCTCGTCAAACCGCGTTCGCGCAGGCCGAGGGTCACATCGAGCGCGCGGCTGTCGAAGCCCTCCATCGGTGTGGCGTCGACGCCCAGCACGGCCGCGCCTAGCAACAGGCCGCCCAGCGCGAGGTACACCTGCTTTTCCATCCACTGCGCCGTATCGCGCAGCTCGTACTTGTGCATGTCTACGTACGAGCGCCGGCTCTTGTCCTGGGCGGCGCGCATCTCGGCGGTCTTGAAGCGGCCGTCGGCGGACTCACGCTCCAGGATCGTCTGCAGGTGTGTGTCGTCCATGTCGATGCGCATGCACATCGCGATCACGTGCGATGCATTGACGACCTTCGGCGCGTTGTACGCATAGGTGCCGGTCGTGGCGGCGGCAATTCGCGCACGGCCTTCGGGCGTCGCCGCGACGACGAAATGCCACGGCTGGGAATTCACCGAGGACGGCGACTGGTGGAGCAGCGCGAGCAGGGTGTCGACCTCCGTTTGCGGCAGCGATTTGCCGCTGTCGAAGGCCTTCACGGTATGGCGTGCATGGACGGCGTCGGCGAGGTTCATTGCGAAAAACTCCGGTTGTCGTTAATGGGTAGCGGTGCGGTCAATAGGTCGGCGCGGGACCGGCATCGATGCGCACGCGGAACAGCGCATACGGCTTCTCACGCTCGTCCTTGCCGCCGTGGAAGACCGGCTGACGATGGAGCTGATTCGCCGTGAAGTACAGGTAGCCGTCGGCGCCCACCGACAGCGTGTCCGGCCACAGCACACGCGGGTCGTGCACGATGGTCCGCCATTCGCCGCCCGGCTGGAGCCGGCGAATCGAGTCGTGTTCGTAGTCGCCCGCATAGATGTTCCCGTTCGCGTCGCTCGCAAGGCCGTCTGACGCGCCCTTCTCGCCGAGATCCGTGACGGCGGCTGCGAGTTGTGCGTCGCTGATAGACGGATCGCGCAGCATCGCGGTTGGAATCGAGTACAGATGTCGGCTCGACAGCGGGCAGTAGTACAGCGTCTTGCCGTCGGCCGACAGCGCGATGCCGTCGGACGCCACGGAGAACGGCTTGCTCGTGCCGTTCGCGTCGCGGAGTTTCAGAGTCTGCCCTTCGACGACCGGCACGAACGCCGGATCGGCGGACGTCGACACGTCGCCGGTGAGGCGGCGTATCGCCTTGCCGCTGTCGAGGTCCATGACGATCAACCCGCCGACGCCCGATAACGACGAGTCCGTCACGTACGCGACGCCGGCCTTGCCGACGCGGAAGTCGAAGCGAACGTCGTTCACGTAGGTCTGTGTGCGCATCACGTTGGCCGGAAACACGATGGTCTTGACGACGCGATTCGTGTCGAGATCGATGGCAACGAGCTTCGCGCCGCCGGCGACCGGCTCCGAAAAATTGGGCGCTGCGGTGTCGAGTACCCACAGCCGGCCGCGTCCGTCCGCAACGACGCTCTGCACGCTCAGGAAGTGCGTGGCCGGGCGCGACGCATCGGCACGATTGATCTCCGCGTTCGGATAAGCGACGACGCGGCCGTCATGCACTTCGCCGACCGTGAACGGCACGGCGTCGCCCCAACGCGGGAAGTTCACGAAGATCCTGCCGCGTTCGGTTACCGTCACGCCAGTGGGCATTGCCCCCGGAAACGTCGCGACGGTCTCGATGACGCCGAGGGTGCGCTCGGTCGCCTGTCCGACAGCCGGCGTGTCGTGAGCCGGCGGCTGCGCGATAGCCGGCTTGATCAGCACGCCGAACGCCAGCCCGGCGGCGAGCGCGCTGGCGTGGCGGCGGATGACGGGGAATCTAGCGATGTGTCGATGCGGGAAGCGCATGGGGGTTCTCCGGTCTGATTCAGTGTGTTTGGAATTGCGATGCGGGCGGGGCTGCTCGCGTCAGAAGCCTTCGAGGACGATCTTGCCGCGCGAGCGGCCGCTCTCGATGAGCGCATGCGCGCGACGCAGATTGGCGGCGTTGATGGTGCCGAAGTGATCGGCCATGGTTGTGCGCAACACGCCGTCGTCGATCAGGGCGGACACCCGGTCGAGGATTTCGTGCTGCCTGACCATGTCGGCGGTTTCGAACAGGGAGCGTGTGAACATCAGCTCCCAATGGAGTGAAATCGACTTCCGCTTCAGCGGCATTGCGTCGAGCGCGTCAGGATCGTCGATGACGGCGAGCCGGCCCTGCGGCGCCAGCGCCTCGACGAGCTGCGCGTAGTGGACGTCTGTTTGCGTGAGACTCGCGACGTAGCGCACCTGCGGCGCACCGATACGGCGCAGCCCTTCGAGCAACGGTTCACTATGGTCGATGACGTCGTGTGCGCCGAGCGCTTGCACCCATGCGCGCGTCTCCGGGCGCGACGCGGTGCCGATCACGCGAAGGGCGGTCAACCGACGCGCCAGTTGCGTGAGCATGGACCCGACGCCGCCCGCCGCGCCGACGATGAGCAATGCGTCGCTGCCGCCGCCGCCCTCTTCGATGCCGAGTCGATCGAACAGCAATTCCCACGCAGTCAGCGACGTCAGCGGCAATGCCGCGGCTTGCGAGTCCGACAGCGTCGCGGGCTTGCGGCCCGCGATTCGCTCGTCGACGGCAACGTATTGCGCATAGGCGCCGGCCCGTGCGATCGAGCCTGCGAAAAAGACCTTGTCGCCGGGCGCGAACATGGACACGTCGGCGCCGACCGCTTCGACGGTGCCTGCGGCGTCCCATCCGAGGATCCGTGGCTGCTCGGTGGGCGAACCCATGCGCACCTTGGTGTCGACCGGGTTGACGGCGATCGCATCGACCTTCACCAGCAGATCGCGCGGCCCGGCTTCCGGTTTCGGTACGTCGGCATCGAACAGGGATTCCGGATGGTCGGCGGGCAAGCCGTGCCGTGCGTAGACAACTGCTTTCATCAATGAACTCCGAATCGTGTTTGACTGGCGACCGACCCGCAGTGGCATGCAGGTCGCTGCATGTGGATGAAATACTGCGCGTCCTCATCTATCGAAAAAACGCGTTACATTAGGGAGGACTTTCACTCCGGGAATGAAAATGGTGCGTCTGGAAGACCTTCAACTGTTCGTCAGAACCGCGGCGCTCGGCAGCTTCTCGAGCGCGGCGAGGGAGGCCGATCTACTACCCGGACAGGTGAGCGCCGCCATCCAGCGGCTGGAACGCGAGCTCGATACGCGTCTTTTTGCGCGTTCGACGCGCAGCCTCAAGCTCACTGCGGAAGGCGAGCAATACCTCCCCTATGCGGAGGAGGTGCTGTCGACGATCCACGAGGGGCGCGAACGCCTGCATGGAGACAAGCAGGCGTTGCAAGGCACGTTGCGCATCGCGGCGCCGTCGGACATCGGACGCAACGCTTTGCTGTCGTGGCTCGGCGTGTTCCGCGACGCGCATCCGAAGCTCGTGCTTCGGCTGTCGTTGTCGGACTACGTAACCGACGTGTTTCGCGACCCCGTCGATGTGGCGATTCGTTACGGCGCACCTGAAGCCGCGAGTTACGTTGCGCTGCCGCTCGCGGAAAGCAATCGACGCGTGCTCGTCGCGTCGCCCGGCTACGTGAAGCGGCACGGCGCGCCTGCATCGCTCGACGAGCTGGTGTTGCACGAATGCCTGCCGTTCGTGCTGGGTGGACGTGTATACGATCGCTGGGTGTTCCCCGCCAGCGGCGTGCGGCGTCAAGTTACGGTGAAGGGCGTACTGCTTTGCGACGATGCCGAGATTGCAAGACGCTGGGCCGTCGAGGGTCGAGGGATCGCGTACAAGTCGTGGCTCGATGTCCACGACGATGTGCTGGCCGGCCGGCTCGTCGTGCTGCTGCCAGAACAGCGCGGCGAGGCAGCTCCGCTTAGCCTCGTGTGCCCGCATCGTCGTCAGTTTTCGCCCGCCGTCCGATATCTCCATGCGCATCTGCGCGAGCGGATCGCGCCAATGATCGCGGCGATGCGCGACTACGTCGGCGACGCGGCCGAGTAACGCGCGGCGCGTCGTCGTGCAGGCGTTCGCGCTTGACGGCGAACGTCGAAGCTCGTGCATCGTGGCACGCATCGTTCTGGCTCCAGTGCGGGACCGTGTGCCCGCGAGTGTCGTCGAGTTCCGCTCGCGGAAGCGTCTTCGTCACTTCACCGAATTGCCCGCTCGCGCAATGCAGCGCGTTGCATGCATCCCGTACGCGGATGAGCGTCGGTCGGACATCGTGCAACACGTGCCTGTACTGTGCCGCTGCGGCGTCGTCCGGAAAATCGTCTCGCCGGGTATTCGACTAGTCGGAAATATTCAATTCACCTATACGCAGGTATAGCGAGTACCGCGGGCGCCGCCGCGGGACATGATCATCTGCATCGCTTTAAAGCTGTTTTTGGAAATGCGCCATTGAGCGCGGGTAGGCGGTTGTCTACCATTCGATCGGGTTTCAGCCCTTGTCGAATTTCCATCGATGTATTTTCAGGAGCGTGTGATGAAAAAGATTATTGCGTCGGTACTGTACGTAACGTATTTGGCTTTTGGCGTTTCCGCCCATGCGGCAGAACAGGATGCCGCTGCATCTTCTGACGCGGTCGTCAGCCAGAAAGAAGTGAACAAGGCCGACAGGCGGGCCGAACGCACCGCCGATCGGGCACTGTCGCGCAAAATCGTCTGGGCGCTGTCGAAAACGAAAGGGCTGAACGCGGTCAATGCGCGGGTACTCGTGCGCCATGGCGTGGTGACGCTGACCGGCTACGTGCCTGACAGCGAGCAGGTCCAGCGCGCCGGCGACAGCGCAGCGCGCGTCGCGGGCGTAACGTCGGTGGTCAACAATCTGTTGCCAGGCGAGCAGGGCCGGTGATTTCGCGCGCGCGTCGATGCCATGCGCGCGCTGCTGTGCGAAGCACACTGAAACCATCGACGGCTCCGCGGAGCCGTGAGAGCCGTGTAGAGCATTTTCCTCAAAGCGTCGGAATTCGAATGCCGTTTTCGGTGCGCCCAAGGCGCCGGAATCGAAATTCATTTCGTCGATAAGGAATGGAGAAGGAATGGAGAAAAATGTCGCCGCAGATCGCATTCGTTGCGCGACTGCGCGCATTTGCTCCTTGCCGCGTTTGACCCTTAGTCAAGACCCGGAATGCGGACATCGATACGCATTCCTTAATCACGTCGGCCATTGTCGGCCGGCGCCCGATTATCCAGCCAGTGAGATATATATGACACGCCTGACCACTCTGAAACCGTCGGAAGCGACCGGGGAAACCGCTGTCGTCTTCAACCAGATCAAGGCCGCGATCGGCAAAGTTCCGAATGCGTATGCGACCATCGGCACGCATAGTCCTGCCGGTCTGGCGGCCATGCTGAACGTCGACGCCGCTATCGCCGCCAGCTCGCTCGAGCAGGCCGACGTCGAAGCGGTGCGCCTCGCGGTCAGCGCGCTGTCGGGCTGCGATTACTGCGTCGCGGCGCACACGATGATCGGCAGGATGGCCGGCCTCGCGCCTGACGCGATGAAGCACATCCGCGCCGGCCTGCCGTCCGGCGATGCGCGCCGCGATGCGTTGCTCGCGTTCGTCCGCGCGATCGTGACCAGCCGCGATACGGTGCCTGTCGCCGTTCTCGACGCGGTGCTGGAAGCCGGGCTGACGGAGCGCCAGGTGATCGAGACGATCCTCGTCGTCACGTCGATTACGTTCACCAATCTGGTGAATCGCGTGAACGACACGACGCTCGACTTTCCGGCTGTCGACTGAGGATGGCCGTATCCGGCGCACGTTTCATTGCGTGACGCCGCGCGAGCCGGTGCGGTCGTGTGGGTCGTCGTACGTGCATGTCGGGCGGACGGCAGGCAGCGGATACCGCTTGAAGTCGCGCAACGAAGGCGGTCGCGATTCGGGCAACGCGCCCGCTCGCGCCCGATCGGTCCAATCGAAAACGGAGGTATCAATGTCCACGCAGTATGTGGTTGCCACGATTACGGCAGATCCGCAGCACGCCGCGACGGTGGAAGCGGCGCTGGTGGCCGCGGTTCCCGCTGTTCGCGCCGAGGATGGATGCGAGCAGTACGAACTGCATCGGCACCGCGCCGCGTTTCATCGCTTCACGATGGTCGAACGGTGGCGTGACGAGCACGCGCTGAATGTGCACGGCATGGCGCCCGCGTTCCAGGCGCTATCGCTTGCGCTCGAAGGCAAGGCGACGCTCGACGTCGTGCTGCTCGAGAAGCTGATCTGAGTCTGCCGGCTCTGGCTGTCAAGCAGCGGCGGCGCGCGGGATTACCGGCCGCCGCTGTTTCGTTCCCCGGCCGCGATGGCGATCGCCTCGCAGCGTCGTTCATCGGACCAGCGCGGCGAGCACCGGCGCGACAAGTGCGGTTAGCACGCCGCTCATTCCGATCGCCACCCCACCGAACGCGCCGGCTGTTTCGCTGATACTCAGCATTCGCGCGGTGGCCAGCCCGTGGCCCGCAGTTCCTGCAGCCAAGCCGTGCGCGCGGGAATCGACGACGCGCATCACCTTCATCGCCACGCCGATCTGCAGCACGGCCGCGATGCCGGTGAGCAGCGTGAACGTCGCGGTCAGCGAGGGGTCGCCGCCGATGCGACGGGAGATGCTCATCGCGATGGGCGTGGTTGCCGAATGCGCGATCAGCGATGCCGTAACCACCGGCGCGGCGCCGAGCCCCTTGCTGATCAATGCGGCGCTGCCGGCCGACACGATCGAACCGATCGCGAGCGCCGGGACGAGCGCGCGAGCGGTTCTGCGTATGTGGTGAAAACTGCGGAACATCGGGATGGCGAGTGCGACGGTCGCCGGCCCGAGCAGAAAGTGCACATACTCCGCACCCGCCAGGTAGTCGCGGTATTGCACATGCGCGAGCGACAGCAATCCGACGAGCAGCAGCACCGCGACGAGAACGGGATGAGCGAGCACGTGTCCGTGCGCGGCCCGGTTCGCGAACAGTCCGATCCGATAGGCGACCAGTGTTGCGAGCAGCCCCCAAAGCGGTTGGTGTTGCAATATGGCCCATGCGGACGCGAGATCAGGCGTCATGTTCGGTCTCCGTTTCGGCAGCGAGCGTTTTGCTGAGTCGCTCCATGATCCATCCGGTCGTCGCGAGACCGAGCAACGTCGAGATCAAGATGGCGGCCGCGATGCGCCACCAGTCCGTCGTCAACTGGTCGAATGCGGTCATCAAGCCGGTGGCGGCGGGCACGAAGAGCATCGCGAGCCACGACAGCAGGTCGTCGCCGAATCTCTCGAGGTCCGGCGATGGGCCGCCCTTCCAGATCAGGATGCCGAGCAGGAGCAGCATCCCGACTAGCGGGCCGGGGATCGGCGCGCCCGTCAGCTGCGCGAGCAACTCGCCGACGAACTGGCTGGCGAGAAGGGTCGACATCGCACTCAACATGATGGCTATGCCTCGAGAAGAACACGTGAACGCGCGTTTGCGCGGACGGAGCAGTCGTTCGGATTGTCGTCCGTCGCTCGGCTCTGGAGTAGTGCGAAATGGCGAGAAACAGTTTCTGCAATAGACGGAAAAAGCGCTTGCCGAGCGCAGCGGAACGAGCGCCACGCGGTGCGATGGGCCTGCCATTGGGTCCTCGCGACGCGCACGCGGATGCGCGCGGCCCGCACGCGACTCGGCTGCATGGGGGCATCGCCGGTTCACGATTGAAGCGATGCACTGCATGGGGCGGCGCTGCGTCTTGCGTGGACCGCGGCGCGCGACACGAGCAGGCTGCCGGTCGCCAGCGCGAGAAACGCGAGCGAACTGCCGATCGAGCCTGTCAGTCCGAAGACGGGATAGACCCAACCGGCGACGGCTGAGCCGACGCCGATGCCGCAAAACACGAACGACGCGGTCAACGCCAGCGCAATACCTCGCCATTGCGGCATCAGTTCGACGATGCGCCGTTGCTGCGACGGCCACAGCAGGTCGGTCGCGAACGCCCAGGCGAGGAGCGCGACGAACAACAGACGCAAGCTCGGCGGCGTGAAGCGGAGAAACACGAGGTCCAGCGCGAGCAATCCGAGGCCGGCAAACAGCATCGCTTCGGCGCTATAGCGGCGCGCGGCGCGCGTCACGAAGAGGTTGCCCGCGATGCCCGCGGCGCCCAATACGATCAGCGCGGTCGACACCGTATCGGCGCCGGCGTGGAACACGTCGCGAATGATCGGCGCAATGAACGCATAGGTCGAATACACGCCGGCCGCGATGAAGAACACCACCAGAAACGCGCTGAGCGTATCGGTGCGCGTCAGCAACGATGCCATCGTCGCGAATTCGATGGTTTCCCCCTGGCTCGTGTCCGGGACTGCCCGAACGATAAGCGCGGCGGTTACCGCGCCTGCGAGTCCAATGACGAGAAAGAGCACGCGCGCGCCCCACGCGTGCGCGATCCACGCGGACAGCGGCATGCCTACCAGGCCGGCGACGCTCAGGCCCAGCAGCACGACGGCGATCGCGCTGCCCTGTTGATCACGTTCGACGAGGCTCGAGCCCAACGCGCCGAGCACCGGGCCGATGAACCCTGCGCCGACGCCCATCAGCACGCGCGACAGCAGCAGCACCGGATAATTTGGCGCGGCTGCGAGCAGCAAGGCGGCCGCGCTGAACAGCGTCAGGCCGAGCAATACCTGGCGGCGGCGCCGCAGATGGCCGAAGCCGACCTGCAGCAGCGGCGCTGCAAGCGCGAACGTGACGCCGAATACGGTCACGAGGTACACGCTTTGCGAATCCGCGAGCCCCCATTGATGCGAGATCGAATCGAGGCTGCCGACGACGGACAGCGCGCCCGTCGCCTGGACGAAGTATGCGAGACTCAAGATGCGAAGCGCGCGGGTCGTGCGCGCTGAAAAGGGTGTAGTCATGTTGGGTCCTTTCGAGCCTGGGAAGCGCGCGCTCCGGAAAGCCGGGTCGAAGCGCACAGGGGCGGCCGGTCAACTGCCGAATGCGTGGAGAACCAGCTCGGCCGCGACGTGCCATGCGCCCGCCGCACAGATCAGCAGCCCGAGCGCTCGACGTAGCGGGTATGACATCGGTATCAACGGGCGGCCAACGACGTGTAACCGGCGGCCTTCGTGACATCGGCCTGCGGATTCGAGATCGCGTTTTGCATCACGCCGACGACCTTTCCGCCCTCGACGAGGGCAGGCGCATCGTGGCTCGGCAGCAGAAACCGGCTCGTTGCGAGCGCGCGCTTGATCGCGCGCTTTTCGTCGAGCGTCGACATTGCGCGGTTCGCGGTGATCGTGGGTTCGTGCGCGGCCTGATCGAGGATCGGGTCGATCAGTTGGTCCTGCAGGTTGTACGCGATATCGCCGCAGATGTTCGCGATGCCTTCATCGGTTTCGACGAGCACCGACAGGGAACCCGGCGTGTGACCGCCGGACAGGCGGACTGCGACGCCCGGAATGATCTCTTCCTCGAACGTACCGTCGACGTCGAGCAGACGGATCGCGCCGCGCGTGTGCAGGCGGTCGATCAGATGCTTCGTATCGGCGGCTGTGTACATCAGCGGGCCCATGATTCCCGAGGCGGCGAATTCGAGCTCGCGGCGCGAGATTGCGACGGTGGTCGTCATTGGAAACCGGTCGGTCATGCCGACGTGATCGATATGCGCATGCGTGTGCACGATGTGGCGGATATCGCCCATCTTCAGCCCATGCTGCGCAAGGTGATGCTCGATCGTCATTTCCGGCGTGACTTCGTACGGCAAGCCGAAAGCCGTGTACTGCTCGACGTTGCGTGAGCCCGTATCGACGAGCACCGGATGTGCGCCGCCGGTGATCAGGAAGCCCAGCACCGGGATCGTCACCTGCTTGCCCGGTTCGCGAAACAGCACGAGACCGCTCGAATCGAGCGACATGTTGCCGAAATTGATGGGGTGAATCTTCAAGGCCATGGCTGCTCTCCGTTTGGATCGGCACTTTATTGAACCGATTGGTTCATTATGAGTGCGCGGAGCGGCCTACGCCAATTAAAAAAACCAATCGGTTCAAAATGAAGTGGCTATCGGGCCGAGGCGCCGGCCGTCGGGGGCGTCAGAGAAGGCGCAGCGCTTGCATGAATGCGCCGACGGCGTCGCTTTCCGCCAGTTGAGGCAAATTGCGTTCGATGCAATAACCGGCAAAGAACACTGTGACGATCGTTGCGATCGTTGCGGCCGGGAGCTGGTGACGTTCCGCTTCGACGTTTTCGATGATCTGCGGCATCAGCCTGTGGTGATACGCACCAACCACCTCACGGACCCGCTCGGACAGCGACGGGAATTCACGGATCGAATTGACGGAAAAACAGCCCACGCAGCCGTTGTCTTGCGGATCGCCGAGCCGAAGAAAGCGCTCGATGTTGCCGTAGCCCTTCGGTTCTGCGGTGAGGATCTGCTGTGCGCCCCGATGCTCGTAGTAATAGAGAAGGCTATGCAGGAACAAGTCTTCCTTGTCCTCGAACTCCGAATAGAGCCCGGACTTATTGACGCCGGTGGCTTGTTCCAGCTGCTGGAGCGAGGTGCCGGCGAAGCCGTATTTCCAAAAGAGCGGGAGCGTTTTTTCCAACACGCCGTCTCGGCTGAATTTTTTGGGTCTGCCCATTTCGGAACACCACACGATGAGATGCGAGCATTTTAAACCGAACGGTTCAGTTTGGTGCGGGCATTCGCATTCGTAGGGGTATCCGTCCTTTTCGCGCAAAACCTGACGATTTCGCAGCAAAGCCCTCTGTCGGAAGACTTTGTGCGCGGTTCTGGCCATCGTTGACGGTGCCGGCAGGGATCTGTGCAGGCTGGTTCGCTAGACGGCACGCCGGAATTTTCCACATTCAAGCGGGACAGTTTTGTGGCGTGGGGTCAATGACAGTCCCCGCATCTCGCCCATTCAAACGAGAAATATAAGAACACCTACACAGCGTTCGACCCGCTCAGAAAGCGCAATACCGCCCAGTTGAACGCCCCGGCACGGTCGAGATTTGCATGATGCCCGCCTTCGGGAAGCGTTCCGAAGCGGGCGCCCGGAATCATGGCCGCGAGCCGTTGCCCTTCGGTCGCCGGAAAAATGCTGCCATCTTCGCTTTGCAGCACGAGCGTTTCGCTGCGTATGAGATTCAGTCGCCTTCTGACGTCGTAGTTCGCGATCCCCATGCAGAGGCGGGCGAGCTGCGCGGAATCGGTGGTTGCCGCACGAGCATGGCCGATTTGATACGCGATTTCACCGTCTTCCGATTGAGCGAATTCGGCGCTCACCATCAGAGGCCACATTTCCTCGAACCACCGCGTTGCGCCATCGTCGCGCGCGAAACCGCATTTCCAGAGCTCGAAGCGGCGGACGAATTCGTCGTCGACCAGGTTCGAGAAGCCGTTGCAGACGACCAGCTTGCCGACGCGTGCGGGTGCATCGAGAGCGATCGTCAAAGCGATCGCGCTACCAAGCGAGATGCCGACGAGGGCGGCACTTTCGAGGCCAAGGTAATCCAGCAGAAACTGCACGCCGCCGGCAAGTTCCCTCACGTCAAGCGTGCGGTCCGGATACGAGGACGCACCGTGCCCCGGCAGATCCGGCACGATCACGCGATAACCCGCTTGACGGAGAAACGGCATTTGCCGCGCCCATGCGAGACCGCAGCTACCCAGATCGTGAATCAATATGATCGGTTGGCCGCTGCCGACGTCCGCATAATAAAGATCGTGGTCACTGAATGATAGTTTTGCCATCTGCCTGCTCCACTGCTGCTCCCCACATGTGCTTCCGAACTATCTTAATATTGAGATATATTGGCTGCAAGTTGAGCAACCAAGCCCGCATCGAATGCGAGGATATTCATGATGGTTCCTGGCACCGAAGATCACGTTGACCTGGTCGTCGCGCAATGGCACGACGAGCGACCCGAACTCGATGTGAAGTCGATGGAGGTGTTCGGACGTTTGGCGCGCCTGGCGAAGCATTGCGAAAAGGCGCGGACCGAGGCGTTGTCGCCGTTTGGCTTCAAAGAGGGCGAATTCGACGTTCTGGCCACGCTTCGCCGGTCGGGCGCACCGTACGAACTGTCGCCCACGCAGCTATACCGGTCGCTGATGATTTCGTCGGGCGCGATCACCAACCGCCTGACGCGGCTCGAGCTGGCCGGCCTCGTCGAGCGTATTCCAAATCCGCAAGATGGTAGGGGAATGGCCGTGCGATTGACGCGCGAGGGGCTCGCGCTGATCGACAGGGCGGTGAATGTACACGTCGACACACTGAATCTGTTGCTCGGCGGGCTGAATCGGGACGACCGCACGACGCTCGCGCTACTCCTGAAGCGTGCGCTTCTCGCGCTACCGGGCGAAGCGCTGATGCCTGACGGCGCAGGGTGGGGGCGAGGGGAGCGGGTGTGACATACCGAAAGTCGTTGGGTTTAAGATAAAGACCGAAAAAAATGATGCCGGCGACAACAATAACGATAAGGAAATATCGTGCTTAACAGTAATGTACTGCGCCAACTCGATCTTCAGGACGTGATGGTATTTCTGTGTCTGTACGAACATAAAAGCGCGCGCCGCACCGCCGAAGTCCTGAGCATCAGCCAGCCGACAGTCAGCTATTGCCTGAAACGCTTGCGCAATTGCTTTCACGACGTGCTCTTCGATGTCGATCGCGGCAGCCTCGTCGCGACGGCCAAGGCCGAGGCCATCGAACCGTATCTGCGAAACGTGATCGACGCGGTGAACCACTGCGCCGACATGGATGACGACCAGGTGGCCGCAACGTCACGTCGCGTGATGCGCGTATGCGCGCCGGAGTATTTCGAGCTGCTGCTGTTGCCGGGGGTACTCGAGTCGTTCATGAAGCGCGGCCGTGAAACCTCGCTGATCGTCGATCGCCTCGGCCGCGAGCTGCCGGTAGAACGGCTGCTGGCCGGAGAACTCGATTTCGCGATCGGCTTCGGCCCCGGCTATCATCGGCTGCATCCCGACCTGCAGTGGGAGTCGGTCCTCTCCGACACCTTCGTGTGTCTGACCGCTTCGCGCAAGCTCGCACAGTCGACGCGCGTCTCGCTCGACGAATTCTGCGACATGGCCCACGTGTTCCCGACGCCGTGGGTATCCGAGCGCAACATGATCGACGGCTGGCTCGAAAAGCTCGGCCGCTCGCGCAGTATCGTCGCGTGCGCCAACACGTATCAGGCCTGCCTGAACATCGTCGCGCGGCTGCCGGTCGCTCTGACGCTGCCACGGCGCCTGCTCCAGCACCTGTCGATTCCGGCGAACGTACAGATCTGCGACGTGCCGCTCGGCTTCCCGACCTTCACGCTGGACGTGATCTGGTCGACACCGATGGAAAAGAACCCCGACATCCGCACCATGCGCAGCCTCTTCAAGGATCTCGCGAGCGCCAACGCGTTCGACCCGGGAGAATTGCCTCGCGCCTAGCCGCGACCGAGCCGCGACCGAGCCGCGCCGCGCCGTCCCGGCGACCGGTCCGGTTTATTGCCAGTGAGGAAGCAAAGCCGGGCTTCCTTTCAGGAGCCTGAACAAAATTCACATCCACCATTTAATTTTTAAAACGGTGCGCCCCGCCGTGTCGGTAGATTAGTCAGTGTTCGACGAGGCCGTGATTCGAACACAAAACTAACCACACTGAGAGGCAACTATGATGGATGTTATTGATGTAGTCGCTGCGAGGGTTCAGCATAAACCGTTACCGCGTTTCGGCTTCGAGTTGATCGAAAGCCTCGAGGCCGGTCAAAAGGCGATCGACCTGGTCGATACCGATCAGTTGTACGCGCAACTCGCCCATTCGGGTGTCGTGATCTTTCGCAATTTCGCCGATACGCTCGACGATTTCAACCGCTTCGTCAGCGAGCATTCGGCGCGCGTCACGTTCGACCCGGCGCGCAAGACTTCGACGGAAAACACCGCCGAAATCGATGCCGGCGAGCTGGAAATGGGCCTGCACCGCGAGAACGGCAACCTGCCGTTCACGCCTGACCTGCAATGGTTCTACTGCCTCGAGCCGGCTCGCGTCGGCTCCGAAACGACGATCTGCGACGGGCAGCGCGTGCTGCAGGAACTGACGCCGGCCGTGCGTCGTCTGTTCGAGCAACGCCAGATCAAGTATTCGCGCCGCATTCCCTGGCCGAACGTGCAACGCTTCCTGAGCGTCGAACTCCAGCTGCCGGCGCACGAAGTGAACGACTCGCACCTCGAGGTCGTCAACCAGCGCGTTCGCGGCCAGCACTATCGCCGGCTCGACCAGTTTCTGGTGTCGTCCGAGCGTGTGACCGACGCGATCACCGTCAGCTGCTTCTCCGGCCGTCGCGCGTTCTGCAACTCGCTGCTCGGGCCGAGCGTGAACTACGAGCCGCCGCTGATCACGTGGGCCGACGGTACCGACATCGATTTCGAGGTGTGGGACGAAATCAAGGACGTGACGGCCCGTTATACGTACGACCTGTTCTGGAACAAGGGCGACATCGTCGTGATCGACAACAGTCGCGTGATGCATGGCCGCCGCCGTCTCGCGGACACGGGCCGCCGCATTTTCGGTGCGCAAAGCTATCGCAAGGGAGCCATCGCATGATCAGCGCACTTATCGAACGTCATTTCGCCGAAGCGCCGAACCGCATTGTCGTGCGGGAGATGGACGGCCGCGAATACTCGCTCGACCAATTGCGTGCCGACGTCGCGCGGATCGGCGGCAAGCTGGAGGAGGTGTACGGCGATTGCAGCGGTCTCGTGTTCGGTATTGCCGCGCGCTCCAGCTACACGTGGGTGGCGACGATGCTCGCGATCTTGCGCGTGAAGGCGGTGCTGCTGCCGGTGCCGATCGAGTTTTCCGACGAGCAGATCGGCAGCCTGTTGCACAAGGCCACCGCGATCTTCGCGCAGGATGCGCAAACGGCCGCACGCATCGGTTCGATCCTGCCGGGCATCTCGTGCATCAACGCCGCGAGCGACGAATGGCCCGCAGCGGGCGCACCCACCGGCGAGCGGATCGAGCCGGGCATCTGCGGGATCATCCATACGTCCGGTACGACGTCGAAGCCGAAGGGCGTGAAGATCCGCGACGAGGCGGTCGGCCTGCTCGTGACGAACGTGCTGAAGCGCGTGCCGGCCGGCCCGCTCGATTACCTGTCGATCGTGCCGATGAGCCTGCTGATCGAACAGGTTCTCGGCGTGTTCCTGCCGGTGCTGTCCGGCGGCTCGCTGACGCTGATGCCCGCGCACTACGCAGAGTACGGCGCACGCAGCGGCAATGCGCGCGAATACCTCGACCTGATCGCCAGCGTCAATCCGAACTTCCTGTACTTGCCGCCGAAGCTGCTCGAGGAGGCCGATACCCTGCTGGAGTCGACCAGTACGACGCAACTGTTCGGTCGCCGCAATCCGCATATCATCACGGGCGGCGCGAAGATCCCGGCGACCGTGCTCGAATCGTTGGACAAGCGCGGCGTGCAGGTGTACGAAGCGTACGGTCTCAGCGAGAACAGCTCGATCATCTCGCTGAACTATCCCGGACAGCGCCGCATCGGTTCCGCCGGGACGTTCCTCGACGGGATCGAGCCGGTGATCGTAGACGGCGAGCTGCGCGTGCGCACACCGACGCTCTGCGCGGGCTACTACAACTCTGACGATACGTCGTGCGAGCTCACCGACGGCTACCTGCATACCGGCGACCTCGCCGAGATCGTCGATGGTTTCCTGTACATCACCGGCCGCAAGAAGCACGTGATCATCCTGTCGACGGCGCGCAACATCTCGCCGGAGTGGGTCGAGACGGTTTACAAGGAAAGTCCGCTGATCGACGACATCGTGGTGTTCGGCGAAGGGCGCGAAGAGCCGGCGGCGATCGTGCTGTCCACGCACGACGAAGCGGCGGTGCGCCACGAGATGGCGCGGCTCGAACCGCGGCTCGCGGATTTCGCGCGGGTGCGGCGCGTCCGGGTCGTGACCGACATCGAGCGCTTCCGCACGGATTACTACACGGTCACCGGGCGGCCGCGCCGCCAGCTGATCGAGCGTGACCATGCGGCGTCGCTTTACTGACCGGGGAGCCGAACGTGCAGATCGTACGGACTTTTCACCCGGGCCAGGACGCCTATCGCGAGATTCAGCTCGCGGTCTCGCAGCACTACTATCAGGCGCACGGCGCGCGTCCGGAGCCTCGCCCGGACCAGTTCTGGTGTCTCACCGACCGCAAGAGAACCTTGCCCGGATACGCGTGCCTGGGGCTCAGCTGGGGCGATAGCGCGCGGCTGTTCTCGGAGCACTACCTCGACGAATCGCTGACGAGCCTGTATGGGCTGTCGCGTGCGGAGCTGATCGAGCTCGGGCAGTTCTCGTCGTTCGGCCCGAAGGGCGCGGGGCGCTACCTGATGGCGAGCGTGTTCCGCACACTGGCCCAGCACCACTACCGATACGTGCTGATGACCGCGACGGAGCGGGTGCGTTACATCGTGCAGTCGTTGCAAATCGCCTATGACGACCTCGGCCGCGCGTGTGCGAGCCGGGTGCGTGACCGGCATGTCGACTGGGGCACTTACTACGACAACTCGCCGCGCGTCATCATGGTGAGGATCGACGACATGGCCAGACGCAACGATTTGCCGATGTGGAGCCCGCTCGGCGATCCGCCCTCGGCCCGAATGTCGCCGAGGCAGGTCGAATGCACCGCCAACGGTCACTGATCCCGACAGGCCGCACGCACTCGCGTCGGCCTGTCCCGTCATTTCAGGAACGTCCCCATGTCCAACTCAAACAGATATGAAAACTTCCTCGTGTTCCTCGCGCCGCTGATCAATAGCGTCGGCGGGATCGCGATCGATCTCTATGCGCCGAGCATCCCGGCCATCGGTCGTGAACTCGACGTCCTGCCGAGCATGATGCAGAACACGATCACGATCACGCTCGTGTTCTATGCGATCGGCCAGCTCGGGTTCGGCATACTGGCCGATTGGTGGGGCAGACGCCCGTCGATACTCTTCGGCCTCGTGCTGTTCATCGCCGGCAGTGCGCTGGCCGTCGTCGCGCCTTCGTTCGAGGTGCTGATGGCGGGACGCGCGATTCAGGGCTTCGCAATCGGCTCATGCCAGGTCGTCGCGCGCGCCGTGCTGGTCGACCGGCTGAAGGGCGACCGCTTCCGCGTCGCGATCGTCTACCTCAGCCTGGCGTTCGGGTTGGGCCCGGTGATCGCGCCGTATGTGGGCGGACACGTGCAGGAGTGGGCCGGCTGGCGCTGGAACTTCGTCGTGTATTGCGGCTACGGGCTCGTCGTGCTGTCGTTTGCGTTCGCGGGATTGCGCGAGACGCTGCGGCCGGAATTGCGGCGCACGCCGCGGCAAACCATTGCGGGCTATCGCGAGATCCTGTCTGATCCGCACTTCCAGTCGGCTGTCGCGATGCTCGGGATGAGCTTCTCGGCGTTCCTGATGTGGAACGTGATCGGGCCGTACATCGTGCAGATCCGCCTCGGGCATTCCGCGGCCTACTTCGGCTCGACTGCGCTCGGCGTCGGCTTGTGCTACCTCGGCGGCACGACGCTGAACCGGAGCCTGATCCGCCGCTACAGCGGCGAGCAGCTCATGCGCGGCGGCATCGCGACCTTTGCGCTCGGGGTGGCCTGCGTGGCGTCGAGCGGCGTCGAGCTGAGCCTGGCGACCGCCCTCGGCGGAATCATGCTGATCGCGTTTGCGCAGGGCTTCATCTTCTCCAACGCGATGGCGCGCTCGATGGCCCTGTTCCCGGGCCGCGCCGGCGCTGCAGCCAGTCTGCAAGGGTGCCTGATGCTGGCGCTCGGTTCTATCGTATCGGGGGTCGTCAGCGCGTTGCCCATGGAGACGAACGCGACGATTGCCATCATGTTCGCGTGTCTGCTGGGCGTGACCATGATCGGCTTCCGGCACCTGCATCGCCGGCATCCGCAGGTGGCGCGATGAAGGCCGCCGTCGCGCTCGCGCTGCGGCTCGTGCTCGGCGCGTTCTGGAGCTGGGCGGGCTTGACGAAGATCGTCGGGCACTTCGATGCGGGCCCCTTTCTGACGGCTGCCGTCTCGCGATCCGAGGCGGCGCCCGAAGCGGTGCGGCTCGCGCTGACCAGCGCGATCGTGCACGTCGCGCTTCCGCACGTCGTCGCGGTGAACCTGATCGTGCCCTGGCTCGAACTGGCGGCAGGGCTGTCGATCCTGCTCGGCATCGCGATCACGTGGGGCGTTGCCGGCGCCGCTGCGATGTCGGCGCTGTTCCTCATGTGCGGGGCGGTCAGCACCAATCCGTTGCTGCTGTTCGGCGCCGTCCTGTTGGCCATGTCACACCGGTATGCGCGCGCATGCACCCTTCATGCGCCGCGAGCGCCTGCCACGAACATCTGAGCTCGTGGCGGGCGTTGTTTCGCCGCTTGTCCCGTTCGTAGGGGCAAGCGGCTTTTTTTCGTGTCACGCATGCGAAAAATTTAAACAGGGATTCGAAAAGTTGACGTCCGGGGGCGGCGGTTCCACTCACACTGATGTCATGACTGATTCATTGAGGAGAGATCGGTGAGACGCTCTGTGTTCCTTGCCGCAGGCACGTTGATCGTCCTGTCCGGCGCATTGTTCCTTTGGCGCACGGAACGTGTATCGGCCGCCGATCGGCCGGCGTCGCCACCGTCGCCGTTGCCGGTCGAAACCATCGTCGTGAAGCCGCAGGCCGATGCGCCGACGCTCGAGGCGGTCGGCTCGCTCGAAGCGGTACGGCAGGTGACCATCGCGCCGGAGGTCGCCGGTCGCGTCGTCGACATCCGGTTCGTCGCGGGCTCGCGCGTGAGCGCCGGACAAACGCTCGTGCAACTGTACGACGCACCCGAACAGGCGAAGCTCGCCGGCTTGCAGGCGAAGGCCGACTATACGCGCCGGCAGTTCGACCGTGCCGCGCAGCTCGTGCCGAACGGCGCCGAGCCGAAGGCGACATTCGACGCACGCCGCTATGAACTCGACGCCGCGCGCGCCGATATCCGCGAGACCCAGGCGGTCATTACGCAAAAGCTGATCCGCGCGCCGTTTGCCGGCGTGATCGGCTTGCGCCGCGTGAACGTCGGCCAGTACCTGAACCCGGGCGACCCGATCGCGACGCTGACCGATCTCGGTGTGTTGTACGCGAACTTCACGGTGCCGCAGAAGGAGTTGAGCCGCGTGTCGCTCGGCCAGGCGGTGCGCGTGACGACGGATGCGTATCCGGGGCGGACCTTCGAAGGCCACGTAACGGCGATCGAGCCGCAGGTCGGCGACGAGACCCGCAACATCACCGTGCAGGCCACGGTGGTCAATGCCGGCCAGTTGCTGCGCCCCGGCATGTATATCGACGCGCATCTGGCGCTGCCTGGCCGCGACGCGGTGATCAGCGTGCCGGATACCGCCGTGCAGACCTCCCAGGCGGGCGATACCGTGGTGGTGGTCGAGCAGCGCGATGGGCGCGGCGTCGGCGTTGCCCGCGTGCGCCAGGTGCGTGCCGGCGGGCGCGAGCGTGGCCGCATCGTCATCGAAGACGGGCTGCGCGCCGGCGACGTGGTCGTGACGACCGGGCAGTTGCGCGTCGCACCGGGCGCGAAGGTGCAGGCGCTGGCCGATGCCGGCACACAACAGGAGACGGTGCGATGAGCCAGACCACGCAAGGCGCGCGTTTCACCGACATCTTCGTGCGGCGGCCGGTGCTGTCGATCGTCTGCAGCCTGCTGATCCTGCTGGTGGGCCTGCGCTCGCTCGGTGCGCTGCCGGTGCGCCAGTACCCGATGCTGGAGAGCGCGACGATCAGCGTCGAGACGGCCTATCCCGGTGCGTCGCAGGCGTTGATGCAGGGCTTCGTGACGACGCCGATCGCACAGTCGATCGCGACCGCGGACGGCATCGAGTATTTGACCTCGACGTCCACGCAGGGCAAGAGCGTCGTGAAGGCGCGGCTGCGCCTGAATGCGAACGCCGATCGCGCGATGACGGAAATCATGGCGAAGGTGCAGGAGGTCAAGTACAAGATGCCCGAAGGCGCGTACGACTCCGTGATCACCAAGCTGACCGACGCGCCCACGGCCGTGATGTATCTGGGCTTCTCGAGCGATACGTTGTCGATCCCCGAGATCACCGATTACGTGGTGCGCGTGGCGCAGCCGCTGGTCACCACGGTGCCCGGCGTCGCGTCCGCTGAAATCGTCGGCGGGCAGAATCTCGCGATGCGCGTCTGGCTCGACGCGTCGCGGCTCGCCGCGCACGGGCTGTCGGCCGGCGATGTCGCGGCCGCGCTGAAGGCGAACAATGTGCAGGCTGCGCCGGGCCAGTTGAAGGGCGCGCTGACCGTTGCCGACATTTCCGCGAACACCGACCTGACCGATGTCGGCGCGTTCGGCAACCTCGTCGTGAAATCGGAGGCGAACGGCAGTTTCGTGCGCTTGCGCGACGTCGCGACGATCGAGCTGGGCGGCCAGCAATACAACGCGAGCGCGCTGATGAACGGGCACCGCGCGGTCAACATCGCGATCAACGCGACGCCGTCGGGCAACCCGCTCGACATCGTGCGCGGCGTACAGGCGTTGCTGCCGACGATGGAGCGCAGCAAGCCGGCCAGCATCAGGATCGGCGACGTGTTCGACGTCGCGCGCTTCGTCAACGCGTCGATCGACGAGGTGCGCGAGACGATCGTCGAGGCGATCGCGATCGTCGTGGTCGTCATCTTCCTGTTCCTCGGCTCGTTCCGTGCGGTCGTGATTCCGGTCGTGACGATTCCGCTCGCACTCGTCGGCTCCGCCGCGCTGATGTTGGCCGCGGGCTTTTCGCTGAACCTGCTCACGTTGCTCGCGATGGTGCTGGCGATCGGGCTCGTCGTGGACGACGCGATCGTCGTCGTCGAGAACATTCACCGGCACATCGAATCCGGCGAGCCGCCCGCGCGTGCGGCGCTGCTCGGCGCGCGCGAGATCGCGTCGCCGGTGATCGTGATGACGATCACGCTCGTTGCGGTGTATGCGCCGATCGGGCTGATGGGCGGGCTGACCGGCTCGCTGTTCCGCGAGTTCGCTTTTACGCTCGCAGGGGCGGTGTGCGTGTCGGCGGTCATCGCGTTGACGCTGTCGCCAATGCTGAGCTCGCTGCTGCTCGACAGCCGGATGTCGGAGGGCCGGGTAGCGCGGGCGATCGAACACACGCTCTCGCGCGTCACGCACGGATACCGGCGCCTGCTGCACGCGAGCCTCGGCGCGCGGCCGGCGGTGCTGGTGTTCGGAGCGGGCGTACTGCTGGGCATCGGCCTGCTGTTCAGCGGCGTGAAGCGCGAACTGGCGCCGCAGGAGGACCAGGGCTCGATCATGCTGCAGGTGAAGGCGCCGCAGTACGCGAATCTGGACTACCTCGAACGCTACGCGCCGCAGATCGAGAAGGTGTTCCGCTCGCTGCCGGAAGCGGATACTAGCTTCGTGTTGAACGGCGTCGGCGGGGCGAACCTCGGCTTCGCCGGCGTGAACCTCGTCGACTGGTCGAAGCGCACGCGCAGTGCGGCCGACCTGCAGGCGCGAGTGCAGGCGGGCGCCAACGCGATCGCCGGCGACCAGGTGTTCACGTTCCTGCTGCCGTCGCTGCCCGCGTCGAGCGGCGGCCTGCCGATCCAGATGGTGCTGCGCGCGCCCGCCGATTTCAACAGCATCTTCGCGACGATGGACAAACTGAAGGCTGCCGCGTCGAAGAGCGGACTGTTCTCGGTGGTCGACAGCGATCTGACCTTCGACAGCCGCTCGGTCGGCGTAACGATCGACCGTAACCAGGCGAATGCGCTCGGCGTGACGATGAAGGACATCGCCGACACGCTCGCTGTGCTCGTGGGCGAGAACTACGTGAACCGCTTCGATCACAACGGCCGCTCGTACGACGTGATTCCGCAGGTCGCGCGTGCGGAGCGCCTGTCGTCGGACATGCTGAACCGCTACTACGTAAAGACGCGCGGCGGCAAGATGGTCGCGCTGTCGACCGTCGTGCGCGTGTCGAACGGCAGCCAGGCGAACGCGCTCACGCAGTTCAACCAGTTGAACTCCGCGACCCTGTCGGCGGTGGCCGCACCGGGCGTGACGATGGGGCAAGCGGTCGAGTTTCTGCAGAAACAGCCGCTGCCGGCCGGCTACGAGATCGACTGGCTCGGCGAATCGCGGCAATACGTGCAGGAAGGCAATCGGCTGACGGTCACGTTCGTGTTCGCGCTCGTCGTGATCTTTCTGGTGCTCGCCGCGCAGTTCGAGAGCCTGCGGGATCCGCTCGTGATTCTCGTGTCGGTGCCGCTGTCGGTGTGTGGCGCGTTGGTGCCTCTGTACCTCGGCTTCGCGACGCTGAACATCTATACGCAGATCGGGCTCGTGACGCTGATCGGCCTGATTTCCAAGCATGGGATCCTGATGGTGAGCTTTGCGAACGAGCTGCAACGCACGCAGCATCTCGACCGGCGCGCGGCGATCGAGCACGCGGCCACGGTGCGGCTGCGGCCGATCCTGATGACGACGGCCGCGATGGTCGCCGGGCTCGTGCCGCTGATTTTCGCGCGCGGCGCGGGCGCGGCCAGCCGCTTCGCGATCGGGATCACGGTGTCGACCGGCATGCTGGTCGGTACGCTGTTCACGCTGTTCGTGTTGCCGACCGTGTACACGCTGATTGCGAAGCGCCATCGCGAGGCGGCGAACAGCGAGCGCGCCCGCGTGCTGGAGACCGTATGAAAGTGCAATCTGAAACGCGTGCCGCGACGGGACGCAACGAGGGCAACATGAGTGGAATTCGGATGATGGCCGCTGCGGCGCTCGCGCTGTTCGCCGCGGGCTGCACGCTGGCGCCGCATTACACGCGGCCCGACGCGCCCGTCGCGCAGGCATACCCGTCCGGCGGCGTCTATGCGACGCAGCCCGGCGCTGCCGGCGCGCGCAGCGCGAACGGCCAGGCGGCGACCGCCATCGGCTGGCGCGAATTCTTCGTCGATCCGCGCCTGCAGCGGCTGATCGAGATCGCGCTGAAGAACAACCGCGACCTGCGCGTCGCGGTGCTGAACATCGAGGCGTCGCGCGCGCAGTACCAGATCACGCGCGCGGGCCTGTTCCCGACGCTCGACGGTACGGGCACCGGCAACATCCAGCGCGTGCCGCGCGGCGTGTCGCAGACCGGCGCGCCGTACATCTCGCGCACCTACAACGTCGGGCTGTCCGCGTCGTGGGAGCTCGACCTGTTCGGCCGCGTGCAGAGCCTGAAGGACCAGGCGCTCGCACAGTATCTGGCAACGTCGTACGCGCGTCAGGCGACCGAGATCTCGCTCGTGTCGCAGGTCGCGGACCAATATCTGACGCTGCTGTCGACCGAGGATCTGCTGAAGGTCACGGAAAACACGCTGAAGACCGCGCAGGCGTCGTACGACCTGACGAAGCTGCAGTTCGACAACGGTACGGGCTCCGAGCTCGACCTGCGTCAGGCGCAGACGGTCGTCGAAACGGCGCTCGCGAACCAGCAGGCGCAGGCGCGTGCGCGTGCGCAGGCGCTGAACGCGCTGGTGCTGCTGATTGGCGAGCCGCTGCCGGACGATCTGCCGGCGGGCATGCCGCTCGACGCGCAGAACCTGCTCACGGACGTGCCGGCGGGCCTGCCGTCGGATCTGCTCACGCGTCGCCCCGACGTGATGCAGGCCGAGCAGACGCTGCTCGCCGCGAACGCGAACATCGGCGCGGCGCGCGCGGCGTTCTTCCCGCGCATCTCGCTGACGGGCGCGTTCGGCACTGCAAGCCCGACGCTTGGCGGGTTGTTCAAGGCCGGCACGGCGGCGTGGTCGTTCGCGCCGCAGATCACGATGCCGATCTTCGAAGGCGGGCAGAACATCGCGAACCTGAATCTCGCGAACGTGCAAAAGCGCATCGAGATCGCGAACTACGAGAAGGCGATCCAGTCGGCGTTCCGCGAAGTGTCTGACGGGCTGGCGGCACGCGGCACGTACGACCAGCAGATCGCGGCGCTCGAGCGCAACGAGCACGCGCAGCAGCGCCGCTTCGACTTGTCGGACCTGCGCTACAAGAACGGCGTCGACAGCTATCTGTCGGTGCTGACCGCGCAGACCGATCTCTACTCGGCGCAGCAGACGCTGATCAGCGCACGGCTCGTACGCTGGACGAACCTCGTCGACCTGTATCGCGCACTGGGCGGCGGCTGGATTCAACGCGCCGGCGAGACGCCGCGCGCGCCGGATGCATCGGCCGACTAAAACATTCCGCGAGCGGGTTTAAAGATGCCTTCGCAGAAGCACATTGGCATTATTGAAGCGGGCAGGAGAACCGAGCACCACATCGAATCGTGGCTGACGCAGCGGGGCGCTGGCGGTCGCCGCGAGCGTTGCCCGCTTCCCTTACCGGCCTCGTCCGAGCGACAGCTTCTCGATCAGCAGCTGAAGGTTGACCGGCTTCGGCAGATGATCGTCAAAGCCCGCTTCGATCGCGGCGTCTCGATCGTGTATCGAAGCGAGCCCCGTCAGCGCGAGTGCGTAGATGCGCCGTCGATCGCCTTCGTATGCGCGAACACTGCGCAACAGTGCATGGCCGTCTGCGCCAGGCATGGCCAGGTCGCTGATGAGGATGTCGAATGAACCCGCCGTCAGACAGGCGAGCGCTTCTTGCGCACCGTTGGCCGTCTGAACTTGTGCACCCAGACCGCGCAGCAACTGTGCCAATGCCTCCTGCGCTGGGACGTCGTCGTCGACCAGCAGAATCGATAGGCCGTCCATACGCGCCGAACTGTTTGACGCCGGCACAACGATGTCCGATTCGACGACGGTCTCGTGCATCAGTGGCAGACGCACCGTCAAGCGCGTGCCGCGGCCTTCGCCGTCACTGCTGGCAGTCACCGTTCCGCCGTGTGCCGAGACCAGATGCTTGACGATTGACAGGCCAAGGCCGAGGCCGCCGTAATTCCGGGTGCGCGTGATGTCGGACTGCATGAAGCGATCAAACAGGCGTGGCAGCAACTCGGCCTTCACCCCGATGCCGTTGTCTGTGACCGAGAGTTCGACCAGCGTGCCGAGTTGTGTCAACGCGACCTCGACGCGGCCGCCGTCGGGCGTGAACTTGAGTGCATTGCCGAGCAGATTGGACGCAACCTGCTGGAGGCGACGTGCGTCGCCGCTGACGATTGCCCGCCCTTGCAAACCCGCGCTGACCAGAGTGATGCGCTTTTTTTCCGCGGCAGGCCGATTGCTTTCCACGACCGTACGTACGGCCGCGGCGAAGTCGAGCGGTTTGGTGTCGAGCGAAAATCGACCCGACGAGATGCGCGAGATATCCAGCAGGTCGTCGATCAATTCGGCCTGCAATTGGCAATGACGCAGGATGGTCGTCACCGCGCGCTGGCTCAATTCCTCGTCCGTCGGCATGCGGCGTTCGCGTGCCGTCATCAGCACCGCGGCCCAACCCGAGATCACGTTCAGCGGCGAGCGCAGTTCGTGCGAAACGAGTGCGAGGAAGTTGTCTTTTGCCGTATTGGCCCGCTCGGCCTCGCTACGGGCGGCCTCTGCCGTGCCGAGGGCGAGCTTGAGCGCGTCGATGTCCTGGAACGCGAGCACGGCGCCGTCGATGCGATCATCTGCGGTGCGGTACGCGCGCACGTTGACCAGCCACCAGCGGCCTTCGCTGTCCTGGTACTCGTGCTCCACATCGGCCAATCCCTGGACGGCGGACTGCACCACGCGTTCGAGATCGGCTGCGGAGAACAGGCTGTTTTGCTGTGCCATCGGTTGTCCGACGCTATCGTCGGACAACGCGAACAGCGTTTGGGCTTGCGGTGAAAAATGACGCAAGCGCAACTGTCGGTCGAGCACCACGACGGGCAGCGGAATGCCTTCGACGAGGTTGCTGAGGTCGTCGTTCGCGCGATCGAGTTGCTGATTGCGCGACTTCAGCTCGTCATTGAGCGAAGCCAGCTCCTGGTTGGCCGACTCGAGCTCTTGCTTGGCCAGCAGCAATTCCTCGTTGGCGCTTTGCAACTCTTCGTTGGTGCTGAGCATCTCCTCATTGGCGGTACGCAGTTCCTCGTTGGCGGATTCGAATTCGGCAACGACGGTTTTGAGCTGCGTCTGCGTCGCTTCGAGTTCGTCCGACAGCGTGGTCACCGTGCGTTCCAGCTCCTGGACCCTGCCGCCGCTCGCGCCTGTACTCGCGCCATACCGCGTGGACGCATCGTCGGGCAACCGCGCCATCGTGACCAGGAAATGCGGCACCAGATCGTCGGCTGTGAGCGGCAAGACTTCCAGTGCGAAGTGCTGGTCGCCAAGCGCGACCCGCTCTCGCCGCACCGGCTCGTTCGTTCGCTTGGCCTCGATCAGCGCAGTGCGCACCGTCACGTTCAATTCGGGCTGCAGCAGGCGCGGCAGAGCGAGCGACGCTTCGCCGCTTGCAGGCGCGACGAAGCCGGACACGTCGCCGCGGAAGTGCACGACGTCGCCCTTGTCGTCGACGACGAAGCCGGGCGGCGAATAGCGCTCCAGCGCCGCGCGATTGGCTGCTTCCAAAACCGGGTCCGGCTGCTGCGCGCGGCGTACCGATGGCACGGCGCCCTGGCTCGCCCACGGCCGTAATGCGTCGATGGGAAATGCCCCTTGATGTCGCTTGCCGGCCGGCACCTTGCGGTACAGGTGCGGCGCGCCAGCGTGTTCGAAGCCGTCCGCGCCCGACACTGCTTCGGCGCGCCCGAGGAGCATAAAACCATCTGTCCGGCACGCGTAGTGCAGCACCTCGAGCACGTGTTGCTGTGCTTCCTTGCGCAGATAGATCAGCAGGTTGCGGCAACTGATCAGGTCCATGCCGGAGAACGGCGCGTGCGTCAGCACGTTGTGTCGCGCGAACACGCACATGTCGCGTATCGACTTGCGCACGACATAGCCGCCCGAAGTGGCCGCGAACGTGGACTCGCGAAACGGCTCCGGCACGTCCTCGATCGACGCCAGGCTGTAGCGCCCGGCTCGTGCAATCTCGATTGACGCTTCGTTGATGTCGGTGCCGAAGATCTGTACGCGGCGGTGCGGTGCTTCGCGGTCCAGCGCCTCTCTCAACAACGTGGCAATGGTGTAGACCTCTTCACCGGTCGAGCAGGCGGGCACCCATATACGCACTGGATCGCGCTTCAGTTCGAGAAGCGCGGGGATGACGGACTGGCGCAGCACGTTGACGAACTCGGCATCGCGGAAGAAAGCGGTCACGCCGATCAGAATGTCGTCCCGCAGCGCCTCGGCTTCGCGCGCATCGCTACGCAGCAGCTGGAGATAAGCGTCCACGTCCCGGTCTTTCTGCAACAGGACGCGGCGTAGAAACCGGCGGCGCAAATTGACGTCCTTGACGTAGCTGAGATTGATGCCCGTCCTCTGCTGAACGATGGAAATTGCGGTCGCGAGCGGGTCGTTTTCGGACGTCTGCGTGTCCTGTGTGTCGTCGCCGCGGGATTGGTCGCCGAAGCGCTGTGTCAGACACGCGGCGATGTCTTCCGGCGGAAGCACCTCGTCGACCAGACCCGTATCGATTGCCGCGGTGGGCATGCCCGTGTGATTGGCCGTCTGCGGCAGCTGGGCAATAGCGAAGCCGCCGGAGGCCTTCAGGTCAACCAGGCCGGCCGCTCCGTCCTGCCCGGTGCCGGAAAGAATCACCACCGCGCCATTCACGTCGGGATCCTGCGCGAGCGATGCCAGGCACGTATCGATCGGCAGATTCAGCCCGGTCTGCCGGCGCGTGAGCCTGAAATGGCCGTCCAGGGCGATCACGCCGGCGTTTTCGGGCAGCACGTATACGCGGTCGTGTTCGATTTTCCGGAGATGGGCGAGTTTTTCGACCGGCATGCGCGCATCCGCCTGCAGGATATCGGCCAGCCGACTTTCCTCGCTGGGATCCAGGTGTGTAATGACGAGTGCGGCGAATCCGGGTTCGCGGGGCAGCGCGGCGACGATCGCGCGCAGAGCGTCCAGGCTCCCGGCCGAGCCGCCAAGTACAACCACTCGCAGTGGCTCCGACGAAATCGACCCCACGGCCGTTCTCCTGTTTGCGCTAGTAACGTGGGACGGAGTCTATCGTCGCCACCTCCACACTTCAACAACGCAAGTACCACGGACGTGTGCGGTGACATTGAGACGTTCTACGACCCCATTCCCCGGCGACCTGTCTCCTATGGAGTTTGGGCGGCGCTAGCCGCTCGACGGCTCGTGAGTGTCTATGAAGCTCCGGCCGGTCCACCACCGAGTGGATCGACCTCCGAGAGCGTTGCGCCCGCAAGCAGTTGTTCGAGGCGTTCAATACGATGCCGATGGGGCGTGGTGATCGCGTAAAAGTGCTCCTGGAGTTCCGGCGTCTGACCCACGCTGACCAGCATACCCTGCCGTAACTCGTCCTGCACGACCACTTCCGGCAGCACCGTAAGCCATCCGCTGTCGCGCGCAATCAGACGCAACATCGCCATGTCGTCGACCTCCGCCCTGATCCGCGGTTTCACACTTGCCGACGCGCACAACGCATCGAAGCGGGCCCGCAGCGCATGGCGCGCGCCCGGCAATGCCACGTCGAGGCCGCCCAGGTCGTCCGGCACGCGCAAGCTGCGGCCGTGCCAGACGCTCGCCGGCCCCACCAGCGAGATGGCTTGACTGCCGAGAAAGCTGCAATGGAGCGGTCGGTCGGGGTCGGACGGCAGCGGCTCGTTCGCCAGCACGATGTCCAGCTGATGCTGCAGCAGCCGCTCGATGAGGCCGTCGAGCATCCCCGACTCGAGCGTGAGCGTCACGCCCGGATCGCTCAGAAGCGGCCGGATCCAGTTTTCCTGATAGTTGCGGGAAACCGTGGCGACACTGCCCACACGCAATCGCAGCATGCCTTCCGAGCGTCCCTGAAGCCTGCCGAGCATCTCCTGCCCAAGGCCGAAAATGTTTTCGGCGTACGTGAGGACCATGCGGCCCGTGTCGGTCAGGATCAGCCGCCGCTTTTCGCGCTCGAACAGCGCCTCGCCCAGCCGGTCCTCCAGCTGCCTGATCTGCGCGGAAAGGGCCGATTGAGAGATATGAAGCTCGCCTGCCGCCTGAGTCAGATGGCCGGTTCGGGCCACCCGCCAGAAGTAGAACAGGTGATGAAAGTTCAGATGTTCAATCCGCATCGTTCTCTTTTATCAATGTTTTCGTTCTATAGAATATATTTTACAGAATAATTCGCATCGAACATCATGGCGCGCATCGTTTCGCGAGATGTTTGCCATGCCCGTCACCCACGTCGTTTCATTCGTCTGCGCATTGGCGCCCGCCGTGCTGATGTCGACAGCCGCCGCTCTGCTCGGATTCCGTCCCGATGACAGCCGCGCCGTGTGGAAACCGTTCCACTGGCTCGCGGCGATCGCGTTGCTGGTCGCGCTGATCCAGCCGGTCGTGCTCGCAACGGCCGCGCCGCCTGCCGCCAACATTCACGACGGCGCGTGGACCGCGTGGATCGAAGTGACCCCGCTCGCCGCGTGGATGGCCGCGCTGGTGCAGTTGCTCGGGACCGTGATCGGCGTGTTCTCCGGGCGCTATCTGCATGGCGAACCGGGCCAGCCGCGTTACGCCGCTGCATTCGCCGGCGTGCTCGCGTCCGTGCATGTGCTGTTGCTGTCCGGTCACTGGCTGCTGCTGATCGCGGCATGGGCCGGCGTCGGCGTGTGGCTGCGCGATCTGCTGTGCTTCTACCGGGATCGCCCGTTCGCGCGACTGGCAGCCTACAAGAAGCAGATCGTCGACCGGTTGGCCGATCTGTTGCTGCTCGCGGCGGCTGGCCTGGCGTGGGCGGAGGCGGGCGGCGGCACGTTCGCCGCGCTTCGGGATCACATTGCCGCGTACGGCGCGTCGACACCGTTGCAGGCGAGTGCAGTCTGCCTGGTGCTCGCGATCGTCCTGCGCACCGCGCTGTTCCCGGTCCATGGCTGGCTGATCCAGGTGATGGAAGCGCCGACTCCGGTGTCGGCGCTGCTGCATGCAGGCGTCGTCAACCTGGCGGGTTACCTGCTGATGCGCTTCGCACCGCTGCTCGCCGTCGCGCCGGCCGCACGCTGGCTGCTGGTCGGTTTCGGGCTCGGCACCACGTTCCTGGCCGGATTCGTCATGCTCACGCGCATCAGCATCAAGGTGCGTCTGGCGTGGTCCACCGTGGCGCAGATGGGCTTCATGGTGCTCGAGTGCGGCCTCGGCCTGTATCAGCTGGCTGCGCTGCACCTGATCGGTCATTCGCTCTACAAGGCGCATACGTTTCTTTCCGCGTCGTCGGCGGTGCAGAACACGCGACTGCAGATCATGCGCGGCCGGCGCGACGCAGCCACACCGAGCCTGGTGCTTGCGCCGGCCGCGAGCCTCGTCGTCGTCATGCTCGTGCAGATGCTGGCGCCGACGGGAAGCTGGCCGTGGTGGTGGAGCGGCGTGCTCGCGCTGGCGTGGGCGCCGCTGCTGTGGATTCCGGTGACTGAAGGAGACGAGCCCGCCCGCGCGTGGACGCACGCGGGCTTCGGCGCCACGCTGATCGCCGGCTATACGGCGGTGGCCGCGCTGGCGCACAAGCTCCCGCTCGGCGTCGCGGATACGCCGTTCAACGTCGCGGGCCCGGTCGCGCTCGCGGGCATGGCGCTGCTCTATGTCGGCCTGGCGGCGCTGCAACGCTGCCCGCGCCGCTTTGCGACGTGGCGGCGCTGGAGCTACGCGGGATTCTATGTGGACGAGTTCTACACGCGCTTGGCGTTGCGTATCTGGCCGGCCCGCTGGGCGCCGCACGACGCGGCCCACGCGCCGCGACCGGCAGCGACGAGCAGCGCGCCCGGCCTCACCGAACGATGAGCCGCTGATCCGGAGAATCACATGAGCACTGCAACACTCGAACAACGCGCCAAGCGCGGTGAAGCGCCCCGGGCGAACGATGCCGGCCGCTGCGCGCATCCCGCCGACGGCGCCCGCCGGGGATATCCGCGCGAGCGGATCGATGCGGCATGCGACGCGGCATGCCGGTCGATTGCGCCGGCCTGGCCGCTCGATCGCGCGATCGCCGTCAATCCTCACTGGGAACGCATCGGCCGCCCCGTCAGGGAAATTGCCGCGCGGATGGCCGTGCTGGCCGACATCAAGGTGTTCCCTCCGCGCGAGCAGATCCGATCCGCATGGGAATCCGCGCGCATCGCGCCGGCGGACTTGCGATATGCATTGCAGGCTCTGCCCGCCGCACAGGCGGCCGGCATGACCGAGCGCATCTGCATCGACGCGTTGGCGCGCCCGCTCAACCTGCCCCGCCTGCCGTTGCTGATCGACGTGCTCGACGACGATCCATTGCGTCACGAGCGCCTGTCGTGGCGCCAGGCAATCACGCATCAGGTCAGCCAGACCTGCGCGGCCTACTTCGACGAGCATCAGGCCGACTGGCGGCCGCATCATGACCAGAGCCTCTATGCGTTCTGGCGCGACACGATCTCACATGATCACGGCATTGGCGTGCTGATGGGCCTGCCGCGTCTCGGTCAGTCGCTCAGGGCGCTGCCCGCCACGCGACAGGAGGCCGAAGCGTGGGTACTGGAGCGACTCGGTTTGCCCGAAGCCGTGTGGCCGGACTATCTGGAGGCGGTGCTGCTGACCGTCAACGGCTGGGCGTCGTGGTGCGCGTACCTCGGCTGGCAGGCCCGGTTGGCCGGCGAGTCCGACGAGCACCTGCGCGATCTGCTCGCAATACGGTTGGCATGGGGCGTGCTGTTGCTCGACTGCAAGGACGATGCGGCGGCACGCCGCGCGTTTGCAGCCGTGCAAGGCCACTGGCGCGATTCGGCTGCGCTGCTGGCGGACGCGCAGGCGCGGCTGCTCGTCGACGAGGTGTGGCAACTGGCGTTCGAGGCCGGCTACCAGCGTGAACTGGCGGGCAGGCTCGGCGCGGTCGGCCGGCCGCAGACGATTCCGGAAGCCGCAACGCCGGCCGAAGAGATCGAAGTCCAGGCCGCGTTCTGCATCGACGTTCGTAGCGAACCGTTGCGGCGCGCCGTCGAGTCGATTTGGCCGGCGGTCCAGACGATCGGGTTCGCCGGATTCTTCGGGCTGCCGGTCGCTTATACGCCGCTGGCCACGTCGGCGCGCCGCCCGCAGCTTCCCGGCCTGCTCGCACCGTCGCTGGAAGTCACCGATGCGGTATCGGGGCCCGCCGGCGAAGGCGGCGGAACGATGCGGGCAGCTGCGAGCACGGCCCGCCGCACGCGGTTCGCATTGTCGAATCAGGCGTCTGCGGCGACCCGGTTGCCGGGCACCTCGTTCTCGTTCGTCGAGGCCGCGGGGCTCGGTTATCTGGGCAAGCTGCGACAATGGCTGAAGCCGTCCCGCAACCCGCGCGTTCGCGACGACCTCGCCGGGCTGCCGCCCCGTTACAAGGCGGTTTGCCGCCCGGCGCTCGTCGGCATCGACGATCAGGCCAAGGCCGATCTGGCCGCGCGCATCCTGCATGGCATGGGCATCGCGCGATCGCTCGCACCGCTGGTGGTGCTGGTCGGGCATGCCAGCCAGAGCGCGAACAACGCGCATGCCGCGGCGCTCGACTGCGGCGCCTGCTGCGGCCAAAGCGGGGAAGTCAATGTACGCGTGCTCGCGCAGCTGCTGAACGATCGCGTGACGCGCGCAGGTCTCGCGCAGCGCGGCATCGACGTGCCCGACGACACGACTTTCGTCGCAGCGCTGCACAACACCACGACCGACGAGATCGAAGGCTTCGACGTCGACCTCCTCAACCCGATCGCCGCAGCGCGCTGGGCCAAGCTGCTGAGCGTCTTCGGCCACGCGAGCGACCAGGTGCGCCGCGAGCGTGCGGTGCGTGTCGGCCTCGACCCGCGCATGGAAGGCGGCCGGTTGCTGGCCAGCCTTCGCGAACGCGCGAACGACGGCGCTCAGACTCGCCCCGAGTGGGGACTGGCCGGCAATGCCGCGTTCATCATCGGGCCGCGCACGCGCAGCCACGGCGCCGTGCTCGACGGCCGCTGCTTCCTGCACGACTATGATTTCACGCAGGATACGGACGGCAGCTTGCTGGAACTGCTGATGACCGCACCGATGCTTGTCGCGCACTGGATCAATTGGCAATACCATGCGTCGACATGCGATCCCGCGCACATGGGCTGCGGCAACAAGGTCCTTCACAACGTCGTCGGCGGGCATATCGGCGTCTTCGAAGGCAACAGCGGCGACTTGCGCATCGGCCTTTCGAAACAGTCGCTGCATGATGGCCAGCGCTGGATGCACGAGCCGTTGCGCCTTACCGTGATCATCGACGCGCCCGGCGAATCGATCGAACGCGTGATCGACCGGCATCCGACAGTGCGGCATTTGATCGACCACGGCTGGCTTCATCTGTGGCGTTTCGGCGAGACGGGGTTGCTGCGTTTTTCCGATCGACAATGGCACCCGTTGGCGATGGGCGCTGATCCGGCCACCCGGCAATCGCGTTGACGGTGCACGTCGTCGCCCGCACGTGCGGGCGGCGAGCCATGGTTCGTGTCGCGGGCCAACCTTCGAGTCTCGGCTGCTCCACGTCACGCCGACGCCGCTCCCGAATCCTGTTGAGCGGCCAGCTTCCCGCTACGCATTCTTCTGCGAATCGACGCGCTTGACGGATTCAAGCGCACGCGCGCGCGCGGCCTGGTGATCCACGATAGGAAACGGATAAGTCCGACCGAGGCTCACGCACGCATCGTGCAGCTGTTCCGCCGACGCGGTCCACGGCGCATGAATTTTCTCTGCCGACATCTTCGACAGTTCCGGCACCCAGTGACGCGTGTATTCGCCTTGCGGATCGAATTTTTGCCCCTGAAGAACAGGGTTGAAAATCCGGAAATACGGTGCTGCGTCGGCGCCGCTTCCCGAAACCCACTGCCAGCTCGCGGGATTGCTGGCCTCATCCGCGTCGACCAGCGTGTCCCAGAACCATGCTTCGCCTTCGCGCCAGTCGATCAGCAAATGCTTCGAAAGAAATGACGCCGCGACCATGCGCACGCGATTGTGCATCCAGCCGGTGTGCCACAACTCGCGCATGCCGGCGTCGACAAGCGGGTATCCGGTGTGCCCGGTTTGCCATTTGCGCAGTGCGTTCGGATCGTCGCGCCACGGCATGGAGTCGAACTGTCGGCGGAAATTGACCTGATGCAGCGGCGGGAAATGATAGAGCAAGTGATACGAAAATTCCCGCCAGCCGATTTCGCTGAGGAATTTGTTCAACGGCCCGCTTTGCGGATCGCCAAGATCCGCCTTGCGTGTGCGTTGCATCGCGCTTGCCGCCGACGATGCCGCATACCACACCTGCCGAACCGATATGTTGCCGAAGCGAAGATACGGCGAGAGCCTGCTGGTTGCATGCGCGGCCGGCAAATCGCGCATGTCGGCATAGTCGCGCAGCGAGTGCTCCAGGAACGCGTCCAGTCGCTGCCGGGCGGCTTCCTCGCCGCAGCGCCAGGTCAGACGCAGGCCGCTCGCCCAGTCGGGCGACGTCGGCTGGAGCCCGAGCGCGCGAAGCGTGCAAACATGCGGCGTGACGTTGTGCGGAACCGGAAAAAACGCAATCCGCGAGGGTGCCGGCAGCGGCGGCGGCGGGGAAAGATCATCGCGACATGCGGCTCTCCAGTACGCACTGAATACCTGGTACGGCAATCCTTCGCGCGTCAGCACCGTCCAAGGCTCGTGCAGCAGATGGCCATTGAAGGTCGATACAGCGATTCCGCGGCCGACCAGGTCCTGTTTGATCGACGCGTCCGTTCCGGTTTGCGCTTTCGAGTAACGACGATTCCATACAACCTTGGCGGCCCCGATCCCGACCGCGAAGTCGCGGATGGCTTCATGTTCGTCGCCGCGCAACACGATCAGCGAGCCGCCTAGCGCGGAAAGCGCGTCATCGAGTTTGCCCAGCGATTCGTGCAGCCACCACCGTTGCGCACCGCCCATCGGGCGGCGAATCGACGGGGCAGGGTCGTGCACGTACACGCAGACGACGGGATGGCCGCTGGCGACCGCGTGACACAGTGCGGGATTGTCGCCGAGCCGCTGGTCGTCGCGAAACCATACGACGACGGGGCGGGATTCATACGGCAATTCGGAGCTTGTCATGTGGGTTACGTGAGAAGTGGCAAGAGGGACGTGAGGGTGACCGCAGGCGGCGCGGGCACGAAATGCTTGTGGTTCGATTCATTCGACGCGGTTATCGGGCGCGGCCGTCCTGCATGCCTTCGTTTCCGCCTATCGGCGCAGAACGGGGCGTTATTCCGTCCCAATGGCTGCCGAGCGCGACCGAGGCCGGCAAGATGCACGCCCAGCCGGTTGCGATCACGAGGAGCGCCGCAGCCGGCGCGTCGAAATGAACGGCGCCGAGCGCCGCACCCGCCCGAAAGGACGCCGGACCGGCGCATGCGCCGACGAGCGCCGCAATGATCGGCCGCCCCCGGAGCCAGCGCAACAGCGTGTTGAGCTGAATCGCGAACAGCGCCCACAGCGCCGCGAGCCAATACGGCGCCGTGCCGTTGAGCAACACGCCGTTCGGGTAGTCGAGCAGGCCGGAATGCGCAACGGCGCTGTCCCATAACCATCCGGTCACCGTCACCGTAACGACGAGGCGCGCTTCGCTCGACGGCCGGCGGGCGAACAGCAGGTGGCCGGCCGTTGCCGTCAGCGCATAGGCGACGCCCCACGCGGCGCGGTGCGATGCAGCCGTCATCACGCACAGGAGCCACCCGATCTGGGTCGTCGCGAGATAGACGCACGTGCGAGCATTCAGCGCGGGCGTGCGCGGCGTTGCTCGATTTCGGACACTTGTCATGATCGCGCGGGATGCGTAACGGCGTACGCGCCACATCGCGTGCGCCGGCCAAAGCGTGCCGGCGCGCTCGACAACGAGCGACACAGGCCCGGCCGCCACGCGGATGTCGCCGCCGCGGAACGGTCGCAGCTAATGCGCCCACCGTACACGGCCCCGATATCGTCAGACGAGCGGTTCCGTTGGCGGATGATGGCTTTGCAGGGAGCGATTGTCGGCATGCGGGATCGATTTTCGTGTCGTTTTACTCTTACGACGCCGCATTGCGTCCGGATGCACCATTGGGAAAAAAAGATCCGCACGCGCTCGGAGTCGACTGGCCGGGATTCGCGCACGCCGCGGGTCCGGACGGCCGGCGGCCCGAGCGGGTCGGCACGCTGACGATGAGCATTCGATCGCAGCATCGCCAGGGCGGCTGCCCGCTGTCGCGCGCCGCATGCATCCGCTTGTGCGCGCGGGCCGTAACTCCCGTGTCAGGCGCCATGTGGGGGCCGGAATCTTCCGTTACGGAGATTTGAATGAACGTCAAAGTGGGACTGGCCGTGCTGACGATCCTGCTCGCGGTCGGCCTGCTCGCCGCGTGCAGGCCGGCGCGGCTCCTGAACGCGCTGTCGCCGCGATACACGTTCAGCCTGTTCGCGGATATTCCGTACGGTTCCGGCGAGCGCCACGTGCTCGACGTGTATGTGCCGACGCGAGTCATGGACGACTGGCCGGCCGATTCGGATGCGGGCGTCCCGGTCGTTGTGTTCTTTTACGGCGGAAGCTGGCAGTCCGGTGAGCGCAAGGACTATCTGTTCGTGGGCGAGGCCCTGGCCTCAAGAGGCTTCGTTGCGGTGCTGCCCGACTACCGCACGTATCCGGCGACCACCTTTCCCGGTTTCGTCGACGACGCCGCGCAAGCGGTGGCGTGGGCGCGCGCGCACGCAAGCGCGTTCGGTGGCGATCCGCGTCGCCTGATTCTGATGGGGCATTCGGCGGGCGCACAGATAGCCGCCTTGCTTGCGACCGACGGTCGCTATCTGGCTGCCCGGCAGATGCACAAGCGTGACATTGCGGGCGTGATCGGGCTGGCCGGCGCGTATGACTTCCTGCCGCTGCACGATGCCATGCTCGAACGGGTCTTCCCGGCGGAAGTGCGCGCGGCGAGCCAGCCGATCCGATACATCGAGGGCGCCGAGCCGCCGATGTGGCTCGCCGTTGCGGAGAACGACATGGTGGTGGAGCCCGGCAACACGTACCGCTTTGCGCGCGCGTTGCAGAGCGCGGGTGACGCGGTCGCGGTCATGCGTTACGCGAACCTCGGCCATGCGACGATCGTCGGTGTGCTGGGCGCGCCGTTGCGCGGAAGAGCGCCGGTGCTTGACGATCTGTCCGCGTTTGTGCGCCGCGTCGCGCAGGCGTCGCACGCCGGAGCCGCGAGCGGGCTGGTGTCGGCATCGGGCGCGGCCGCGCGGTCGGCCGTGTCGCTGCGGTGATCGACGGGGCAGCGTGCGTTGCACGTGCATCCCGTTGCTCAACGCTGGCTTGCGGTTCAGGCGGGCAGTCGGCCGTGAGCGAACCGCGACACGGCCACGCCCGTCATTCGCACCTCGCACGCGACGCCGTGGCCGGCGCGTGCAACGTGCGGCCCGCCTGGCGGGCGGAGCTGCGTGCGCTACTGCGCTTTCAGGTCCGGCGTCGTTCCGCCCAGTCCCTCTTCGCGCAGGATCACGGCAAGTGCGGTCTCGAGCAATTCGGCTGCCCGGTTCGCCGCGTCTCCGAGATGGCGGTGCAGCAGCGCATCGGCGGGCGAGCGCGATACGCATTCGTCGCTGTATCGCTCGAACGCGCTGAGCTGCATGATCAGTTCGGACAAGTGACGCGGGCACTCGCACTTGACGGTGGTGGACAGGCCGCTGAGCGACGCGAGCGTCGTCTCGTCGAAGCGACGCCGCGTGCGCAGCCACAGCCCGCGATCGGCATCGTTGGACTGGCGTGCCTTGACGACCGCTTGCGCGAGTTTGGAGATGATGGACGCAGGATTGGTCTGACCTTCCGTCGAGCGGAACAGCTCGAACCCCGACAGCCGCGCCAGCTCGATTGCCTCCGCGGTGCCGAATGCATACACGACGGCGACGGCCTGCGCATTGAGCTTTTGCGCGGCGGTCGCGAGCTGCGACACGACATCTTCGTGGAGCGACGTGGTCGTTGCGATCAGCGCATCCGCAGCTTCACCCGCGTGTTCGCTCGCGTCGTCAATCGAGTCGAGCTGCATGGCGATCCGGAGGCCCATTCGCTCGATCGCCGATTCGGAGATCGGCAACGCGCCGACGACCGCGAGGCTCACGCCTTTTTCGGGCAGCGCGGGGCCGTGCGTGCTCGTGAGCGACATCGCCTCGAGCTCCTCGCGGCTCAGCGTGGCAATCGTGCCGATCGCGTGGCCCTGGTTCACGAGCGCCTTCAGCAGGCGAATGCGCTGGACGTCGTCGTCAGAGTACAACCGTTGCCCGGATGGCGTTTTGGGCGGCGCAACCACGCCGTAGCGCCGCTCCCAGATCCTCAGCGTGGCTGCTGGCATGCGCGCCAGGCGCGCGGCTTCCCCGCTGCGATAGCGGTGAGGCGTGTCGCGATCCTTGCGAGGGGGCATCGTTGTTCTCCTGAAGTCGACGGAAGGTTGTCTCAGAATTGTACGCAGTCTGGATTAAATATGAAGCAGGAAGGCGATTCAATGTGCGGAAATGTCGTCCGGGAGGTGTTTCGCGAAGCGGGATGTGGCTGGAATGCTGCACCCCGCCGCGGTGCGGTGAAGCGGCAGAGCCCCAACTGCCGGTGCAGCATGGTGCGCGCGATGCCGCGGCGCGCAAGGCGCGCACGCAGCGCCGATGCGCTGATGCGTCGACGGATTACCGCGTGCGGCGTCCCGCGCGCCAGCGATATGGCCATCCCGGCCGCCCCCGAAACGGAACATCCATGGCGGAGCGTCCCATGAAGACTTTAAGGCTTGTCCTCGGCGATCAGCTGGACTGGACTCATCCGTGGTTTGCCGATGTCCGGGCCGACACGTTGTACGTGCTGATGGAAGTTCGGCAGGAGACCGACTACACGCTTCATCACGCGCAGAAGCTGATTGCGATCTTTGCGGCGATGCGCCGCTTTGCGACGCTGTTGCGCGACGCGGGTCATCATGTGCACTACATCGAGATCGACGATCCGTTCAATCGTCAGGCCATTCCGGCCAACCTGGACAGTGTTGCCGCGCTTCACGGCGCCGCGCGCATCGAGTACCTGCTGCCGGACGAATGGCGCGTCGACCGGCAACTGAGCGAGTATGCGGCCGTGGCCAGCGTGCCGGTTCGCGCGGTCGATACCGCGCATTTCTACACGACGCGCGACGAGGTGGGACGTGTGCTCGGAACGGGCCGCGCGTGGGTCATGGATCGCTTTTACCGAAGCATGCGCGTGCGGCATCGCGTATTGCTCGACGGACACGGGCGGCCGGCAGGCGGGCAGTGGAACTACGACGCCGAAAACCGCGACGCGTGGTCCGGCACACCCGCTGAGCCAAGCGACTGGCGGCCGCATCACGATCATCGCGCGCTGTGGGATCGTATCGTGGCGGCGGGCGTGCGCAGCTTCGGGGAGCCGTCGGCCGGCGACTTCCGCTGGCCCGTCGATCGCGTCGAGGCGCTCGCGTGCCTCGACGCATTTATCGAGCACGCACTGCCGTCGTTCGGGCAGTTCCAGGACGCGATGCACACAAGTGCGCGGCGCCTGTTCCACTCGATGCTGTCGTTTGCGCTCAATGTGAAGATGTTGAATCCGCGCGAAGTCGTCGCGCGCGCCGAGCATGCGTATCGGACCGGTGCGGCGCCGCTTGCCGCGGTCGAAGGGTTCATCCGGCAGATCCTGGGCTGGCGCGAGTTCGTGCGCGGAGTGTACTGGGCGCGCATGCCAGGCTATGAAACGAGCAATGCGTTCGGTCATCGCCGTCCGTTGCCGCAGTGGTTCTGGAACGGGCGCACGCGAATGGGCTGCATGGCGCATGCGTTGCGGCAGTCGCTCGAAGACGCGCATGCGCACCATATCCAGCGGTTGATGGTGATCGGCAACTTTGCGCTGCTGGCCGGGCTGGATCCGCACGCGGTGCACGAGTGGTATCTCGGCGTCTATATCGACGCATTCGAATGGGTCGAGATGCCGAATACGCTCGGCATGAGCCAATACGCGGACGGCGGCGCGATGGCAACCAAACCGTACGTTTCCAGCGCCGCGTACATTCATCGGATGAGCAATTACTGCAAGGGCTGTGCGTACGACCGCAATGCCCGAACCGGTGCGCGTGCGTGCCCGTTCAACGCGTTGTACTGGGATTTTTTCGCCCGGCACCGCGACGCCCTGCAACACAACCATCGGCTTGCGATGGTCTATCGGCAGCTCGCACGTTTCGATGCCGACGCACTCGACGCGATTCGGATGCAGGCGGATGGCATCGTGCGGAATATCGAGTCGCTGTAGGTCTTCGCGTATTCGGCCGATGCCGTTGAGAACGGCGGATGCGATGGTGATGCGTTGCGAGTGCGCGATCCGTTTTGGCTCGCGAATGGTTTGCGTCGCCGCGCGCTCGTGCGATTCTGCCGGCCGCCGGCCGCCGGCCGCCGTGCGTCCGGGTTTCCCGAACGGCAAGGCTGCCCGCGAGCGCTGCGGCTTTCTCCGGCAAGAGAAGGCGCGCCCGGCGCGCCGTCATGAGGCGCACACGTTCAGTGCGTGATCAGCGTGTCGGCCGCCGCGCGGCCGAGACCGGCGCCGCTCAACCATGCGCCTTCGATCTTGCCGCCGCCCAGCCAGTCGCCGCATAGCCCGATGCGCGGGTCCGCCCGCCACGCAAAGCGGCCGGGCGCCGCCATGGACGTCGGCGCCAGCTCGGCATAGCGCCAGCGATGAGCGGTTGCCGAGTTGGCGGTAGCGCCCACGATGTCGCGAAAGGCGTCCAGCAGCGTGCGCGTGATCTGCTCGGGCGGCGCTTCCAGATGAGCCTGACTCCACTCGGGGGTCGCGTGCAGTACCCACGTGCTCAAACCGGAGCGCCCGGGCTTCGATGTGTCATGGGCGATCCAGCCGAGCGGGCCGACATTGACGAATGCGGCGTCAAAACCCGGATCGGGCAAGCGGCCGTACTGGGCCATCACGGCCCAGGCCGGGCGCATCTCGGTGCGTTGCGCAATCACCGCAAGACCCGGCTCGGCGCGCCGCAGCAGCGCAACGGCTTGCGGTGCAGGCACGGCGACGATCACGGCGTCGTGATGCATGCGGAGCGCTCCATGCTCGGCCGAGATCAGCCGCCAGCGCTGCGCGTCGCGCGTCAGCTCGGTAATCGTCGTCTCGAGCATCGTGTGGATCCCCGCCGACAGATACCGCGCCGGAGCCGTCATGCCCGGCACGCCGACGTATCGCTGAGCGGGCGCGAGCAGTTCCCGCGGGCCGAGCGAGCCGATCGAAGCAACGCGCGCGGCCCAAGGCGCGGCCGCGCCGCCGGCGACCCAGCGCGCTACTTCGGCGACGAATGCCGGATGGCGCGCGGTGAAATACTGCGCGCCATGATCGGCCTGCCAGCCATCCGCGCGGCGCGTGCTCGTTCGTCCGCCCACGCCGCGGCTTTTTTCGTACACCGTCACGCGATATCCCGCATCGGCGAGCACGCGTGCGCAGGCCAGCCCGGCGATTCCTGCGCCGATGACCGCAATGTTGGCCGATGAGTCGGAAAATGAATTCATCTGTTTCGTCATAAAAATGCGAGGAATTGCGCGGATTATTCGGCTTGGCATGGAAAGTTTATGCCATTCTGGCGTGAAACGCCGACATTTCACAGGCGGAAACCATGAAAATCATGATTCATGTCCTAGAAATGAGTCATGATAGTGCTTCATTGAGCATGAAAATGGCATAGAATCGAGTCTGTGAGGATCGGCGCGTGCGCGGCCCGGTCATGCGTCGCGCACGAGCCGGAATCGCCGAAACGGGAAGCATGTTCGCAACAGGAGTCGCCATGGCGTTTGTGTGGATCTGCGGTGCAACGGGGGCCGTCGGCAGTGCGCTCGCGCGTCGGCTGAACGCCAAAGGCGTTTCAACGCTGCTCACTGCACGAAACCCGGAGCGTCTCGGCGCTCTTGCGGAGACGTTGTCGCGCGAGCGTGTGGTCGTGGCGCCTGCCGACGCAACTGACGCGGCTGCGCTCGATCGTGCGCTCGCGACAGGCGTCGAGCGTTTCGGCGCGCCGGACGGGCTCGCGCATTGCGTCGGCTCGATCGTCGTGAAGCCGATGCATTCGACTTCGGATGCCGAACTGCACGACGCGTTCGCGGCGAATTACTTCTCGGCATGGAACGCGCTGCGCGCGTTCGTGCGCACAGTGCTCGCCGCTCATGCCGGGGGCAGTGCGGTCTTGTTCGGCAGCGTCGCGTCGAGAGCGGGCTTTCCCAACCATGAGGCGATTGCCAGCGCGAAAGCCGCCGTGGCCGCGCTTGCGCAGTCGGCTGCCGCCACCTACGCGGCGCGCGGAATTCGCGTCAACTGCATTCATCCGGGCCTGATCGCGTCGGCGATGTCCGCGCGCCTGACGAGTGCGCCGCAGGTCGCGAAGCGCCTCGCGGACGCCAATCCGCTCGGACGGATCGGCGCTGGCGACGATCCTGCCGCACTTGCGGAATTCCTGTTGAGCGACGATGCGTCATGGGTGACCGGCCAGCAATTCGGCGTCGATGGCGGGCAGGGTGCGCTGATCGTTCCAGCGAGGCCATGAGCATGCGTGCGATGCTGCGTCGTTACCGCGTTCCGGCCGCGTTGGCGCTCGCCGGCCTGGTGCCGTTCATCGCGCTGTCGTGGCTGAGCGTGCATGCGTCGTCGCGTCACGATGTTTACGTGCACGCGCTGTTGAATTACGCCGCGTGTATCGTGTCGTTCGTCGGCGCCGTGCACTGGGGCATCGCGCTGCGGGCACCCGAATCGCCGCCGCGCCAGCGGATGCTCTACGGGTGGAGCGTGATTCCCGCGCTCATCGCGTGGGCCGTGCTGATGCTGCCGGACATCGGCGCGCGGCTCGCGGGAATGGCGATCGGTCTCGTCGGCTGCGCGGCGGTCGACGGCGTGCTGTGGAGAAAAGCGCTCATTCCGGGCTGGTATTTCGCGTTGCGATGCCTGTTGACGAGCGTCGCCGGCCTGTCGCTGCTGGCGGCCGCAGCGTCGACGAACGGTTGATCCGGAGCTTGTCATGACTACGTCCAGAACGCCTCGCCCGCGCGAATACCGGAACATCGGGATCGGCGACATCACGTTGAAATATCGGATGCCGCTGGCGGCGATATTGTCGATTCTCCACCGAGTCAGCGGCGCGCTGCTGTTCCTGTTCCTGCCGTTCTTGCTGTTTCTCTTCGACCAGAGCCTGACGTCGGAGCTCAGCTTCGGAGTCTTCAAGCAGTTCCTCTCCAACATCGTCGTCAAACTGATCGTCCTCGCGCTGTCGTGGGCGTTCTTCCACCATTTCTGCGCCGGCATTCGCCACCTGCTGATGGACGTCAACCACGACGCCGTCTCGAAGGAAGGCGGCAAGCGGACGGCCGTCGTCGTCTTTGTCGTCTCGATCGCGCTGACGATCGCCATGGCACTCAAACTGTTCGGAGCATTCTAAGAAAATGGCAGCCAACAACCGAATCGGCTCGAAGCGCCTCGTCGTCGGCGCTCACTACGGCCTGCGCGACTGGCTCGCGCAGCGCGTCACCGCCACGATCATGGCGGTCTACACGGTCATTCTGCTCGTGCTGTTTTTCGGCGCGCATGATTTCTCGTACGAAGGCTGGGCGTCGATCTTCTCCGCGCAGTGGATGAAGCTCGCAACCTTCGTGACGCTGCTTTCCCTCTTCTACCACGCATGGGTCGGCGTGCGCGACATCTGGATGGACTACGTGAAGCCCGTCGGTGTGCGCCTGCTGCTGCAATCGCTGACCATCGTCTGGCTGCTCGCATGTGCGGGCTACGCCGCGCAGATTCTCTGGAGAGTGTAAAGAATGGCTGCAATCAAAACTTCCCTGCCGCGCCGCAAGTTCGACGTGGTGATCGTCGGCGCGGGCGGCTCGGGCTTGCGCGCAGCGCTGCAACTGTCGCGCGCGGGCCTGTCGGTCGGCGTGCTGTCGAAGGTGTTCCCGACGCGCTCGCACACGGTGGCGGCCCAGGGCGGCATCGGTGCGTCGCTCGGCAACATGAGCGAAGACAACTGGCACTACCACTTCTACGACACGATCAAGGGCTCCGACTGGCTCGGCGACCAGGACGCGATCGAGTTCATGTGCCGCGAAGCGCCGAACGTCGTGTACGAGCTCGAACACTTCGGGATGCCGTTCGACCGTAACGCGGACGGCACGATCTACCAGCGCCCGTTCGGCGGGCACACCGCGAACTACGGCGAGAAGCCGGTGCAGCGCGCATGCGCGGCCGCGGACCGCACCGGTCACGCGCTGCTGCACACGCTGTACCAGCAGAACGTCGAGGCGAAGACGCAGTTCTTCGTCGAATGGATGGCGCTGGACCTGATCCGCGACGCGGACGGCGACGTGCTGGGCGTGACGGCTCTCGAGATGGAGACGGGCGACGTCTACATCATGGAAGGCAAGACGACGCTGTTCGCGACGGGCGGCGCAGGCCGGATCTTCGCGGCATCGACGAACGCGTTCATCAACACCGGCGACGGCCTCGGCATGGCGGCGCGCTCGGGCGTCGCGCTGCAGGACATGGAGTTCTGGCAGTTCCACCCGACCGGCGTGGCGGGCGCGGGCGTGCTGATCACCGAAGGCGTGCGCGGCGAAGGCGGCATTTTGCGCAACGCGAACGGCGAGCGCTTCATGGAACGCTACGCCCCGACGCTGAAGGATCTGGCGCCGCGTGACTTCGTGTCGCGATCGATGGACCAGGAAATCAAGGAAGGCCGCGGCGTCGGTCCGAACAAGGATCACGTGCTGCTGGACCTGTCGCACATTGGCGCGGAGACGATCATGAAGCGTCTGCCGTCGATCCGCGAAATCGCGCTGAAGTTCGCGAACGTCGACGCGATCAAGGAGCCGATCCCGGTCGTCCCGACGATCCACTACCAGATGGGCGGCATCCCGACCAACATCCATGGTCAGGTCGTCGGCACGTCGCGCGATCACAAGGAGCCGATCAACGGGTTCTATGCAGTGGGCGAATGCTCGTGCGTGTCGGTGCACGGCGCGAACCGGCTGGGCACGAACTCGTTGCTGGACCTGGTGGTGTTCGGCCGCGCGGCCGGCAACCACATCGTCCAGCACGTGAAGAACCAGAAGGAACACAAGCCGCTGCCGGCGGATGCGGGCGAGTTCTCGCTGGCGCGCCTGAACAAGCTCGAAAAGTCGAGCTCGGGCGAGTACACGCAGGACGTCGCGAACGACATCCGCGCAACGATGCAGAAGCACGCGGGCGTGTTCCGCACGTCGGCGCTGCTGAAGGAAGGCGTCGAGCAGATGGCCGAGCTGAAGGCTCGGGTGGAAAACATCCACCTGAAGGACAAGTCGAAGGTGTTCAACACGGCGCGGGTCGAAGCGCTCGAGCTGGAGAACCTGATCGAAGTGGCGCGCGCGACGATGGTGTCGGCGGAGGCGCGCAAGGAAAGCCGCGGCGCGCACGCGCACAGCGACTACGAACACCGCGACGACGAAAACTGGCTGCGCCACACGCTGTGGTACAGCGAAGGCGATCGGCTCGACTACAAGCCGGTTCAAATGAAGCCGCTGACGGTCGAATCCGTGCCGCCGAAGCCGCGCACGTTCTAAGCCGAGTCAAAGGAATCCGAAATGGCAAAACGCATTTTTGAAGTCTACCGCTACGATCCGGACAAGGACGCGGCGCCGCGCATGCAGACGTACGAGCTGGAGATCAAGCATGAGCGCATGCTGCTTGATGCACTGGTGAAGCTGAAGGCCGTGGACGAGACGCTGTCGTTCCGCCGTTCGTGCCGCGAAGGCGTGTGCGGTTCGGACGCGATGAACATCAACGGCAAGAACGGTCTGGCGTGCCTGACGAACCTGAACGATCTGCCGCAGAAGATCGTGCTGCGTCCGCTGCCGGGGCTGCCGGTGGTGCGCGACCTGATCGTCGACATGACGCACTTCTTCAACCAGTATCACTCGATCAAGCCGTACCTGATCAACGATGCGCCGCCGCCGGAGAAGGAACGCCTGCAGTCGCCGGAAGAGCGCGACGAGCTCGACGGCGTGTACGAGTGCATTCTGTGCGCGAGCTGCTCGACGTCGTGCCCGAGCTTCTGGTGGAACCCGGACAAGTTCGTCGGCCCGGCGGGCCTGCTGCAGGCTTACCGTTTCATCGCGGACAGCCGCGACACGGCCACCGGCGAGCGTCTGGACAATCTGGAAGACCCGTACCGTCTGTTCCGTTGCCATACGATCATGAACTGCGTCGACGTGTGCCCGAAGGGCCTGAATCCGACGAAGGCGATCGGCAAGATCAAGGAACTGATGGTTCGCCGCGCGGTTTGAAGCGCTGGCGCGTGTGAAAGGGCGGGGGTGTCGATGTGCGCGGTCGCTTGGAATGAGGATTCACGCGCCGTTGCACGACCGTCGTTCGTCGTCCTCATCGAGCGGAACGGATGCGGTGCGGCGCCGATTCCCAGCGGTCGGCAAGCACGTCAATATCGTGCGGATTCGGCTCCCGAGAATGCCGATGCAACGGCTGCGCGAAGCGCGCCGTTGCTCGGGCCAGGTGGCTCGGCGCGATCGAACCGGGTCGCGCCGCTCGCGCTTACTGCTCCAGATAGATCTTCAACCGCATCAGGCTGCGGCGGATCCAGCTCTTCATCGTGCCGAGCGGCACCTGCATGCGTTCGGCCAGCTCCGCATACGACGCGCCACCGTGAAACGCTTCCCGCAAAACATACGCCTGCCGCTCGCCCAGATGCGCGAGTCCGCGCTCCAGACGCAGGCGCTCCTGGTTCGCCTGCGCGCCGAGATCGGGCGTCGGGCTTGCGTCGGGGATCGACAGCGCCAGCTCGTCGTCGAGCGGCAGCTCGCGGTGCTGCCGGATCCGGTCGATGGTCCGGTTGCGGGCGAGCGTCATCAACCACGTCATTGCCGCGCCGCGCGTGGCGTCGAACGAACCGGCGCGGCGCCATGCTGTCGTGAACACGTCTTGAAGCAGGTCTTCCGCTTCATGACGATCGCGGATCATCCTCAGGATCGCGCCGAACAGCCGCGGCGCGGTCCATCGATACAGCTGCGCGAACGCATGCTCGTCGCCCGTCGCGACGCGAGCCAGCAAGCGGTCGAGTTCCGCATGTGCGTCGCATGCTTCGTCAGGCAGAACGGCGGCATCGGCGCTGATGTCGGTCCTGCCGCCGGGGCGCGATCGCGCGCGGGACGCCCTCCGCTGCGGCTGCCTGCCTGCGTGCAGCGGCGTCGTTCGCCCCGGGCCGGAAGATGGGCGGAGTGATTCGTGCGAACGGTTCATCGGGAACTCCGCATGGCTTTGAGCTTCCTGCTGTTGCGCGCTCGCGATGACGAGCGAGCGCGGATCATGACCAGACATTGCGATGTCGCATCAGTCGCGCGTGCCTGCCGCGCGCGTTATGCATTCTTTCCCGACAACAACGCGAGAAACTCCCGGCGCAGCGATGCGTCGGCGAGAAACTTTCCGCGCATCACGCTGTTGGTCATCTTTGCCTGATCGTCCTTGGTGCCGCGCCAGTGCATGCAGAAGTGGTCGGCCTCGAGCACGACCGCCAGCCCGTCGGGCGCGATGCGCGATTCGAGCAGGTCGGCGATCTGCTTGACCGCTTCCTCCTGGATCTGCGGGCGCGTCATGACCCAGTTCACCAGCCGTCCATACTTCGACAGGCCGATCAGGTTCGACGTGGCGCTGGGCAGCACGCCGATCCAGATGCGGCCCATGATCGGGCAGAGGTGATGCGAGCACGCGCTGCGTACGCGCAGCGGGCCCACGATCAGCAACTCGTCCAGCCGCTCGACGTTCGGGAATTCGGTCACGGGCGGCGCTGCCTCGTAGCGGCCCGCGAACACTTCGCGGATGAACATCTTTGCGACGCGCTGTGCGGTCTCTCGGGTGTTGTGGTCGTTGTCGACGTCGATCACGAGCGAGCGCAGCACCGCTTCCATTTGCTGTGCGACTTCGTTCTGCAATGCATCCAGTTCGCCGTCACGCAGGTGCGCGGCGATGTTGTCGTTGGCATGGAAGCGTGCGCCCGCGTGTTCGAGCCGCCGGCGAATGATGAGCGACAGAGGAATGCCCTCGTCGATCGCAGTCAGCGTACGCGCGGGAGCGTCGATCAGATTTCCCATTTCGGTTCGTTTCTCGAGGTTAGGGGTGGTGCGATGAATCACGACTGACGCGATGCGATGCTCGCGTTCATCGGGTAACAGCCGAGCGGCCGCCGACGTTTCGACGGCGCATCTGGCGGGCGCCGCTCACCTGCGTGCACGCGGGCATGCGTGGCGATGCGGCCGCGTCGCCGGAGCGCCGGCTCTGTACGCGCACGATGGGCACGCTGATGGCGCTCGCGCCCAGCCTTCGACGTCCCGGTAGAGCCGCCATACCGGGTCGTTCGCCGCCATCGTGGCTGCCAGCGTGACGGCGACGGACTGTTGCAGCTTCGTCAGCACGAACGTTTGATCGACGCGGTCGCCGACCGAGCGGAACAGGTGGAACCCTGCGCGCCGCACCGCCGAAAGCGCTTGCGCGCTGCCGTGCTCATAGACGAGCGCGGCTGCGCGGACATGGCGCGCCCGTGCGAGCGATACGAACTGATTCGCCAGATCGATGTGCAGCGACGTGACCTCGGCGATCAGCGCGTCCACGGCAAGGCACGGCTGCCGGAGCGCTCGTGCCAACGACTCGACGCGCTCGCAAACATGCAGGCCGGCCCCTTCGGCCGCTTCGTCGGATGCAGTCAGGCTGCCCGTGACGAGGAGCGTCGGATGCGCGCGCGCTGCGACGGAGTTTGATCGCGGCTCGACCGACGTGTCGTTCGGGCCGGCGCTTGCGCACAGGGTGGTCTGCTGCGGTGAGCGGTGCCGGCGACGCTCGCCGCGACACTGCGCGGCCTCCAGTCGGCGCGACGCAACCGGCGGGCCGGATGCCGCACCGGCGTGCCGGGACGGGCCGCGGGCGCTCGCCACGGAGCCACGCCCGATCAATGAAGCCGGGCATGCCGGTAAGCGGCGCGGATTGATGGCGTGATTGCGTGTTGGCACGGGGGACTCCCTGGTCGATTCATGCGTCACAGCTGGATTGTATGCAAATTTCCGGGAAAGTGAAGCAGAAAAGCGATTCAATGAATTATTTGTACCGGGAATTTTTGCGTCGTGCACCGGAATGGCGCGGCAATCTATCGCCGGGAACGTCGATATACCCGATAAGGGACGAAGATTGGGGGTTGAGGCCGCTGATGAAACGAATTTTGACGTCGATTCGTCGGGGGAGGAATGGACGACTGAGGACCGGTTCGGCGTCCCCACGCGCAGAACGTTGAAGCATGCATCATGTTTGAGTCATATTATCGTGTCATGGGCGGGAAATGCGGTACACGGTCGATGGTGCGCGCGAACACGCGCCGCTTTCGCGCGGGGCGCCCGTGCTGCACATCGGCGGTGTGAATCAGGTTGGCGCTACCGCGCCGTCGAAACCCGGGGGGCTCCGGGCAGCGGCAGGCGTGCCGCCAGGACGGACACACCGGTGCCGGTCGATTCCGCGGAGCCGACACAACGGCCACACCATCGGGGCGCGGGAGGCGCTGCCCCGGGCGCGGCGTTGAGCGATGGGTGCGTCAACGCGAAGTCAACGGCGTTCAGCGTTCGTCTTCATGCCGGCGGCCGACCGCCGATTGCGGCGGCAACGTTCCGAGCAATAGCGGACCTCGTCCCAGACGGCCTTCCATTTCTTTCTCCAGCTGAAAGGCAAGCCGCAGGTTTCGCAGATCTTTTCAGGCAAGTGCGTTTTGTTGGCCATCGCGACTCACGCGCAGAAAAGGAACCCGTGCACGGTCGCACCGGGCGGCAGCGTGCGGTGCGCAGCGATACGACGCACCCATGGCCATCGCCGAGCGCCGCATCTAGTGCGCGTCGTCGCCCAGCAGCTGGCGGCGCAGTGCTTTGGCCCGCGTGCGCGGGTCGAGCCAGATCGCGAAGAATGCGCGCGCGAACGCCGGGTCGGTCACGTCGGCCGTGAGGCGGCCGTTGGTGTAGAAGCGTGCGCCACGCTCGGGGACGTAGACGCCGCATAGTACGTCGCCGCGCGATACGTCGGTGAACGCTCGTTCCATGTCGCGGCGCCATGCGTCGAGCGTTGCAGCCGGCAACGGCGCGGGTGCAAGGCGCTCGATTTCGTCCATGCCTGTCGACACGAGCCGCTCCCCTTTCACGTCGCGACGGTAGGCCAACGACAACGCGAACGGCGTGTCGAGCGCACCGGGCGCGCGGGGCGCCCACAGCTGCGCGTCGTACAGGCAGATACCCAGTATGCAGAACCGGCCGGAGCCGATCAGTCGCGCCGACGCTATTTCGTCGACGCAGCTCGCGTCGGCGACGAGCGGCGCAGCCAGCGCCACGGACGCGGCGAGCATCGCGAGCCGGCGCTTCATGTCAGTCGTGCGCCGACACGATGAAGTGCATCACGTCGGTGCGCCGTTCGGCGAATCCTGCTTCGCAATAGGCGAGATAGAGCCGCCAGGTGCGAATGAACGTTTCGTCGAACCGTTGCGCGCGCACCGAGTCGACGTGGGCATCGAACGAGGATCGCCAGGTGCGCAGCGTGCGTGCGTAGTCGTCGCCGAACGCGAACACCGGTTTCGCGACGAGCCGCGCGCGTCGCGCGGCATCGACGAAGCGCGCGGGGCTCGGCAACATTCCGCCGGGAAAGATGAACTCGCGAATGAAGTCGCTCGACGCGCGGTACGCGTCGAATTGCGACTCGACGATCGTGATCGATTGAATCAGCGCGCGGGCGCCGGGCTTCAGGCGCTGCCTGAGCGTGTTGAAGTACACCGGCCAGAACGATTCGCCCACGGCCTCGAACATCTCGATCGACACGATTGCGTCGTATTGGCCCTCGACGTCGCGATAGTCGCGCAAGTCGAATGTGACGCGATCCGACAGCCCGTCGCGCGCGACGCGCTCTTGGGCCAGCGCGTATTGGGCGTGCGAGATGGTGACGCCGTGTACATGAATGCCTTGCCGTGCAGCGTGCACCGCGAAGCCGCCCCAGCCGCAGCCGATCTCCAGCACGCGCATGCCGGCGCGCAGCCCGAGCGCATCGACGATGCGCTGATACTTCGCCGTTTGCGCGTCGGCAAGCGACCGCTGCGGGTCGCCGTCGAAGCAGGCGCTCGAATACGTCCAGGTGTCGTCGAGCCACAACCCGTAGAAGTCGTTGCCGAGGTCATAGTGCGCATGGATGTTGCGGCGGCTGCCGGCTCGCGTATTCGTCCGCAGCCGATGGCGCAGCGCGTACCACACGCGTGCCACGCGGCCGCCCGTCACCGGCTTCGCGATCACCGGCTGGTTGCGGATCGCAAGGCGCAGCAGCGCGACGAGATCCGGCGTGTCGATCCAGTCGGCGCGATACGCTTCCGCGAAGCCGATGTCGCCCGCGCGCAGGATCGCGCGGCACGCGCGCCAGTCGCGGATCTGCAGCGTCGCGGCCGGCTGGCAGTGCGGATCGCCGAACACATGCTGCGCGCCTTCGGGCGTCACGAGCGTCAGGTGACCGTCGCGGATCCGCCGGAGAAGCGCGATGAACAACCGGGCCGACAGCGGCATCGCCGGTTGTGATGCGGAGGATAGCAGGCGCAGCAAGGTCATGGACGAGCCTCGTGATCGGACATCGCCGAGCGGCCGCGTGGCGACGCGCCCGGTACGGGGGACAATGGCGAATCGGTCGCGGCGGAACGGCCGGCCGGCGTCTTGCCGTGGAACGGCACGCGTGCGAGCCATAGCCGCAGCGCCTGCCAATGGATGCGAATGACGACGTTGATCGCGTTCAGCGGCTGCCGCGCCAGCGCGCGCCACGCGCGTGCCGCCGTCAGCGGCGCGGTGCGCATCCCGATCGCCGTGTGCAGCAGCACGCCGTCGTCGTCGCGATAATCGATCGCCACGCTCAGATGGTCGCCGCGCTGACGCACACGAAACGCGTATTCCCCGATGACGTCGCAAAACGGCGACACATGAAACGTCTTGCGGCAGACGAGCACAGTGTCGGCTTCGATCGGCGCGTGGTGCATCGCACTGAGCAGATAGCCGTGATGCGCGCCGAACGTGTTGCGCACGTCCGCGTACAGCGCGCGGAGCGCACCCGCGCAGTCGTAGCAATACCAGAAGCTCACCGGGTTGAATGCGTAGCCGAAGATCCGCGGGATCGTCTGCAGCCAGATCGGGCCGTCGGCGCGAATGCCGGCTTGCGCGAGCACATCCCGCATCCATGGGCCGAGCGCGCGCCCGTCGCGCGGGCCGTAGTCGCGGCAAGCGAGCGCGAGCGGGGCCCAGCGATCGATGCCGAACCAGCTTCCGGCGATCTCGTCCAGCCGCTCGACATCGCAGCAGACCTGGAAGAGCGGATACCGGAATGCATGGCGCACCGGCCGCAGCCGCTCATGCATCACGGTGCCGACGAGCAACCGGGCGGCCGCGCCGTCGCGCGCGAAGGGCGCGTTCATGGGCGAGCCCAGGCCGGCGCGATGCCGAAGTCATATGCGACGCGCAACGCCGACTTCAACCCGTCCTCGTGGAAGCCGTAGCCCGTCCATGCTCCCGCGAACCACGTATTGCGCCGCCCTTGCAGCATCGGCAGACGATGTTGCGCATCGACGGCCGCGAGGTCGAGCAGCGGGTGCTCGTAATCGTAGCGGCCGAGCTCGGTGCCGGGCGCGGGCTCGTCGACCGGATTCAACGTGACGACGACCGGCGAGCGGAACGGCAGCGGCTGCAACTGGTTCAGCAGGTAGCTCACGCATACCGGCGCCGGGCCGGCGCGGCGCCCCGTCCGTCCGCTCAGGTAGTTCCACGCCGACCACACGCGCCGCCGCCGCGGCAGCAGCGCCGTATCGGTATGGAGCACCGCGACGTTGGGCTGGTAGCGCACGGCGGCCAGCACGGCGCGCTCGGCGTTGCTGGCGTCCGCCAGCAGCCGCAGGCTCGTCGGCGCATGGCATGCAAGCACGACCGCGTCGAAACGCTCGGGGCCGGCCGTGTCGGTCGCCACCGTCACACCCGCGTCGTCGCGCGTTATCGCGCGCACGGGCGTATTCACGCGCACGTCGTCGAGCGTCGCGGCGATGCGCTCGACGTACCGCCGCGCGCCGCCCGCGACGGTGCGCCACGTCGGCCGGTTGTTGACCTGCAGCAACGCATGATTCAGGCAGAAGCGCAGGAACGTCGCCGCCGGAAACCGCAGGATGTCGCTGGCCGCGCTCGACCAGATCGCGGCCGCCATCGGCAGCAGGTAGTGATGCTGGAACGACGCGCCGTAGCCGCCGGCCGTGAGCAGCTCGCCGACCGACAGGCGCTCGCGGCTCGCCGATTCGAGATGCGCCTGGGCGGACGCGTTGAAGCGCAGGATATCGCGCAACATCCCGAGAAAGGTCGGCGAGAACAGGTTGCGGCGCTGCGCGAACACGGTGTTCAGATTGCTGCCGGCCCATTCGAGCCGCCCGCCGTCGACGGACACCGAAAACGACATGTCGGTCGCATGCGCAGCCACGCCCAGCTCGTCGAACAGTGCGATCAGGTTCGGATACGTGCGATCGTTGAACACGAGGAATCCGGTATCGACCGGGTGGCGTGCGCCGTCGAGTTCGACGTCCACCGTGTGCGTGTGGCCGCCGAGATAGTCGGCGGATTCGAACAGCGTCACGCGATGCTGGCGAGCCAGCAGGTATGCGCTCGCGAGGCCCGCGATGCCGGCGCCGACGACTGCGATCCGGCGGCCGGGCGGCGGCACTGATGGTTTCGGGTGCATCGCGAATGGTCTCCGTCAGTCACAAGGGCGGGATAGGGAATGTCATGTGCGCAGATACGGTGCACGGCGCGCCGCGGATGCATCCGCGGCCGTCATTCGCGATCGCCTGGCGACGCGAAGCCGGGCATGCCGATTTGCGCGGGCAGTTGCGGCACGCGCCTGAAGCGCGACGTGTCGTAACCCATCGCGTCGAGCCGCGCGAGCAGCGAGCGATAGGTGGCGTCGTCCATCGTCGGCTCCCGCGAGAAGATCCAGCCGAGCGTCTTGCCCGGATAGCCGAGGATCGTGTACCGGTAGTCGGGGTCGACGTAGAGCGTCAGTTGCGTGACGTACACCGGCCAGAACAGCCGCACGCGCCATTCGCCGCCGCCGCTGCCGGGCTTGACGGTGTCGACGAACCGATAGCGCTTCTCGGGCCCGTCGAAGCTTCCTTTGCGGCCGACAAATGCGTCGTCGATACGGCCGTCGTCGCGAAGGCGCCACTCGGCCCGGCTGCCGACGAAGTCGCGTTCCGCGAAGTACGGGATGTTGGCGATCACGTACCAGCGGCCCATGTAGCGCGGCAAGTCGACGGGTACGGTCGACAGCGGAACCGCGGCGCGCGGATTCGGATTCGGCGGGCTGCCCGTGCAGCCGGCTCCGCCGAGCGCGAGCGCCGTCACGGCCGTGATGGTTGCGCGACGGAGAATCCGGCGGACGATCAACGCGTTCATGCGCGCCCCCCGCGCTTGTCGAATAGGTATTGGGCAACGCCCCATTCCTGCCCGTCGGCGTAGCCGAACAGCTCGGCGACGGCCATGTAGAACATCCGCCAGCGCTGGAACCAGATGCGCGCGTCGGCGCCGTAGACGGTGTCGAAAATGGGCATGATCCGCGCGCGCGCCGCGTCGAACGACGCGAGCCACTGATTCGCGGTGCGCGCGTAATGAGTGCCGTCGAGCCACCACTGGCGCGCGATTCGCACATCGTCCTGAAACCGCAGCAGCAGATCGGCCGACGGCATCGTCCCGCCCGTGAAGAAGTGGCGCGACATCCAGTCGGTGTCGTCGTGCACCGCGAAGTGATAGGCGGCGAGCTTGTGCGCGAAGATGTGCACGAACAGCTTGCCGTCGTCGTCCATCCAGCGCGCGATTTTCGCGAGCAGCTGTCCGTAGTTCTTCATGTGCTCGAACATCTCGATCGACAGCACGCGATCGAAGCCGGCTTCCGCCGGATCGAAGTCGAAGTCGACCACGTTGCCGGTCACGATCCGCAGATTCGTCAGCCTGCGCAGCGCCGCGCATCGTTCGATGAACTCGCGCTGGCCGTACGAATTCGAGAGTCCGACGATCTGCGCGGCCGGATACCGCTCGGCGAGCCACAGCGACAGCGAACCCCAGCCGCAGCCCAGGTCCAGAATGCGCTGGCCGTCCGCGAGATCGGCGCGCTGCGCGTACAGCGCGAGCATGGCCTCCTCGCCTTGCGACAGCGTTTCGTTGCCGTTCGGGTAATAGCCGCACGAATATTTGAGCCGCGGGCCGAGATGGGCTTCGAAGAAGCTGCCGGGCACTTCGTAATGCTGGGTATTGGCCGCGTGTGTTTCGATCGCGATCGGGCTCGCGCGCAGTTCGTGCACGAGCGCGTCGACGGCCGCCGCGCGCTGCTCGCCGTCGTGTGCGTGCGCGTCGCGCAGCCGCTGCCGCATCAGCCTGCGCATCCCGGCCCGGATCAGCGCGTCGGGCAGCCAGCCGCGCTCGCAGCAGCGAATCAGCCAGGCATCCTGGGGGGCGGCAATCGCGGCAGGCGACGATTGCGAGGTGGTAGCGGTCATGAGCGCGTGCTCCGGTCTTGAGGGTGATCGGGTCGAGTGCGGGACGTGCCGGCCGCCGCTCGCGGCGGCCACGGAATGAGCGCGCTGGTGGTGCGCATGTACTCGCGATAGTCGGGGCGGGTTTGCACCATGCGCGCTTCAAGCAGCGGCAGGCCCGATACCTTGACCAGCAGCCAGGCCATCAGGACGGGCGGCATCAGCGTGAGCCAGCCCCACGGCATGCCGATCGCGAGCGCCGTGTAGGCGAGCCAGTGCACGCACTCGAAGAAATAGTTGGGGTGCCGCGAATAGCGCCACCAGCCGGCGCGGCAGACCTGGCCGCGATGGTCGGGATTCGCGAGGAAGCGCTTGAGCTGGCGGTCGGCGACCGTCTCTCCGGCTACGGCGGCGATCCAGATCGCGGCGGCGGCGGCGATGGCGGCAGGGGCCGCGGGTTCGGGACTGTATGCAGGCACGAAGAACGACGCCGACAGCAACATCGAGATCAGCGCCTGCAACTGAAACAGCCAGAACATGTTGCGCGGCGCGGCGTCGCCCCATTGCTGGCGGAATTGCCGGTAGCGCGGATCCTCCGGCTGCCCGCGATTGCGGGCCCACAGGTGCCGGGCAAGCCGCAGACCCCAGATGCCGCCGCCGGCGGCCACGAGTGCGCGATTCAGTTCCGGGCCCGTGCCCAGCACGGCGACGAATACGGCCACGCCGCCAAGCGTCGCCGCCCAGACCGGATCGATCATTCCCGCGTTCCGGGAGTGCAACTGGGCGATCCACACCGCCGTGAAGGACGCGATCAGTGCGACGAAAGCGAGAAGGGCAACGGCGACGGCGGGCATACGGGCTCCGGGGGCGCAATAACCGTCATATACGAAGCCGGGGGCCGGATGGATGCAGCGGGATGCGTTGCGCTGCGCTCGCGCAGCAGGGGAGCGCGCGACGTGCCTGCCGCGACGGGCGCTCCGGGCGCGAACTGCGCTGCAACGGCACGGCGATTGCGTGCACAATAAGCCGCTTTCGTATGTGGAGATGAAACGGGATGAAGCGACTTATCGTTGGTCGGCCGTTGCTAACGGCCAGCGTGTTCGTTGCAGGCGCAGCGCTCTTGCTCGCGGGTTGCGCCGGCGTGGCCGGCGGGCCGAGCGGCAACGCCCACGTGCCGCAGCCGGCCAGAACAGTCGATCTCGATCGCTACGTCGGCAGGTGGTACGAATTCGCGCGCTATGAAAACCGCTTCGAGCGCGGATGCGAGGGCGTGACCGCAGACTATGCGAAACGGGAGGACGGTCTGGTCTCCGTGCGCAACACCTGTCGCGAAGGCAGCCCGGAAGGCCGTGCGCGCAGCTCCGACGGCCGCGCGCGCATCGTGCCGGGCAGCGGCGACGCGAAGCTTGAGGTTTCGTTCTTCGGCCCGTTCTTCTTCGGCGACTACTGGATACTCGATCATGCTGACGACTATTCATGGTCGATCGTCGGCGAGCCCTCCGGCCGGTTCCTGTGGATCCTGACGCGCGACGCGAAGCCGTCAGCCGAGCGCGCGGCGGCGCTGGTCGAGCGGGTCCGTTCGCTCGGATACGATACGGCGATGTTGCGCCGCACCGCGCACTGAGCGGGCGCTACATGCAACCGGTGTGCGCGGCTTCGCCGAGCGCGGCCACACAAGCGGCGCAGCGCCGGAGAAGGACGACGCTCACGGACGCCCGTTGACCGGACGTCCATGCCGGCGCCGCCGTTCCGAGCGGCGTCGTCGCAGACTCCCCACCCGCGCGATCGCGCAAGCTTACTGTGATCACCGTGGGCGATTCGGCAAACGGGGCGAAGCACCGGATGGCGCCGTCGATGCACGGCGAGGCGGCGTGATGCCGCCTTCGGCGCGCATCCGCGTGGGCGGACGCGCCGGCAGCGGCCGGCTTTCGACACGTTTCCAGCGCCATGCCAGTGCTTCATGCCGCCGCACGCGCAAGCCGGCCCGACCGGCGCATCGATCCGGATTTCGCTCGGTCTTGCCGCGTCAGCGGACGCGCGGCACGGCGAGGAACGCCGCTTGCTAGCCGTTCCTAACCGACACGGCGGCAATCGGCCGAAGCGCGTCGCGCTGCGCTTTTCTCGCGTGTGCGCGTCGGCCGGCGAAACCGGCGGGTCGTACCGGGCATCGGTGTCCCGGATGGTGCGACAACGTGAGCGGCAGGAGAATCCATGCGAACCGGAATGCATGAACGACCAAGGACTGCGGGCAAGTTCTGCCATGACCCGTGTCACGCTTGTCGTGACGCGCGGCGCAACCACAGGCGCGACGATTCGGAGACGGCCGCATGACCATCGGCTGTCCCGCCTGCGGGACGCTCGGCGACATCCCGCCGCTCGGCGCTCGCGCGCTGGTGCGTTGCCGGCGGTGCCGCGCGCCGCTGGAGCGGCGCAGCGGCCGCAGCGTGCAGGCCGCACTCGCCTGCACGACGGCGACGTTCATCCTGCTGTTTCCGGCCAATCTCGCGCCGCTAATGACTGTCACGATGCTCGGAACCGCACACTCGTCGGTATTGGCGTCGGGCATCCTGACGATGTGGGATCGCGGTTGGGTGATCCTGGCCGCGCTGCTCGCGATGTTCGGCATCGTATTGCCGTTCGCCCGCTTCGGCGGCCTGATGCTGGTGCTCGGTGCGATCCGCTTCCGCCGGCCCTTCACCGGCATCGGCGTGGTGTTCCGGTGGACGCTCTGGCTCGATGCGTGGGCAATGCCCGACGTGTATCTGGTCGGCTGCATCGTCGGCTACGCGCGCGTGACGCAGAACCTGACCGGCACGATCGACGCCGGAGGCTACTGCCTGCTCGCAGCAGGACTGATGTCGATGATCACGCGCGCGTCGCTCGATCGCCGAACCGTGTGGCGTGCCATCGCGGCCGAGCGATACCCGCAGCCGGGCGAGCTGACCGTTGCGTGCAGCGCTTGCGACCTGGTGCTGCCGGTGTCGCGCGAAGGGACGCCGTGTCCGCGCTGCGGGCTCGGGCTGCGCTTGCGCAAGGCGGCGCCGCTTTCGCGGGCCAGCGCGTTGTCGCTGGCGGCGCTCGTGCTGACCGTGCCCGCCAATCTGCTGCCGATGACGCGGTCGATGCAGTTCGGACACGTGGTGTCGCATCGAATCATCGACGGCGTATCGCAACTGTTTCACGTGGGGCTCTGGCCGTTCGGGATACTGACGTTCATCACGAGCATTGCGATACCGGTCGGCAAGATCGCCGGCATGGCATGGTTCGTCGCGTCGGTGCTGCGACGCTCGCGCCGGCATTTGCGCGCAAAAGGACGGCTCTACCGATGGATCGACGAACTCGGCCGATGGTCGAACGTCGACGTGTTCACGATCGCGGCGTTCATTCCATTGATCCGGTTCGACGGCATCGCGTCCGCCGACCCCGCGGCCGGCGCCACCGCATTTGCGCTCGTCGTCTTTTTCACGATGCTGGCATCGCATGCATTCGATCCCCGCCTGATGTGGGACTCGCGCGACAGGAGCAGCCGATGAACAGGCCGCGCACGCCACGCACGCGAGCCGACGTGCGCCGCAGCGCATGGCCCGGCTGGGTCTGGATCGTCCCGGTCGCGACGCTCGGCGTGGTGGGATGGCTCGGCATCCGCGCGTTGGCGGAACGCGGCGAAACCGTGACCGTCGTGTTTTCCGACGCGCACGGAATGAAAGTCGACGATACCGAAGTCACGCTGCGCGGGGTCAAGGTCGGGAAGCTGTCGGGCATCGCGTTGTCGCCCGACGGCCAGCACGTCGAGGCCACCCTCGCCATCGCGCGTGCCGAGGAGCAGTACCTGCGCAGCGGAACGCGGTTTTTCCTGCGCGGCGCGCAACCGGAGATGAGCGATCCGTCATCGCTGCGTGCGCTCGTCGTCGGGCCGGAAATCGTCATGGAGCCCGGGCCCGGCAAGCCCGCGCGGCATTTCGATGGCACCGAGCGGCGGCCCGCGCTTGCGCCGCGGCATGGGCCCGTCGTTTCGTATGTCGTGCGCTTTGCCGGCGCTGCAGGCGAACTCAAGGACGGCGCGCCCGTGAAGTTGCGCGGCTTCCAGGTCGGGACGGTCACACGCGTGCGATTGAGCTACGACGTCGCCAGCGAGCAGCTTGGTACGCCCGTGCAGATTGCGCTCGAGCCGTCAGCGCTGGGTATCACCGGCGTGCAACCGCCGGCCGATGGCAACTGGCGCCCGATCGTCGACCGCATGCTCGGGCGACTCGTTGCACGCGGGCTGCGTGCGCGCCTCGTGCAGGATCCGCCGCTCGTCGGCGCCCGTATGATCAGTCTCGACTTCGTCCGCGATGCGCCGGCTGCGACGTTGGCGGCCGCGGAGGGGCCGGCCGAGATACCGAGCGTCGAATCCGCGGACTTCGACGCGATCGCGGCCCGGGCCAACGACATCGCGGGCAAGATCGATGCGCTGCCAATCAGGGAAACGGGCGACGACGTGCGCAGCATCGCGGCACGGATCAACGCATTGGCAGCATCGCCGCAACTGCGCGACAGCCTCGCGCATATCGACCGCTCGGTCGCGCAGATCGACCGGACGCTGCAACAGGTGTCGCCGCAGATCGGCCCGCTCGTCGCGCAACTGCGCGATACGGCGAACGCTGCGGATCAGGCGGTTGCGTCGGCCAGGCGCACGCTCGACGACGATGGGACCGCGCAAAGCAGTTTGCCTGCCGCGCTGCGCGAACTGACCGACACCGCGCGTTCGGTGCGCGCGCTGGCCGACTATCTCGACCGGCATCCGGAAGCGATCGTGCGCGGCAGGCGTGAGGAGAAGCCATGATCGCTGTTGCGTGCAAGCGGATCCGAACATCGGTGCGCGACGCGGTGAAATCGGCACCGGCCGCGCTCGCCGTCACCATCGCGCTGGGTGGCACGTTCGTCGTCGCCGGATGCGGGCACAGCCCACCGACGCGCTACGTTGCGCTGAGCCCGGTGGCAAGTGCTGCGCCGCGCGCAACCGAGCCTGTCGCGCCCGTGCAGCTGACTGCGGTGCATGTTCCGGCGGCGCTCGACCGCCTCGAGGTCGTCGTGCAGCGTTCGGCGAATCGCCTCGTGATCGACGACGGCGCACGCTGGGGCGCGCCGCTCGACCTGATGATGCGCGAGACCCTGACGCAGGACTTGCTGGCGCGTCTGCCTGAAGGTGCCGTCGTGTTGCCCGGCGCGCCGCGGCAGGCGGATACGCGCACGCTCGTCGTCACGGTGCTGGACGCGCACGCCGACGAAAGCGGCACGCTGACGTTTCTGGCTGCGTGGACGTTGTTGTCCGGCCGCCCGGAGCGCGTGACGTCGAGCCGGGAGACGGCGCTGACCGCGCAACTCACGTCGCGCGATGCGGCGGCGCAGGCTGACGCCCTGAGCCGTGTGCTCGGGCAGCTCGCCGACCGGATCGCGAGTGCGCTCGTTGGGCGCTGAGTGCGTGGGTGTGTGAATCGGTGAGCGAGTGAAGGCGCGTCGGCGCGGCGTCCCGTGCGCCGCTTCTGCGCGGATCCGGACCGAGCCGATTACCGCGTTGGCGCTCACGAGGCTGCGCTTTTGACAGCGCACGCCAAAGGGGGCGCCGGAACGTCGAATAGCGGCCGCGCGCGCGGCCCGCGTCCTGCGCTCGGCCCGTCGCTCATGTCCGGCGTGAGGCACTCGAGCGGCGCGGCCGCGCCGACCGCATCGCGCAGGCGACGAACCAGCTCGCGCGCATCGTCGATATGGCGTCGGCGCCTCGCGACGGTCTCCAGGCGCATGGCGGCCAACAGCGTGTCGAGTTCGTCCGTCGCCGTGCACGCGCGCCGCCTTGCTGCAACGAGCGCATCTGCGTCGACCCCGTGCGTGGTGACGAACGCACGGACGAGTTCGACGTATTCCGTCACGGCGGCAGTCGCATCGCTCGACACGGCATCGAGCCGCCTGCGCTCCCAATCGGGCCACGCGAGCACGCTTACGCCGAGCGCAACGAGCGCACCGGCGATGCTGTTCGCGACCCGCATGCCGGCAAGCAGCCACGGCGATGCAATCGGCGCGCCGAGATACGCAACCAGGATGAAATGCGGTGTGAGGAACAGGATGTACGACACGTAGTCGAGCGGCCTTGCGGAGAACGTGCCGGTTGCGAGCGGTACGATCGCCAGCGCGAGAAGCACCGGGTTGTGACACGCGAGCGCGACCGCCGATGCCAGGATCGCGCCCAGGATCGTGCCGAGTACTCTCAGCGCGGACGTTTTCAACGTGTGCGGCACGGTCGGCTGCATGACGAACAACGTCGTCAGCACCATCCAGTAACCCTGCTGAACGCCGAGCACGCGCGCGAGCACGGCGGAGAGCATGGCCGCGGCGGACAGGCGCAGCGCATAGCGCGCGATGCGTCCGTTTGTGCGAATCTCCATCAGCGCCGCACCTGGTGCGGTCGCCTTTGCGCGCAACGGCTCGTGCCGTTCCGTTTGCGGCGGCGGCGCCATGCGCCGATCGCCGACCTCGCTGCCGCCGATATCGGTGAATGCCATCATGAGCGCCAGGCACGATTGCAGCCACGTCCGTGCCGGTTCGGTCAGCGCCGCCCCTTCGGCGCGCAGCGTTGCGCCGCGCAGGTCGGCAGTCAGCCGGTTGCGCAGCCGCGTGACGGCGGCGCGAGCATGCGGCCGCGCGAGCACGGTGTCGGCATGCGCGTCGATTAACGCGACGAGTTGGTGCAGCGACGGAACCAGCAGCGCGGTTGCGGCGCTACTGCCGGGCGGCCGATTGCGCAGCAGGGTGTCGAGGCCCGCGAGCAATGCGATCGAGCGTTCGCCGTCTAGCTGCCACGCCGTCACGGTGGCGCCGGCCGCGTCGGGGCGGCTCCGCGCCGTCCGAATCAGCGCATCGAGTCGCGTTCGCAGTGCCGTGCGGTGCGGGCCGCTTGCGTGCCGTGCATCGTGCGCGACCGGCACCAGCGCACGCACGAACGATCCCGCCGCGTACAGATAGGCGAACGCCGCCCGGCGTGCGCGCGTCGCCGCGCTTTCGGGCCGGAGGCCGACGAGGCATGCGACCGCCCACAGACTGCCGGCCGCGAAGCTCGCTGCATACTCGGCAGGCGCCGGCCACGGATGGGCGGGAAACGCGGCCGACACCGCGCACGCGGTGGCAAGCAGCAGCCCCCGAGCGCCGATCGTTGGGCCGCCCACGCGGGTGAGGCCGCCGATATAGACGGCAATGCCGGTCAGGCCGACCGCGAGCCACGCGAGATCCGCCACGGCCGTGGCTGCGGCGGATGCAAGCGAGCCGATCAATCCGAACATCGCACCCGCGAGCGCACGTTGGCGCATCGATTCTGACGGCTCGTCGGCGAGACACGTCCAGAACGCGGCAATCGCCGCCCAGCACAGCAGCGGCGCGTGCAGCGTGGCGGCAAGCAGCGCGGGCGCCGCGCACACCAGTCCGGCCTTCAGCGCCGTGGGCAGCGGCAGGTGATGCCGCCCGTCGCGAACCGCACGGGCCGCCCAGTCTCGGATGCGCTTGATGGCGCTCATCGCATGCTCCTGCATCACCGTTCGCCGATGGGCCTCCGCAACGGGATAACGGTGAGCGAGCGGATCCCCTGTGCGCCGCGCACCAGCACGCCTTCGATGTCGGCGGTTGCCGACGGTCCGCTCATCAGCACGGCGTAGTTGGCCGCGAAGAACTCGCTGCGGTGATACGCGTGATGGAGGTTGCCGACGATGTCGGCGGGGTCGAGCAGCGCGACCAGGTGTTGCGACAGGTAACCGAGCGCGTTGACGTCGTATTGCGCCTCGCTGAGCCAGATCGAGCCGGTTTCGGCGACGGCGAACGCCGGGCGCACGATCCCGACGTCGACGTCGTTCAGCGCGCGCGGATCGTCGATCGCGGCGAGATCGCGGTTGCCGTCGAACTCGGGCGTGGCCGAGCAGAACACGGACGCGCCGGGAAACCGGGAGCGCACGAACGCGTCGAGCGACGCGTTTTCGGGCATCGCGCACCACGTCCCGCCGAGTCGCGCGAGCGACGCCCTGAACGTGTCGACGGCAGGCGGCAGAGCCGTATCGAACAGCGGCACGTCGGGCAACGGCCGGGGCGTGGGACGCACGTCGCGCAAACGGGAAAGAATCAGGTCTCGGCTGCTCATTTCTTGTTCCTCTTCAGATACCAGTCGCGGAAAGTCTGCTGGGGTGCGTCAGGCACTTCTCGATGCTTGCCCCACACGTTGAGCGGGTTGTAGAGCACGGCGCGCGGCAGTACCGATACCGCGGTGCCGGCCGTCTTGACGGCTGCGCGGTACAGCGCCGGCCGCGACAGCACCTGTCCGGCGACTTTCATCGCCTCCTGCTTGACGAACGGCAGTTCGTGCTGTTCGGCCACGATCTGCCGCCACTTGTAGATCTGCTCGTGGATATTGATCTTCACCGGACACACGCTGGTGCAACTGCCGTTCATCGTCGACGCAAACGGCAGCGAACTGTACTTGCGCAGGTTGAAGGTCGGGTTGATGATCGCGCCGATCGGCCCCGAGTAGACGCCGCCATAGCTGAGCCCGCTGCTGCGTCGATAGACCGGGCACGTGTTCATGCACGCGCCGCAGCGGATGCATTTGAGCGAATACCAGAAGTCGTCCATGCCGAGCCGCTCGGAGCGGCCGTTGTCGACCAGCACGAAATGCATTTCGCCGCCTTTCTTCGGACCGCGGAAGTGCGACGTGTACTGGGTGATCGGCGAACCGATCGCATTGCGCGACAACATCCGGATGAATACGCCGAGATGCTCGAGCTTCGGAATCAGTTTCTCGATGCCGATCGATGCGATGTGCAGCGGCGGCACGTTGGCGCTGAGGTCCGCATTGCCTTCGTTCGTGCACACGGTGATGCCGCCCGTTTCGGCGACCGCGAAGTTGCATCCGGTCATGCCGGCATCGGCGTTCAGGATCAGCGGACGCGTGGCGTTGCGCTGCGCTTCGGCGAGTTTCGGGATGTTGCTTTCGTTCGGGTCGGTGCCGATCTTCTCGGAAAAGATTTTGGCGACGTCGGTGGCGAGCTTGTGCACGGCTGGCACGACGATGTGAGAAGGGAGCTCGTCATCGAGCTGCTGAATTTGCTCGCCGAGGTCGGTTTCGACGACAGTGATGCCGCGCTCCTCCAGATACGGGCGCATCTCGCATTCCTCGGTCAGCATCGACTTGCTCTTCACGAGCAGCTTCGCGTGACGGCGCTCCAGGATCTCGTACACGATCCGATTGTGTTCTTCGGCATCCTTCGCCCAGTGGACGATCACGCCGTTGGCGGTCGCGTTGCGCTCGAATTCCTCGAGATACTCGGGCAAATGCGTGAGCGTGTGCTCCTTGATCGCCGACGCAAGCGTGCGCAATTCCTCCCATTCGGGGATGGCGTGCACCTCGGCATCCCGCGACGTGCGCAGTTCCCAAAGACGCTTGTCATGGAACTGGATGTGCTTTTCGTCGGCGATGAATTTCGCGGATGCGCCGACGTGGTCTACGCGTTTCATGCTCGTGCTCCATTGAGGATCTGTGCGATGTGGATGAATTTCAGCCCCAGCTCCAGGCGGTCCGAGCAACCTTTCTGGTGCATCAGGCACGACGAATCGGCCGACACGATGTATTCCGCGCCGTTGCGCTTGTGGTCGCGCACCTTGTCCGCGCCCATGCGCGCGGAAACCGGTTCCTCCGATACGCAAAACGTGCCGCCGAAGCCGCAGCATTCGTCGGGCCGATCGGGCTGAATGAACTCGATACCCTTGACGCCCTTGAGTAGTGTCAGCGGCTTCGAGAAGAACGGCTCCTCGATCTCGGACATCTTCGCTGTGCGCAACGCGCGCAGCGTGCCGCAGCTGTTGTGCAGGCCGACCTTGTGCGGGAATTCGGCCCATGGAAATTCCCGCACGCGCAGCACGTCGTGCAGGAATTCGACGAGCTCGTACGTGTTCTTGCGCACGGCGACGGCATCGCGGGTCTGGTCGGCTGCGGTCAGGTGGTCACGCACGTGGTGCACGCAGCTGCCGCTCGGCGCGACGATGTAGTCGTAGCCCGTGAAATTCTTGACGAACAGGTTCTCGGTCGCGGCGGCCTGCCTTTCGCAGCCGCTGTTGCCCATTGGCTGGCCGCAGCAGGTCTGGTCGAGCGGATAGTCGACGTCGCAACCCAGACGCTCGAGCAACTGCAGCGTGGCGATCCCGACGTCTGGGTAGAACGCGTCGATGAAGCACGGAATGAAAAGGGCGACCTTCATGGAATTCCTCCGTTGAATTGAACGCTCGGGGCGAAAGCGTCAGTGGTATGCGTGATCGTTCGACACCCTGCCGCGGAATACCGAGTACGCGACGCAGGTGTAGAACACGATGAACGGCATGACGAACAGGCCTGCGCCCCAGAACATGAACGTCTGGCTCGCTCGCGGCGCGGCCGCTGCATCGAGCGTCAGGTCGAACGGCACGATGAACGGCAGATACGATGCGGCGAGCATCAGCACCATCGCGATGCATCCGCCGGCGGCGAACAGATAGGCCGACGCGCCGTCGCGCCGCGCCGCCGCAGGCGCGCAAAGGAACGTCGCGCATGCTGCGACGGGCAGCGCGAACAGCAGCGGATGCAGGAGCCAGCGCGTTTCGACGGTCGTCTCGGTCAGCAGCGTCGACGCGAGTATCGACAGCACGAACAGTGCGGTGATCGGCGCGAGCCTCGCGATCGCGTCGCGACCGATGCGCTGCGACGCGCGTTGCCCTTTCAACACCAGCCATCCGGAGCCGAGCAGCGCATAGCCGAGCGCGAGGCTGACGCCGCACCAGAACGAAAACGGCGAACACCATTCGAAGCCGTTGCCTGCGTAGCGCAGCTGATCGACCGGCAGCCCGTGCGCGTACGTGCCCACGCATACGCCCTGCATCACGCTGGCGAGCAGCGAGCCGACGAACAGCAGCACGTCCCAGATCCGGCGCGAGCGCGCCGCCTTGTGGCGAAATTCGATCGCGACGCCACGCATGATCAGCCCGGCGAGCATCAGACAAAGCGGCGCATACAGCGCAGGCAGCACGATCGAATACACCGACGGAAACGCGCCGAACAGGATCGTGCCGGCGATGACGAGCCACGTACCATTGCCGTCCCATACCGGAGCGATCGACGCGATCATCTCGTCGCGCGCATCGCCGGCGAAGGCCGTCAGCATGCCGACACCGAGGTCGAACCCGTCGAGCATCAGGTAAGCGACGAGCGCGAACGCGAGTTCGGCGAACCAGAACCAGGTCATCATTGAAGTTCTCCTGATCGAATCTTGAGGACGTCGCGGCGCCGCGCGTGCACCGGCAGCGCGGCGGGCGCATGCGTTTGTTGAATCACGTGACCATTCCAGACGGTCAGCACGTTGCCGATGACGAGGCCGCGCCGCACGATCCGTACGATGTAGTACACGCCGAAGCAGAAAATGAATGCGTATATGGCGACGAACAGCGCGAGCGTCGCAGCCGCGAAGTGCGCGGTCAGCCCGGGCGTCAGCGCATCTGCGGTGCGCAGCACGCCCCATACGGTCCACGGCTGGCGCCCGACTTCGGCGGTGAACCATCCCGCGAGGATTGCGATGAAGCCGAGTGGAAAGCTGCATGCGAGCGGCCAGAGGAGCCAGCGCCGTCGTTCGAGCCGGCCGCGCCGGGCCGCGACGGTGCCCGCCCACGCAAGCGCCAGCATGATCAGCCCGCAGCCGGCCATCACGCGGAACGCGAAGAATGGAATCAGCACCGGCGGCCGGTCGGCGGCGGCAAAGTCGGTGAGGCCGACTTCGCGCGAGTCCGCCGTGCCCGACGCGATCAGACTGCCGAGCACCGGTACTTTCCATTCGAAGCGGTTGCGCTCGTGCGCGGCGTCCGGAATGGCGAAAATCACTTCGGCGGCAGGTTGTTCGTCGGTCCATCTTCCCTCGACGGCGGCGAATTTGGCCGGCTGGTCGTCGTGCAGATAGTCGCCGGTCAGATGGCCGAACAGGATCTGCAGCGGGACGAGCGCGGCAGCGAGCGTAACCGACATCCGGACCATGAGCGTGGCTTCGACCCGGTAGCGGTCCTTCAGCAGATAGGCCGCGCCGACGGCAGCCACGCAGAATGCGGTCGTCAGGTACGCACCCAACAGCATGTGCGGGAAGCGTACCCACACGACGTGGTTGAAGATAATCGCCGCCCAGTCGGTGGGCGCGAATATGCCGTTTTGTACGACGTATCCGACCGGATGCTGCATCCATGAGTTGTTCACGAGGATCCAGAAGGCGGACATCGTCGTACCCGCCGCGACGAGGATGCACGAGGTCAGATAGAACCAGGGCCGCACACGCGCGCGTCCCAGCAGCATCACACCGAAAAACGTCGCCTCGAGCGCGAACGCGGTAAACGATTCGTAAGTCAGCAGCGGCCCCTGGATCGGGCCGCTCGCGCGCGACAGCTCGCTCCAGTTCGTACCGAACTGGAAGGCCATCACGATGCCCGAGACGACACCCATGCCGAACGCGACGCCGAAAATCTTCAGCCAGAACTCGAATACGCGGCGATACACGCGATTGCCCGTCGCGATGGACATGGCCTCGAGTACCGCGAGCCACGCCGCGAGGCCGATCGTGAAAGACGGGAAGATGATGTGAAAGGAGACCGTGGCCGCGAACTGGATTCGGGACAACAGGAGGGCCGTTGCTTCCATGCGTACGCTCCATTGCGAGATTGCATTGCAATGGAGTGTCGGCGCGGGGTGTTGCTCGGGCGTTGCAGATTGCCGCGGCTGCGTTACATTTGAAACAAGCGCCGCACCGGCTGGGCCGATCGCATGGTGCGCGGCCGGCCCGGTCGCCCCGTCAGCGCAGCACGCGGGCGAGCGCGTCTGCGAGATCGCGCGACTTCAGCGGCTTGCGCAGCACCATGCTCACACCGAGCGCGCGGGCTTCACGTTCAAGCGAGGCCGTGCTGAAGCCGCTGCACAGGATCACCGGCAAATCCGCGCGCCGGCCCGCGATGCGGGCCGCGAGCTGGAGGCCGGTCAAATTCGGCATCGTATGGTCGGTCACGACGACGTCGAAGCGGGCCGGATCGGCGTTCACGGCATCCCATGCGGCCTCGCTCGATGAGAATCCGACCGGCTCGTACCCGAGATCGGCCAGTACGTCTTCCGCGAGGCGCACGAGTGTTTCTTCGTCGTCGATCACCAGCACGACCTGCCCGTTCCCTCGAGGCGGCGGGACCCCGTCGGCACGCGGCGCCGGGCGCGCGTCCGCGGCGGGCAGAAAGACGTCGAAACGCGCCCCTTTCCCCGGCGCGGAGTGCACGTCGACTGCGCCGCCGTGTTCGCGGACGATGCCGTCGACGAGCGACAGGCCGAGGCCGGTCCCCTCACCGGCGGGGCGTGTCGTGAAAAACGGGTTGAAGATGCGTTCCAGTATCTCGGCCGGAATGCCGCAACCGTCGTCCGCGACGGTGAGCCGCAGGAAACGGGCGGCGCGCAGCGCGCCGTGCGACAGCGAGCGCGGTGTGTCGACGCTGACGACGTCGAGTCCGATATGCAGCGTGCCGCCGGCACGCATCGCGTGGATCGCATTGCCGCAAAGGTTCATCACGACCTGGTGCAGATGCGTGGCGTCGCCCAGCACGTAAGCATCGCGGGCGCTGATGCGTACGTCGAGCGCGACATGCGGCGGCAGCGTGGCGCGCACGAGTTCCACCGTTTCGTCGACGACCGCGCCGACGTCTACCGGCTCCCTCGCCGTCGGGCCGCTGCGGCTGAATGTCAGGATGCGCTCGACCAGCAGCCGTGCCCGTTCCCCGGCTTTCAGCACCTGCTCGATGTCGCAGTGCGCGGGCGCGTCGGGTGCGACGCCGGCGAGCGCGCGATCGCCGAATCCGAGAATCGCGGCGAGGATGTTGTTGAAGTCGTGCGCGACGCCGCCGGCGAACGTGCCAAGCGCTTCGAGCTTCTGCGACTGGCGCAGTTGCCGTTCCAGGCCGTGTCGCGCTTCTTCGTCGGCCAGGCGCTGCGTGATGTCCTCGACGGTGGCGATGATCAGGTCTTCCGCGTCCGTATCGGACGGCTGATGTGCCGAAAACACACGCGCGACGCTCATGTCGGTCCACACCACGCGGCCGTCGCGGTGCACGTAGCGCTTTTGGAATCTGACGCGGTCCTGGCCGCGCACCAACTGGTCGATGTGCGCCTGCGTGAGGGCCCGATCATCGGGGTGCGTGATGTCCGATGCGCGTCGCTCGGAAAGTTCGCGATCGCTGTAGCCGACCATCTGCTGAAACGCGGGGTTCGCCATCAGGTAGCGGTCGTGCGCACGCAACACCAGGATTCCGACCGGCGCGTTCTCGAACACCGCGCGCCAGCGCTGTTCGCTCGCGCGCATTGCCCGGTTCGCGTGTTCGAGACGCCGCATGTACGCGGTCAGCACATACATCAGCAGAATCACGCACAGGCTCACGGCGCCGACGCGGAACGTCGTGTCGTGCGCAAAGGCGACCATAACGAGGAGCACGGCCAGACACGCAGCCAGCATCATGGCCCGGTAGCGTCTCGCGCGCCACAGCGTTCGGTGATAGGGCGAGTTGTTCGGCATCGACGTTCAGTCCTGCTGCGGCAGTCCGGCGACACGCGCGGATGCCGCTCGAGCCGCGCGGCTTGCGCGCTGCGTCGGCAATCGCGTCGCGCTACTTGCGTCGCGGGCCGTGCGCGCACGCGGCAGGTGCCCGCTCACACCGGCGTTCCGTTCGTCCATCCGCCCGCCGCGCTCAACCGGGTGACCGGCACGTCGAGCACGTAGCCCGCGCCGCGCACGGTACGAATGAAGACCGGATGCGACGGGTCAGGCTCGATCTTGCGGCGCAAGCGCAGGATCTGGACGTCGATCGAACGGTCGTACACGTCGTCGTACAGCCGGCTGGACTCGAGCAGCTGGTCGCGGGACAGCACGCGCCCGGGCGCCGCCAGAAATGCATTGAGCAGACAGAATTCGCCGTTGGTAAGCTCGACCGGCGTGCCCGCCGGATCGGTGAGCCGCCGCGTGCCAACGTTCAGTTCCCAGCCGCTGAACCGGTATGCGCGTGCGTCGTTGGCACGCCCGGTGGCGGGGGCCGTCGCCCCGGCCCGTCTGAGCAAGGCGCGGACGCGCGCAAGCAGTTCGCGATTGCTGAACGGCTTGGTCAGGTAGTCGTCGGCGCCGAGCTCCAGCGCCATCACGCGGTCGGCTTCGTCGCGTTTTCCCGAGACGATGAAGATCGGCAGGTTCGAGCGCGTGCGCAACTCGCGGGCGATCTGGACGCCGTCTTCGCCCGGCATGCGCAGGTCGAGAATCACGAGATCGATTGCAAATGATTCCAGCGCTTGGGCCATATCCTGGCCGCAAGCGGCAACCGTCACGCGGATATCGTTGTCGGACAGATAGCCGGACAACAGTTCGCGGATCGCCGGATCGTCGTCGACCACCAGCACGTGAGGAAGATTGGCGTCCGTCATTGCGCGGATATTCGTCGGGGGAACGGCTTGAATTATAGCCGTCCCGCATCTCCGGACGGCACTTCCGGCGCCGCGTCCTGCACCGGCTCGCCGCGCAGTGCGTGCTGCGCACCGGCACGCAGCAACGCAACGCCGAGCAAGGTCGCCCACGTCGCCGGCGACGGCGTGCGCTCCGCGAAATCCGCTGCACCGCTTGCCGCGGCCGGCGGCGCCGGCTCCGCGTGCAGTGTGTCGACCATCTCTCGTGTCGCCGCATCGCGCAGCGCGTGCAGGTGCACCTCGACCCACAGCGGGAAGCACTCCCATTCGGCGGCGATCTGCGCGGCATCGGCGGCGCGGAAACGCCAATCGTCCATCGCGCATGGCCGCATCCAGGCCAGCAACTGCGGGCGGTCGCGGCGCAGGATTTCAACCAGCAACTCGCGCTTATGCTTGAAGTTCGCATAGAACGCGCCGCGTGTGTAACCTGCCCGCTCGACGATATGCTCGACGGTCGTATCTGCGAAGCCTTGCGCGACGAAGCAATCGCGCGCGGCAGCGACGAGACGTTCGCGCGTGCCGAGCCGGCGTTGGGCACGGGTAAGGCGGGCGGGTTCCATATCGTGTGTATCTCTCATGCGGTGGTAACGACCGGCGCGGCGCACCGCCGCGCCGCGCGAAGCAACGGCTCGACCCCGGCGACTAGAACGAATAGACGAGATCCACGTGCGTGATGAGCGGATTCGTGTGCACGTGCAGTGTCGTCACGTCATGCGTTCCCGCCGCGTTTGTCGCGTCGGTGGTCAGCGTGGTCGACATCGGGATGTACATCGCAGACACGTTGAGGCCGAGGTGCTTGCCCAGCGCGACATTGAAGCCTGCTTCGAATGTCGGATTCCATGACGCACTGAGCGACGACCGGGTCGTGCAGCCCGGGCCGCACGATCCGTCGAGAAACTGTTTATTGGTGATGTGCGTGTCGACGTACCACGTGTAATTCACGCCCAGACCGACGAACGGCCGGAAACGGGCGTCGGCGGCGAGAAAGTGATAGCGCAGCGCGAGCACCGGCGCGAGCGGCTTTGCCTGACCGAGCACGCCGTAGCCGGCGAACGACCGGTCGCCGACCAGGTCGCTGGTGAACGGCGTGCCGGCGAGGAACGCTATGCCGACATGATCGGTGAACTGGTACTCCGCCATGAGGCTGAACGCATTGGACGTCGCCACGTGGCCGCCCGTATCGGGCAGCGCGCGATTCACCGGCGCGCCGGCCACGCTCTGCACGAACAGGTCGCCGGAGCCGCTTTGCGGCATGATGTGCAGCCACCCGGCGCCGAGCGACACGCTGCCTGCCGCCTGTGCGCGCGCGTCGCCGGCGAGCGACGCGATGCCGATCCCGACGGCGGTCGCCATGCCGAGTGCGCGGGTCGTACGTTTGCCGTTCCACATGTCTCCTCCTGATTGTCCGACGGATAGTTCCCGTGATCGACGGACCGGCCGTTCCCGATACAGGGGAATGGGTCGGTGCGCCATTGCATGTTTCGTCTGAATAATTCGCACAACGATATATATGGTGCGTGCGCGGGCAGCATCGAAACCGATGCACGCCCGCCGGTGAGGCGGGTGCGGCGCCCGCCCGCGTCAGTGCGCCTGCGGCTGGACGTCGACCGTGAACGTGAACGGATAGCGACCGAGCACCGCGTGTGCCGCCGCCTCGAACTGCGCGTCGCGCAGCGTGACCACCACCGTCATGCCGCCCGAGCCGCCGGTCTGGACGTCGACCGATGCGCCGGCCACGCCGTTTTCCGCAAGCGCGACGCTCAGTGCGTCGCCGGTTTCGCGGCGCTTGAGCTCGGGCTTGAAGATCTTGCCGACACCGGTGAGCGGAATCGCGTCGACGATGCGAATCTGCTTTGGCTGCGCGGCGCGCTCGGCGATGTGTTGCCGCGCGAACGCTTCCAGTTCCTGCTCCGATGCCCGTGCGCCGGGTTTCAGCTGGACGTAGGCCATCGGCACTTCGCCCGCGTGTGCGTCGGGGCGGCCGATCGCTGCGGCCAGCTGCACCGCCGGATGCCGATGCAGCGGCTCCTCGATGGTCGCCGGGTCGATGTTGTGGCCGCCGCGGATGATCAGGTCCTTCCTCCGGCCCGTCAGCCAAAAGTAACCGTCGGCATCCTGGCGGCCGAGGTCGCCGGTGTCGAGCCAGCGTCTGCCGTCGCCGAGATCGATCCACAGACGCTCGTTCAGCGCGGCATCGGTATAGCCGGCGAATACGTTCGGCCCGGCGATGACGATCGAGCCTTCCCCGCCGGCCGCGCAGTCGCGCAGGTAGCGTCCCGCGGCGTCGAGCACGACGGTCTTCATTGTCTGGAGCGGCACGCTCAGTCCGATCGATCCGGCGCGGCGCTCGCCGAGCGGCGGATTGACGCTGCTCACGCAGGTGGCTTCCGTAAGGCCGTAGCCTTCGAGAATGCGGATGCCCGTCTTTTCCTGAAACGCGCGCAATACTTCGACCGGCAGCGGCGCCGCACCGCACAGCCCGTATTCGAGCGAGCCGATCGCATGGTCGCCGACCGGCACGTCGAGCAGCGCTGCGTACAGCGTGGGGACGGCACTGAAGAAGTTGATGCGATGGTGCGCGACGATCTCCCAGAATCGCCCGATGACGCCTTCCCCGCGATAGCCTTGCGGCGTACCGAGCACGACGTGCGCGCCGCGCGAGAACGGCAGCAGCCCCGTTACCATCGCCGCGTTCACATGAAAGAGGGGCAGCCCGCAAAATATGGTCTTGCCGGGGCCGATGCTGTCGCCGAGAAATCGCGCGGCGCTCCACGCATTCGCCACTTCGTTGCCGTGACTGCGCATCGCGATCTTCGGCAGACCGGTCGTGCCGCCGGTACAGAAGAACGACGACATGTCGCCGGGTGCGAACGTACGGGGCTGCGCGAGCGCCGTGCCCGACTCGCACGCGATCGCCGCGTCGAAGTCGTGAAGCGCGATGCGCGACCGGCCGTGCGCCGCGTCCATAGCCGCGCCGGCGGAACCGGCCGACGCGGGCGCGCCCGAAGCGTTCCCCGGCCCGCCGCGCGCATCCCGCGCCGGATTCACCTGAACGAGATGTGCGAGCGATTCGACGTCGTCGACGATGCTCGACACTTTCTCCCAGAGATCGAACCCCGGACACGGCCCGAGCGTGACCAGCACGGACGCGCGCGATGCGTTCAGCAAGTCGGCGATCGCGCGCGCGTCGAGCAGCGGGTTGATCGCGCACACGATGCCCGCCGCCTGGCCGCCCCAGATCACGAAGTGCGTTTCGGGAAGATTGGGCAGCACGTAGGCGATCACCGAGTCGGCGCGCACGCCGAGCCGCACGAACAGATTCGCGGTGCGGGTGATGTCGCGCAGCAGCTCGCGATAGGTCCAGCGCCGCACGTCGCGGTGCGTGCGCGCGTCGGCGAAGAACGACAATGCCGGGGCGCACGGATCGATGTCGGCCCCCGCGCGGATCATCGCGTAGGTGCTGGCCGGCAGGTCGGGCGGCATGCCGCACGCGTCGATGGCGGCCACATCGTGGCGGGTCGCGATGCCGTTCATGCCGCTTCGTCCATGATCTCGTTGCGCTGCACGCCCAGGTCGATCGTTCCGTCCGGGCTCGCAATCCGGGCCTCGACGATGTCGCCGGCTTTCAGGTATTGCGTGCGGTGCGCCTGCACCTTCATGAACATTTTCCACTTGACCGATTCGGGGAACAGCGCGACGACGCGCTGCTTGGCCGGCGACGGGATGCTGAGCGCGCAACCGGCCGGCGTGCCGGTGGCGAGCAGGTCGCCCGCGCCGAGATCGTGCACGCCCGACAGTTCCGTGAGCGTTTCGGCCGGGCCGTACACGAGATTCGCCGTCGAATCCTGCTGACGGACGGTGCCGTTGACGGACAACGTCAGTTCGAGCGTCTTCAGCTTCGGGAAATCGTGCCGCTCGAGCAGGCACAGATACGGGCCGACCGGCCCGAACGTGCGGAAGCTCTTGCCTTTGTAGAACTGCATTTGCGGGATCTGCACGTCGCGCGCGGAGTAGTCGTTGACGATCGCGATACCCGCGACGTATTCGTGCAGATTGGCGTCGGTCACCGGTTGATGGCGGGTGATGTCGCGCTTGAGCACGAGTCCCAGCTCGATCTCGTAGTCGAGAAAACGCACGTGGCGCGGCTTCACGACGCGCGAATCGGCCGCGACGATGCAGCTCGGCGCTTTCGTGAAGATCATGTTGAACTGCTTCGCGTCCGGGTCCATGCCCGACTCGATCATGTGCCGCCGGTAGTTCGCACCCTGGCAGACGAACTGCTGGTTGGCGGTCACGGGCGGGAGCCACTGCACGTCCGCTTCGGGAATGGTCGGGCCGTCGATCATCGCGAGCCGTTCAACCGGGTTCGCGGCGAGGAAGCTCGCGGTGGTGGCGAATTCGCCGGGAATCGGCGTGACGGCGCCGTTGGCGACGACGCCCCATTGGGCGCGGCCGCGGTGCCGGAAGTGCAGGACGTGCAGTGGCATGGTTGTCTCTCGTGAATCGGTAAACGGTGAAATCAGGCGAACAGCTTCGCGAGCGTGACGAGCTTGCTCAGCGTCAGATCGGGGCTGCGGCGCAGATTGCGCAACAGTGCCGCGACGCTGGACGGCGTGAAACGCGGCTTCGTGAAGCTGCGCGGCATGACGGGCCCCCATTGCGCCATCGCTTCGCGGCTGACCGGATGGATGCCCGTCGGCTCGTCCGCGGTAAACAGGTCGCCGTCGCAGTAGTGTTCGTGCTTGGCGCCCCACGGATCCTGCCAGTAATCGAAGATCTGGCTGCCGAGAATGTGCCGTCCGATGCCCCATGCGTGGGTCCAGCCGTTGTCGCGCAGCATCCGCTGTCCCATGCCGAGCGCGTCGGCATCGACCACCTCGAACGCACTGTGGCTGTAGGTGGACACGAAGCCCTGCGCGAGCGCGAGCGTGTGATGGTCGGCCGGCGTGTCGCCCCGGTCGAGCCGCATGAACGCCACGGCCGGCGAGCCGTCGGGCAGCACCTGGACATCGCTCGGGATGAAACCGAAATGCCGCGTGTACCACGCGCAGGTGGCTTGAAAATCGGCGACCTCGAGCACGACGTGACCGAGTCTGACGATCTCCGGCGGCGCGGCGGGCGGCCGCTGCGTCTCGTTGATGCGCAGGTGCATGTCCACGGAATTGAACGCGAGCGGCGCGCGATGCGGGAGCGGCGGCACGCGCGTCCGGCCCGTCACCGCATCGACGCGAAAGCCGGCCGGATCGACGAGCCGGACGCGATCGCCGCCGCCGGGCCATTCCGACGGTTCGATGCCGGATGCGCCGGGTACGCCGGTCAGCGCGTGGAGGTCCGACCGGCTTTCGACCTCGAGCCCGAAGCCGACGAACGCCGCCTTGCGCGCGCGGCGAACTACGTAGCAAAACGGCGACGTATCCGTGGCGCGCAACAGCAGCAACTCGGGCTCGCGCAACGCGGTTCGCAGCCCGAAGTCGTTGAGGAAATGCTCGGCGTCGTCGAGGTTCGGGCGCTCGAACATCAAATAGGCGAGCGTGGCGGCTTTCGTCGTCGGACGCGGGTGACGGGCGGGCTGGGCGGTGGTCAGTTTCATGGCGATGGCGCGTTCAGGTGGGTCGGATGGCAGATACGGCGGCGGACGGCACCGCACGCGGCGCGGTGCCCAGCAGCGACAGGCTGTCGCAAACGATGCGGCTCACGTGCGCCGCCGGTCCGTCGTGGACGACGGTTTTGTCGGGGCGCACGACGGCCACCCAGCCGACGGGCGCCACGCCCGGAAGGAAAGTGCCGTCGATGTCTTCCCAGCAATCGTCGCCGGCGGGATGCAGTCTTTGCCCGCGATGCGCGATCCGCACGATGGTGCCGCCCGCCCGCGCGAGCGCGGCCGCCGCGTCGGGCGCGAGTCCGACGCGCGGGTCGCAGCCGAATCCGATCAGCGTGTAGCCGCTGCCGAGCACGTCGTCGCTGAGCCGGGCCGCGCCGGCGGCGCCCCGCAGCCATCCTTGCGCAAGCAGTGCGCCCCGGGTGAGCCTGGCGCCGGAGCGGCCGCCCACGAACAGTCCGGAGCGGAATGCGTTCTTCGGCTTGATGCGCAACTCGTCGAATTGCGCGCGCAGCGCCGGCACGCACCGCATCGCACGCATCAGTCCGTGCGTCGCGAGCGCAACCGCCGCGTTGCGCGGCATCACCAGGCGCCCCATGAATTTCGCGAGCCGGATCATCGACTTCGCATGCGGCCGGCGCTCCGCGTCATACGTATCGAGGATGCGCGGATCGGCGCGGCCGAGCACGACCCATGCGAGCTTCCAGCCGAGGTTGGCCGCGTCGCGCAGCCCCGCGACGAGCCCCTGGCCGACGAACGGCGGCGTGATGTGCGCGGCATCTCCCGCGAGAAACACGCGGCCCTTGCCGAATGCGTCGACCGTGCGCGCATGGAAGCGGTAGACGGCCTTGCGTTCGATCGCGATGTCGTCGATGTCGCCCCACGGCGCGAGCAGTTCGCGAATGCGTGCATCGGACTCCATCTCGTCGCGGCGCTCGCCGGGACGAAGCATGAATTCCCAGCGTTCGCGCGCGCCGGGCGCGACCATGTGCGGCGTCGGGCGGCGATGATCGCAAATGAACTCGACATGATCGATCGGCCGCGGCACGTGACGCGCATCGACGATGAGCCAGTCTTCGGCGTAGGTCTTGCCGTTGAACTGCTGGCCGATCAACTGGCGTACGAGCGAACTCGCGCCGTCCGCGCCGACGACGTAGCGCGCGCGTATCGAATGCGTGTTCCCGCGCTCGTCGCGCAGCGCGGCGACGACGCCGTCCTGTTCCTCGACGAAGCCCTCGAGTGCCGTGCCGAGCGCGACGTGCACGTTGTCGCGGCCACGCAGTCGCGCGCGCAGGCAGCGCTCCAGGTCGGGCTGGTAAAACGTCACGAGTTTCGGGTGGCCGTCGAGCGTGCCGAGCGTGTCGATCCGGCCGAATTCGCCGAGCGACGGCGAGCGCATCCGGACGTACGGAATCGCGACCGTATCGAAATCGTGCTCGTCGACGCCGGCCATCTGCAGGATGCGCAGCGCGTCGTTGTCGAGTGCGATGGCCCGTGGTGCCATGAAGATGTCGGACGCCTTGTCGATCGCCACGACGTTCACGCCGTGGCCTGCCAGCAGGTTCGCGAGCGCGGCGCCGACCGGCCCGAAGCCGACGATCAGGATGTCGGTCGCCGACGGCAGCCCGCGCGCATCGGATGGCGGCATGTCGCCTGCGGCGTGCGCGCCTGTCGTTTCAAATGTCTCCACCTTGTCTCCATTCGTCTGTCGATCGCGGCCGTGGCACGCGATGGGATGGGTTCGATGACATTAAAATCATAGATGATGACTTTGTCAACGTAGACGTTTGAATCTATACTTCGACGCACCTCAGAACCGGATCCGTCATGTCGAACCCTCCGAAACGGCGCACGCCGAAACGTGCCGCCGCCGAACCCTCCGTTACTGCCGACGTCGCCGCGCCCGTCGCCGAAGAGCGCGAGCCGCGCGGCGCGCGGCGCAAGCGTGAAACCCGCGGGCGCCTGCTCGACGCTGCGCTGAAGCTGATGGCCGAAAGAGGCATGGAAGGCGTGGCCATCAACGAGATCACCGAGGCCGCCGACGTGGGCTTCGGGTCGTTCTACAACCACTTCGAATCGAAGGAAGCGATCTACGAGACGCTCGTGGAGACGGTATTCGGCGAATTCGCCGATTCGCTGGATCGCCTGGCGAACGGTTTGTCCGATCCTGCCGAGGTCGTCGCGGTTGCGGTGCGGCACACGCTGATCCGCGCACGGCGAGAGCCGGTGTGGGGCCATTTCCTGATCCGCGAGGGGTTTTCGGCGCGCGTGCTGACGCTTGGCCTCGGCCAGCGGCTGTTGCGCGACATCGAGCGCGGCATCGCCGCGCAGCGCTTCGTGGTGGCCGATCCGTTCATCGGTTTCCTGTCCGTCGGCGGCACGGTGCTGACCGCGATCGCCGCGGAACTCAATTTCGTTGCGCCCGGCGCGCCGGCCGCCGACGTGCTCGCGCAGCTGGGCTTCAGCGGTGAGCACTTTCCCGAACGCACCGCGGCCACGCTGCTGCAGACGCTGGGGCTCAAGCGCGCGGAAGCCGAGAAGATCGCGAGCCGCCCGCTGCCCGTCGTCGAGCCGGCCGACGCGCCGCAGTGATGCGGCCGGGCGGCCGCGATACCGGCCGCCCGTTCCGGTTCGCCGCGTTGCCGCGGCGCCGGCTCAATCGTCGGACGTGTCTGGCGTGCCGCGGCCCGCGGCACGACGCGCGACTGTCGGGTCGGGTCCGCCCGCGCGACAGTCGGCGGGCGCCGCTGCGTGCGTGGCCACCGCGCGAATGCCGGCCGCGATCGCGTGCGCGAGCGCATCGAGCGCGCGGCGATGCGCATCGACGAGCGCATCGTAGCCCGCCGACGCATCGACTCGGACGATGCTGCGGCACGTCAGTGCCCGTTGCGCGGGCGGGGCCGCCGCCGCGGCGCTGACGCTCCAGGTTGCGTCGAGCAGCACGTGCGACGCCGGCCACGATTCGATCCGCTGGACGTCCACGGCGATCCGGTAGACGGGCGTGCCGTCCGGATAGGCAACGCGGTGAACGTCGATCGCACCCAGCCCGGACGCGATGCGCGTCGACAGCCCGTCGCGCATTTCGTCGCCCAGCGGGGCGGCCCAGCGTTCCTGCTCCAGGATGTCGGCCAGGCCGGGGCCGCGCTGCACGACGAGCCGGGTGCCGTCGGCGGGCGCCGCGACGTGCAGGGTCTGGATGTCGATCAGCCATGCGGGATGGGCGGCGCGGTCGCCGCCGGCGCCGGCCGGCGCCGACAGCGTGTGAAAGTGCACGGGCGGCGACGCGCATGCGCTCAGCACGGCAAGCGCGGCGCACGTCGCGATCCGCGCGGTCATGCGAAGGCGGCGAAACAGGCGCGCGTTCATTGCCGGTCTCCCTTCTTGCCGAACAGCAGCGCTTCCGGATGACGCTCCAGATAATCCGCGAGCGCGTTCAACGACTGCAGCGTATGCGTGAGCGACTGCATCGCTTCGTGCACGTCGGATTGCATCGGCGAATTCTGCCGCAGCGTGGACTCGGCCGCGTCGAACGTGCGTTGTGCGGCCGCCAGCGTGTCGTGCGCCTGCGGCACGACCTGCTGGTCGAGATGGCCGAACAATTCGTTCGCATGCGCGAGCGCGCCGTTCAGGTTGTTGCCGATACGGTCGAACGGCACCTGGTCGAGCTTGCGCGCGATGTCGGCGATCTGCACCTGCAGTTCGTCGAGCGTGTTCGGCACGGTCGGCAGCTCCACCGGCGTGCGGTGCACGTCGACGCTCGCACGCGGCGCTTTCGGGAACATGTCGAGTGCGACATAGAGCTGGCCGGTCAGCAGGCTGCCGGTGCGCAACTGCCCGCGCAGCCCCTGTACCACCAGGTGCTCGAGCAGTTCATGGCCGCCGGCCGTGTCCGGTGCAGGGAGCGCCGTGTCGCTGTGCCGGCTCAGTCGCGATGGATACAGCGCCATCGTGACCTTCATGCTGAAGTTGCGCATGCGTTCGTTGTACTCGATGCCGATGTTGGTGACCTGGCCGAGTGCGATGCCGCGCAGGTCGACCGGCGCGCCGACGGACAACCCGCGCAGCGACTGGTCGAAGCGCATCACGACCATCAGCGGTGTGCCGTCCGGATCGCGCATCGCGTCGGCTTCGTCCGGCGCGAGCCGGAACGATGCGTTGTCGGCGGCTTGCGGCGCGTCCGGCTGGCCAGGCGGAGACTGGAATGCGAGCCCGCCGACGACGACCGTCGCGAGTGATTGCGTGTTCAGTTTCAGGCCGTTCGAGTCGAGCCGCAGGTCCACGCCGCTTGCGTGCCACCAGCGCGTGTTGTTGTCGACGTATTTGTCGTAAGGGGCATTCACGAACACCTGCACGTCGACGCCTGTACCTTTTTCGTCGAGCGAGAAGCCGACCACCTGACCGACCTGCAGATGCCGGTAGAACACCGGCGAGCCGATGTCGATCGAGCCGAGCGAGTCGCCGTGCAGCCGATAGCGTCGGCCCTGCTGGTCCGCGGTGACGGCGGGCGGCGTTTCGAGGCCGGTGAACGCGGTTTCCTTCTGCGGGGAGCGGCCGAGGTCCGCGCCGATGTACGCGCCGGAGAGCAGCGTGCCGAGCCCGGAAATTCCGGTCGCGCCGATGCGCGGCCGGACGACCCAGAAGCGCGTGCCGCGGTTCGCGAAGCGCGCGGCATCGCGGGTCAGTTGAATCGCGACGACCACGCGCTTGAAGTCGGGGGTGAGCGTGATGCTCTGGACGGAGCCGATATCGACGTCCTTGAAGCGGACCTTGGTCTTGCCGGCTTCGAGACCTTCGGCGTTGGCGAACGTGACGGTGATCGTCGGGCCGGTCGCGGCGACGGTCCGGATCACGAGCGACAGCCCGATCAGCGCGCATACGAGCGGCACGATCCAGACGAGCGATGGAATCCAGCGGCTGCGCGGCCGGATCTCGGGTTGAGGTAAATCGAACGGATGCATCGTTTTGGAATTCGAAAGAAATCGGCGGGCTGGCGCCCGTTCACGAGGTTCGACGCGCGGCCGTCGGGCCACACGCGCCGTCCCAGATCAGCCGCGGATCGAACTGCATCGACGCGCACATGGTGAGCACGACCACGGCGCCGAACTCGAGCGCGCCGGGGCCGGGCGTGATGTCGGCGAACGTGCCGAAATGCACGAGCGCAATCGTCAGCGCGACGACGAACACGTCGAGCATCGACCAGCGGCCCACGCACTCGACGAGCCTGTGGAGTCGTGCGCGTTCGCGCGGGCGCCATCGCGCGCCGCGATGCGCGGCCGTCGCCTGCAACGCGAGGATCGCGAGCTTGAGCATCGGCACGAGCACGCTGGCGACGAACACGACGACGGCGAGCGCCCAGTCGCCCGACGTCCAGAAGTACGCGACACCGCCGAGGATCGTGTCGTCCTCGGCCCGGCCGAGCGACGTCGCGCGCATGACGGGCAGCAGGTTCGCCGGGATGTAGAGCAGGGCGGCGGCGGCGGCGAGCGCGGCGGTGCGCGCGACGCTGCGCGGGCGCCGCGCGTGCAGCGGCGACCCGCAGCGCGTGCAGCGCTGGCCGTGCGCGGGCGCGGGCTGCACGCGCGCGCAGTGATGACACGCGATCAATCCGGCGGCGTGGGCCGTGAGGCCACTCGAGCCGCTGCTGCCGCCGGTAGCCGGAAGTGCGTCGGGTACCGTGATGCCGCCTGCGGACGGCACCGGATCGTCGGCGTCGGACGGCCGCAGCGCGACGAGTTCGTCGCGCGCATTCCACAGGCCGGCCGGCTCGATCGACGACAGGAACGCGAGCATTCCGGCGAGGCCGGCGAACGCGAACAGCGCGGGCCCGGCGATCACGTGCGCCACGCTCGTCATCTTCACCATCGTGACGAGCACGCCGAGCATCAGCACTTCCACCATGCTCCACGGCCGCAATCGCTGAACGGCATGCAGGACCGGCGCGAAGCGCCGCGGCACGCGCGCTGCGCGCAACGGCGCGAGCAGGTACAGCCACGCGGCCAGCTCCAGCAGCGGAAACAGCATCGTCGTGCCGAACACGAGCACCGCCACGACCGGCTGGCCGTTCGACCACAGCGCGCGAACGGCGTCGGCCAGCGTCGCGTGCGAGACGACGCCGGCCGCGTCGAGCGCGACGATCGGGAAGATTTGCGCGACGCAGTACATGAGCAGCGCGGCAAGCGCCAGCGCGCACATCCGGTCGAGCGTCTTGGGGCCGGGCGCCGCGCCGCTCACGCGCGCGCCGCATCGGGGGCAGTGTGGGACCAGCGCCCGCAGGCGCGGCGGACGCTGGAGCAGCAGATCGCATTCGTGGCATGCGATCACGTTGTCGGGTTTCATCGGGAATCCATCAGGCGGCGTAACGGAAGCGCGACGCGCAACACGCGACACGTCGCGCGTCGGGCTTCGGAACCATGAATTCGCCCGGCGTGGCGCGAAAGGCGCGCGACCGGGCGCGTCGGGATAGGCGCCGGCTATTGCCGGGCCGCGATCGTCGCGTGGGCGTCGGGCGGCAGTTCGCCCATTGCCTGCAGCAGCGCGGCCGTATCCGTCATCCGGCGGCTCGCGGCACGCACCGCGTCCAGTTCCGCGCTCAGATAGCGTTGCTCGCTCGCCTGTTGCGCGGACATGGGCACCGCGCCCAGCGCGCGGCGTTGCGCCGTTTCGTCGAAAGCCGCGCCCGCGGCACGTGCCGCGAGTTCGTTCGCCTCCAGCGCTTGCGCGTCGTTGTCCAGCGCCGCGAGCGAATCGGCGACGTCCCCGAACGCGGACAGCACCGCCGCCTTGTACTGCAGCACGGCCGCGTCGTACAGGTCGCGCGACGCGCGCCGGTGAGCCAGCAGCGCGCCACCGTGGAACAGCGGCTGCGACAGCCCGGCGCCGACCGCCCACAGCCCGCCCGCACCCGACAGCAGCGCGGGCCAACTGAAGCCGCCGCGCCCCATCGACGCGGTGAGCGACAGGCTCGGGAACATCTGCGCGGTCGCCTCGCCGACGTCCGCCGCCGCGGCCCGCACGGCGGCCTCGGCCGCGCGGATGTCGGGGCGCGCTTTCAGCAGGTCGGAAGGCACGGCCACCGGCACGTGTTCCGGCAGCGACAGCTCGGTGAAAGCCGGGATCGGCGGCGGCGCGTCCGGCGTGCGGCCGAGCAGGATCGCCAGCGCGTGGACCGCGCTCGCGCGTTGCTGGCGCAGCGCCGGCAGCGTCGCCGCGAGCGACGCTGCGCCTTGCGTCGACGCCAGCGCCTGCGCGTGGGACATCGCGCCGAGCGCGTAGCGCTGCTGGTCCTCGGCCGCGGATGCTTGCGCGACCGCCACCAGACGCTCGGTCAGCAGGATCTGGCGATCGAGCGCCGCCGCGCCGATCGCGGCGCCGACGATGTTGGCGGCCAGCGCACGCCGCGCCGCTTCGAGCTCGCAACCGCGCACGTCGACGCGCGCGGCGCTGGCCGCATTCGCATAGCGCGTCGCGCCGAACAGGTCGAACGTGTAGTGCGCCTGCAGCTGTCCGACGAATACGTTGTAACGCAGGCTTTGCGCCCCGGCGCCGGAGATGTCCGGGGTGCGCGTGCGCGCAACCTGCGCGTTCGCGTCGAGCGACGGCAGCGTCGACGCGCCGATCTGCGCGCGCAGTTCCTGCTGTGCGGCGGCGAGCGTTTTCTCCGTCGCGGCCAGTGTCGGATTCGCGCGCAGGCCTTCGTCGACCAGCGCGTCGAGCGCGCTGGAGCGATACAGGCGCCACCATTGCGGAACGGGCGCGGCGCCGACGTCGAATTGCTGCGCGACACCTTGCGCAGCCACCGTCTGCCGCACCTGCGGCTCTGCGCCGTAATGCGCGGGCGACGGCATGGCGGGCGGCGTGCTGCTCGGGGCCAGCGCGCAGCCGCTCAGGCCCAGCGCGGCAGTCGCGGCCAGCGCCGTAGTGATACGAGAGAGTTTCATCAGCATGTCTCCGTGGACGCGATGTCCGTTGCGCGCGACTCGCGTTCGTCGGCGCGCACCTTGAAGCAGGTCGCATAGAGCGCCGGCAGGAAGAAGATGGTCAGCACCGTCGCGATCGTGATGCCGCCCATCAGCGCGGTTGCCATCGGGCCGAAGAAGCCGGAGCGCAACAGCGGGATCAGCGCGAGCACGGCGGCCGCGGCGGTCAGCATGATCGGCCGGAAGCGGCGCACCGTCGCGCCGACGATCGCGGTGAAGCGGGGCTGGCCGGCCGCGATGTCCTGGTCGATCTGGTCGACCAGGATCACCGAATTGCGCATGATGATCCCGAACATCGCGATTACGCCGAGCAGCGCGACGAAGCCGAACGGCTTGCCGAACAGCAGCAGCGCGGCGACCACGCCGATCAGGCCGAGCGGCGCCGTCAGCACGACGATGAACGTGCGCGAGAAGCGCTTCAGCTGGATCATCAGCAATGTCAGCACCGCGATGATCATCAGCGGCATCTGCGCGTTGATCGACGTCTGGCCCTTCACGCTTTCCTCGGCCGCACCGCCGATCTCGATCCGGTATCCGGCCGGCAGCGTCGCGCGCACCGGTGCGAGCGCGGCGTCGATGTCGCGCGTCACGCCGATGCTCGGCGCTTCGCCGCGCACGTCGGCCTGTACGGTGACCGTCGGCTGACGGTCGCGCTCCCAGATCACGCCGTATTCGAGCGTGTCGCGCACGTGGCCGATGGCGGAGAGCGGCACCGGGCCGTGCGGCGTCGGGATCGCGAGGCCCGCGAGCTTCGACGGATCGACGCGCTCGCTCTTCGGCGCGCGCAGATCGACGTCGATCAGCTTGTCGCGCTCGCGATACTGCGTGACCGTGTAGCCCGACAGCGTCATCGCGAGGAAGCTCGACACGTCCTCCGACGTCACGCCGAGCTGGCGCGCCTTCAGTTGGTCGATCTCGAACGACACCGAGCGCTCGGCCGGCTCGTCCCAGTCGAATTGCACGTTGCGCGTGCGGCTGTCGGCGCGCACCTTGTCCGCGACCTTTTCCGCGATGCCGCGTACGGTCGCGATGTCGTCGCCGCTCACGCGGAACTTGATCGGAAAGCCGACGGGCGGACCGTTTTCGAGGCGGGCAACGCGCGTGCGCACGGTCGGGAAGCTGTTTGCCAGCGTCGATTCAAGCCAATGCGACAGGCGATCGCGCGCTTCGATGTCCTTGGCCGTGATCACGAACTGGGCGAAGTTCGGTTGCTGGAGTTGCTGGTCGAGCGGCAGGTAGAAGCGCGGCGCACCGGTGCCGACGAAATCGATCACGTGGTCGATTTCAGGGCGGCCGTTCAGCACCTTCTCGAGCCGTTTAGCTTCGCGCAGCGTCGCGTCGAACGACGCGCCTTCGGGCAGTCGCATGTCGACCAGCAGTTCGGGGCGCTCCGAGTTGGGGAAGAACTGCTGCGGCACGCGCGTGAATGCCGCCATCGCAATCGCGAACAGCACGGCTGTCACGCCCAGCACGAGCCAGCGGCGCTCGATGCAAGCCGAAATCCAGCCCGACAGGCGTCGGTAAAAACCGGTCTCATAGACATCGTGATCATGTGCATGCGCACCGTGATGCTGTTGCTCGGGCAGCATGTGATAGCCAAGCAGCGGCACCAGCACGACGGCCGCGAACCACGAAACGATCAGCGAGATCGCCGACACCTCGAAGATCGAGCGCGTGTATTCGCCGGTGCTCGACTTGGCGAGCGCGATCGGCAGGAAGCCCGATACCGTCACCAGCGTGCCGGTCAGCATCGGAAACGCCGTGCTCGTGTACGCGAACGCTGCCGCGCGTGCGCGGGTCCAGCCTTGCTCGAGCTTCACCGCCATCATTTCGACCGCGATGATCGCGTCGTCCACCAGCAGCCCGAGCGCGAGCACGAGCGTGCCGAGCGACACCTTGTCGAGGCCGATGCCGAACGCGTGCATGCACAATGCCGTCACGGCGAGCACGATCGGAATCGTGATGACGACGACCATGCCGGTGCGCAAGCCCAGCGACACCAGGCTCACGACGAGCACGATCGCGACGGCTTCACCGACCGCTTCGACGAAGTCGTCCACCGAATGCTTCACCGCATGCGGCATGCTCGACACCGCGGTCAGCTTCAGGCCGGCCGGCAAACCGCGCTGCAGCTCGGCCGCCTTCGCGTCGAGCGCCTTGCCGAGATCGATCACGTCGCCGCCTTTTTGCATCGTGACGCCGATGCCGAGCACCGCATGGCCGTTGGCGCGCATCTGCGTGACCGGCGGATCGTCGTAACCGCGCGTGATCTTCGCGACGTCGCCCAGGCGGAAGGTGCGGCCGTTCACGGTGACCAGCATGTCGGCGAGCGCCTGCGTGTCCTTGAACGCACCGGTCGGTCGGACGAACACGCGATCGTCGGCCGTCGTGATCGTGCCCACCGGCGCGACGGCGTTTTGCGCGTCGATGGCTTGCGCGAGCTGCTGCGGCGTGATCGCGAGGCGCGTCAGCTGCGCATTCGAGATCTCGATGAACACGTGCTGGGCCGGATCGCCAAAATTGTCGACCTTCGCGACGCCCGGCACGCGCAACAGCGCCGTGCGTATCCTGTCCGCATAGTCGTGCAGTTGCGCGGGCGAATAGCCGTCGCCTTCGAGCGCATAGATGTTGGTGTAGACGTCGCCGAATTCGTCGTTGAAGAACGGGCCGACCGTGCCCTTCGGCAGCGTCGCGCGTATGTCGCCGACCTTCTTGCGCACTTGGTACCAGGTTTCCGGCACCTGGTCGACCGGCGCCGAATCCTTCATCGCGAAGAAGATCATCGACTCGCCGGGGCGCGAGTAGCTCTTGATGTTGTCGACGTACGGCGCGGCCTGAAGCTGGCGGCCAATCCGGTCGGTGATCTGTTCCTGCACCTCGCGCGCGGTCGCGCCGGGCCAGTAGGTCTGGATCACCATCGTGCGGAACGTGAACGGCGGATCTTCCGACTGCGCGAGGCGCGTATAGCCGATCACGCCGAAGATCGTCGCGAGGCCGATCAGGAAAATCACCAGTTGCTGATGTTTCAGCGCCCAGGCCGAGAGGTTGAAGCGATTGTCATCGCGCGTTGCGTCGTCGGCGTGTGCGACGTGGCCGCCGTTGTCCGGCGTGCGGTGTTCCGGAGCATTCATGACGTGAGGTCCTCCGCATGCAGCGGCGGTACCACGCGCACGTGCTGGCCGTTGCTCACCGTGTGAACGCCTTGCATCACCACGCGCTCGTTTTCCGCGAGACCGGAGGTGATCGTGACCGTGCGCTCGTCGTAGCGACCGACCGTCACCGGGCGCAGCTCCAGCGTGTCGCTGCCTTTGCGAACGACCCAGACGGCCGGCGCATCGCCGCGATGGAATAGCGCGGTGGCGGGCAGCGTCACGGCGTGGTTCGCGCCGGTGTCGGCGGCGGCGTCGATTGCGATGCTGGCGGTCATCCCGGAGCGCACCTCCGGCCCCGGCGCGACCAGCGTCAGCTTCACGCGCCAGGTGCGGCTTTGCGGATCCGCGGCCGCCGCGACTTCCCGCACGCGCGCGTCGTACACCTTGCCCGGCAGTGCCGTCAGGCTGACGTGTGCAGTGCGGCCTACCGCGAGATCGGGCAGGTCGCGCTCCGCGACGTCGCAGACGATGTCGAGGTCGCCGCTCCAGTCCAGATGAAACACCGCCTGCCCCGGCTGCACGTTCTGCCCGGTATCGGCATCTTCCGACGTAATGACGCCGTCGTGATCCGCAACCAGTGTCGCGTAGCGCAGCTGATCGCTCGCGAGCGCCATTTGCGCAAGCGCGGAATCGCGTTGCGCCGCCGCCGACGCATACGCATCCTGGGTCGTTTCCAGCTGGGCAGGGGCGATCAGGTTCGCCTGGGCCTGTGCGCGATCGCGATCCAGCTGCTGCTTCGCATACGCGACGCGGTGCTCGGCGGCATCGAGCTGGGCGCGCGCGTTCAGCAGCGTGTTGTGCAGATCCGTCGGATCGAGGGTCGCGACGGTCTGGCCGGCCTTGACGGTGTCGCCGAGGCGCACGCGCCGCTCGACGATCTTGCCGCCGACCCGGAACGACAGCGGCGTCGAATAGCGCGCCTGAACCTGCGCGGGCAGTACGCGCTGCGCCGAACCGTCGGACGCATGGACGGGCAGCGCGACCACGGATTGCGGCTCGGGCGCGGCGGCCTCGTGCGAGTGGCAGGCGGTGAGCAGAATCGCACAGCACGCGAGCGCGATCGGGGCACGCCGAACCGGCAGTGCGATGCGTGTCAGAAACGGGCGCGTCGAAGTCCGCGCGTCAAGACCGGGTGATTTCACGATGTTTCCAGGACAAGTGAGGGGTCAACTTAAAAAGGGTTAGGCGACGACGGCAGGTCGCCCCGCCTCATGCAGGCGGACGCGTGCGTTTCCGCCGACGTACGCCTGACGATCAATCAGTACTCCGATGTTCAAAGTGCAGACAATTCCGTTTCATCGCGCGTGTCGATCCGGCTGGACGCGCGCTGCGGTGGTCGAGCGTGCGTCGGCGTGGCCGTTCGCACGTCGCCATCGTTCATCGGCGCGAGTCGGATGCCCGTCGGACGCGGCGCTGGACCGGAACCGGTTCTGCGATTTCCGAGATTAAACTCATAACTGATAAAGTTGTCAAGTATGAGTGAGTAATCTAGAATTGCGCCATGCAGAAGATTCTTTCGAACAACGGAGGCGCGCTCATGGACGACACACCGGCCCGGTCTCGCCGCTCGAGCACGTCAGCAGGCGACGCGCCACCGCGTCAGCCGCGCGGGGCGCGGCGCAAGGAAGCGACACGCATGCGCCTGTTGCAGGCTGCGTTCGCGCTGATGGCGGAAAAAGGGCGGGACAACGTGGCGATCAGCGAGATCACCGAGACGGCGGATGTAGGGTTCGGCTCGTTTTACTACCACTTCGATTCGAAGGACGGCATCTTCGCCGCGCTGACGCAGTGGGTGTTCGACGATTTTGCCGACGGGCTCGAGCGGCTGGCGAGCGGGTTGTCCGATCCGGCCGAGGTCGTTTCCGTGTGCGTGCGTCATACGCTGATGCGCGCGCGCCGCGAGCGGCTCTGGGGGCGCTTTCTGATGCGGGAAGGTGTGTCGGCGCGCGCGCTCGACCACGGGTTGGGCCAGCGGCTGAGACGCGACAGCGAGCGCGGAATCGCGGCGCGGCGCTTTGTCGTCGGCGATCCGTTCATGAGCGTGCTCGCGATGACGGGCACGATCCTCGCGGCGATCGCGGCCGACGCCTATGCAGCCGACGCAGCGGATTCGGCCGATGCGGGCGCCGCCGCGGCGCCGTCCGGACACGACAGCCGGCTCCCCGAGCGCGCGGCGGCGGTCGTATTGCAGACGCTCGGCCTCACGTGGGCGGAGGCGCGGGACGTGGCGAACCGGCCGCTGCCGCCGGGCGATTTCGCCGCCGCATCGAGCGGATGACCGGCGGGTGCCGCGCGGCAGGGTCGCGTCGGCCCGGCCGCCCAACCGTCACGGCGATCGGCCGGGCATCGTTGCATGCGTCCGAATAGATCGCGGCTGCTACCGGCGCGGCGCGGTGCGTCACTGCGCCGGTGTGCGTGCTGCCGTCAATGCGCGTCGACGAATCGCGGATCGATATACGCGTCGACGTCCTGCGACTGCTTGTACACGGCGTTACGCACGTTGAACGCATTCGCGTTGCGCGTCGAGCCGTAGATCGAATCGAGGCCGTCGCCCTTGCGGAACGCGCGCTTCGCGGCCGCCTCGTCGAGCAGGTGCGTGCCCTTCAGCAGCGGCAGATATTGCGCCGGCGCGAGCCCGACGCGCGCCGACATGATCTTGACCGCATCGGCCTGCGTCTTCGGATCGTTGATGTACGCGACGCAGCGATACCAGACCTTGACGACCTTCGCCCAGTCCGCGCGGCGCGCGGCGAGGCTCGCCGGTGCGACCGTGATCGCATCGTAGATCAGCCCGGGCGCATCCGCCGACGTGAAGATCGCGCGTGCGCCGGGCGCACGCTTCAACGCCTCGCCGGCGTTGGGTTGCCATGCGGCTACTGCGGCGATGTCGGCCGACGAACCGAGCACCTGCGGCAACTCGTTGGTTTTCGCGTTCACGAGCGTGACGTCGCCGTCCTTGAGCCCGTGCTTCTGCAGCGCGGTCTCGAGCAGCAGATGATCGACGAGGCCGAGCTCGACGCCCACCTTCTTGCCCTTCAGCGCCTCGACGGTGCGCAGCGGCGGCTTCGCGACGATCATGTCGTTGCCGGCCGAATAGTCGGTCAGCAGGATCATCACGTTCTTCGCGCCGGATGCACCCGTCACGAGCGCATCGCCGTTGGTCGCCGCGACCGCGTCCAGCTTGCCGGCCGAAAACGCGTCGAGCGACGCCGAATAATCGAACCATTCGAAATCGACGTCGACGCCGGCCTCCTTGAACCAGCCCTTGTCGAGCGCGACCTGGAATGCGACCCAGCCCGGCCAGTCGCTGTAGCCGATCTTGAGCGGGGCCGCCGCCTGCGCGGCGGGCGCCGCCCATAGCGCGGCAGCCGCGACGGCGGCGCCGAAGGCATGACGGATGAAACGGAGGGACGGGAGGCGGCGCAGCGCCGCGGCGGGACGGGTCATCGTTGTTCTCCAGGAGACCGGGTTCGGGGATCGTCGATACGGAGCGTGCGCGAGCACACGTTCCGGCTGCGTGACCGGTTCCTGCGGATGCGGAACGAACGAAGCGGCCACGGAGAGGCGCGACGGCCGTTGCCATCGCCAATCTCCCGGGCTTTTGTCCCGCCGTGTAGCACGCGTGCATCCGGTCTCGCGATCGGACGAACCCGCGCCGGGCTGCTCTCGGACCAGACGTTCGATGAACCGGAACCCTAGCACCCCTAAGATGCGACTCCGCCGCACCTCTCGGCACCATGCCGAGCGAGAAGCGTGCCAACGGCGCGCGCCACCGCGCGTCAACGGCGGCGCATGGTGCGCTGAAGTTCGATGAAGCGGGCGGCGAACAGCGCGCTCAGTGCGCGCCGGAGCAGGTCGAGCTTGTTCATGAAGGATCGCGCATCGAGTGACGGTGCGCCACTTTCAGCAATGCCCATGCCATCGCGGCGCGGCCGTTGCGCGAGCGCGTGGTGCGCACTGCGCCGGTGCGCGACGGCGTGCGCATGGTGCGCTGCGCGCCCGCTGCGAGGGCACGCGCATGCGGCGGCGCATCGGATGTCGCACGGCATCGCGCCGCCGGGCCGCGTTGCGTGGTGATCGCGCCGCGGCTGGCACGCAACTCGCTTATTCGACGCCCGAGAGGTGCGAAGCAATTTGCATCATCTTCAGGATCGCTAGGGTTCCGGTCGTGCGGCGTGCGCCGCGCGATGCCTGGTCCGAGAGCAATCCGGTCTTGCCTTCGCCTCGATCCGAGGAAACGGCGAGGCTCCACGGAGGGATAAAAGCCCGGGAGGTCGCGATGTCGTTCTGTCGCCCTCTCACGCCCTTTGTCCAACCGACCACGGAGCCGCCATGTCGCCGAGCCCCCAAGCCGTCCTCGCCCCGCCGCCACACGTCGCGTGGGAAATGCTGATTCCCGCCGGAACCCACTGGTCCGGCATCCTGCGCCGCGGTCTCGCGCTGCGCATCGTCGACGTCGACGGCGGCGCGAACCTGTCCGCCGTCTTTCATCGTCAGGAAGACCTGCTCGAACGCTACAACATGGCCGACACGCTGAAGGCGCAACACACCGCGCATCTGACGCGCGGCCATGCGCTGTACACCGACATGGGGCGCGTGATCGCATCGATCACGGCCGATACGCTCGGCTGGCACGATCCGCTCGGCGGCGTCGGCGATGCGCGGCTGTTCGCGCAGAAGTACGGCACGTCGTCGTATCAGGCCGATCGCAACGGGATGATCCGCAACGGCCGCGACAGCCTCGTGCTCGAGCTCGCGAAGTACGGACTGTCGGCGCGCGATCTCGCCGCGAACGTCAATTTCTTCAGCAAGCTGGCCACACGCGACGACGGCGCGCTCGAATTCGTCGCCGGACATTCGCCTGCCGGCAGCGCGTTCGACTTGCGCTTCGAGATGAATACGCTCGCGGCGTTCTCGACCGCACCGCATCCGCTCGACCCGCGGCCCGACTATGCGCCGAAACCCGTGAAGCTGATCGCATATCGCGCGTATCCGGCCGACGGCGCGGCCCCCGACGACGACCTGTGCCGGCGCGCATGCGCGGAGAACGCGCGCGGCTTCACCAACACCGACCGTCTGTTTGCATGAGGAGCGAGACCATGCCGATCATCGAAAGCCGACTCGATCCGCGCAACGCGATTCACGATGTCACGCTGAACGCGGGCGACCCGTGGCTGCACGACCTCAAGCGCGGGCAGACGTTCCGCATTCTCGACCTGGAAGGCAACCAGGCCGTCGACACGCTGTTCTACCGCAGCGACGACCCCGAGGAGCGCTACAGCGCGCAGGACACGATTCGCGCGCAGCGCAACCTGTACCTGAGCGCGGGCAGCGTGCTCGTGTCGAACCGCGGCAACCCGATGGCGACGATCGTCGCCGATACGTGCGGCCGACACGACACGCTCGGCGGCGCGTGCGCGGCCGAGAGCAACACGGTGCGCTATGCGCTCGACAAGCGCTACATGCACAACTGCCGCGACAGTTTCCTCAACGCGATCGCGCACTGCACATGCGGCGCCGGCGCGCGGCTCACCAAGCGCGACCTGGTCGGCAACGTCAACTTCTTCATGAACGTGCCGGTCACGCCGCTCGGCGGCCTCACGTTCGAGGACGGTATCTCCGCGCCCGGCAAGTATGTCGAGATGCGTGCGGAGATGGACGTCACGGTGCTGATCTCGAACTGCCCGCAACTGAACAATCCGTGCAACGGCTACAACCCGACGCCTGTGCGCCTGATCGTGTGGGAGGCGGAATGAACGGCCGCCACGCTCACTATCGTTTGCTTCCCGCCAACGGGGCAGTCGCGTCCGTTGGGACGAAGCCGCGGGAGGCAACATGAGATTCGCGAAAGTCCTCGTTGCGAACCGCGGCGAAATTGCCTGCCGCGTGATCCGCACGCTGAAGCGCCTGGGCGTCGCGTCGGTCGCGATCTATTCGGATGCCGATCGCGACGCGCGCCACGTGGCGCTCGCCGATGAAGCGGTGCGTGTCGGCCCCGCACCCGCGGCCGACAGCTATCTGAACGTCGCGGCGATTCTCGCCGCCGCGCGCGACACCGGTGCGCAGGCCGTGCACCCTGGCTACGGCTTCCTGTCCGAGCACGCCGGCTTTGCCGATGCGTGCGAAGCGGCGGGCCTGCGCTTCATCGGGCCGAGCGGCGATCACATGCGCGCGTTCGGCCTCAAGCACACCGCGCGTGAACTCGCCGCCGCGCACGGCGTCGCGCTGCTGCCCGGCACCGGGCTGCTCGGCGATGTCGAGACGGCGCTCGCCGAGGCGGACGCGATCGGCTATCCGGTGATGCTCAAGAGCACCGCGGGCGGCGGCGGCATCGGCATGTCGCTGTGCCGCGATGCCGCGCAGCTCGGTGCGGCTTTCGAATCCGTCGTGCGACTCGGCACCGCGAACTTCGCGCATGCAGGCGTCTATCTGGAGAAGTTCGTCGAACACGCGCGGCACATCGAAGTGCAGATCTTCGGCGACGGCCGAGGCGGCGCGATCGCGCTCGGCGAACGCGATTGCTCGGTGCAGCGCCGCAACCAGAAGGTGATCGAGGAAACGCCCGCGCCCGATCTGACCGGCGCGGAACGCGACGCATTGCACGCGAGCGCGGTGCGGCTCGCGCGCGCGGTGGGTTACGCCTCGGCCGGTACGGTCGAATTCGTGTTCGATGCGACCGCTCGGCGGTTCTATTTCCTCGAGGTGAACACGCGGCTGCAGGTCGAACATTGCGTGACCGAGGAAGTGACCGGCGTCGATCTCGTGGAATGGATGATCCTGCAGGCCGAAGGCGACCTGCCGCCGCTCGACACGCTTGCCGTTGCGCCGCGCGGTGCGAGCATCCAGGTGCGGCTCTATGCGGAGGATCCGCACAAGCAGTTCCAGCCCAGCGCAGGGCTGCTCACGCACGTATCGTTTCCGCAGAACGTTCGCGTGGACGGCTGGATCGACGCGGGCACGGAGATCAGCGCGCACTACGATCCGCTGCTCGCGAAGCTGATCGTGCGCGGCGACACGCGGCGCGATGCGCTGGCCGCACTGCGGGCCGCGCTCGACGATACCGAGCTGTACGGGATCGAGACCAATCTCGACTATCTGCGCGCTGTCGTCGGCTCCGACACGTTCGCGCGCGGCGCACCGACGACGGCCTTCCTGTCGCGCTTCGCGTTCGCGCCGCACACGCTCGACGTGCTCGACGGCGGCGTGCAGACCACCGTGCAGCAGGCGCCGGGGCGCGTCGGCTACTGGAGCGTCGGCGTGCCGCCGTCAGGACCGATGGACGATCGCGCATTCGACCTCGCGAACGCGCTGCTCGGCAACGCGCGCGACGCGGCCGGGCTCGAATTCACGATGGTCGGCGCGACGCTGCGCTTCAATACCGCGACGCTCTTCGCGCTCGGCGGCGCACCGTTCGCGGCCACGCTCGATGGTGAACCCGTGCCGTTCTGGCAGGTCGTGCGTGCGCGCGCGGGCGCGGTATTGAAACTGGGCGGCGTGACGGGCGCGGGCGTGCGCGCGTGTCTCGCAGTGAAGGGCGGGCTGCAGGTGCCCGACTATCTCGGCAGCAAGGCGACCTTTACGCTGGGCCAGTTCGGCGGCCACGCCGGCCGCGCGCTGCGCAAGGGCGACGTGCTGCATCTGCACGCGGACGCCGGGCGTGGCGACGCCGGCGCGACGCTGGCCGCAGCCGACGTTCCCGCGCTGACGCATGCGTGGACGCTCGGCGTGCTCGACGGTCCGCATGGCGCGCCCGACTTCTTCACGCCGGACGACATCGCGATGCTGTACGGCACGCAGTGGACCGTCCACTACAACTCCAGCCGAACCGGCGTGCGGCTGATCGGCCCGAAGCCGCAATGGGCGCGTGCGGACGGCGGCGAGGCGGGGCTGCATCCGTCGAATATCCACGACAACGCGTATGCGATCGGCGCCGTCGATTTCACCGGCGACATGCCCGTGATTCTCGGCCCGGACGGGCCGAGCCTCGGCGGCTTCGTGTGTCCGGTGACGGTCGTGCGCGACGAGCTGTGGAAGCTCGGGCAGTTGCGGCCCGGCGATACCGTGCAGTTCGTACGCGCGGGCGCGGGGATGCCGCCGGATGCCGCGGCGCAGTCGACGCGTGAGGTCGCCGCCGTAGCATCCGGATCGTCCGACGACTGCGTGCTTTACCGCGACCCGTCGGCCGGCGGCGGCATCGGCGTCGTCTACCGGCGCTCGGGCGACTGCAACGTGCTCGTCGAATACGGGCCGCTCGTGCTCGACCTGAACCTGCGCTTTCGCGTGCACGCATTGATGTGCTGGCTCGACGCGCACCGGCTGCCCGGCATGCTCGACCTGACGCCCGGCATCCGCTCGCTTCAGGTGCAGTTCGACGCGCGGACGCTGCCGCTTGCCCGGCTGCTCGCGCATCTGCAAGCTGCCGAGCGCGAACTGCCCGACGTAACCGACATGCGCGTGCCGAATCGCATCGTCCATCTGCCGCTGTCGTGGGACGACCCGTCGACGCGCGTGGCGATCGAGCGCTACATGCAGTCGGTGCGGCCCGATGCGCCGTGGTGCCCGAGCAATATCGAGTTCATCCGGCGCATCAACGGCCTCGCGAGCATCGACGACGTGAAGCGCATCGTATTCGACGCGCGCTACCTGGTGATGGGGCTCGGCGACGTCTATCTCGGTGCGCCCGTCGCGACGCCGATCGATCCGCGGCACCGGCTCGTGACGACGAAGTACAACCCCGCGCGCACCTGGACGCCGGAGAATGCGGTCGGGATCGGCGGCGCGTATCTGTGCGTGTACGGGATGGAAGGGCCCGGCGGCTATCAGTTCGTCGGCCGCACCGTGCAGATGTGGAATCGCCATCGCACGACGCGCGAATTCGAGGCCGGCAAGCCGTGGCTGCTGCGTTTCTTCGACGAGATCCGGTTCTATGAGGTCAGCGAGGCCGAGCTGAGCGCGTTGCGTGCGGATTTCATCGCGGGCCGCGCGACGCTGAAGATCGAGGAATCGGTGTTCGACCTGCGCGCGTACAACCGCTTCCTGCGCGATGAAGCGGATTCGATCGCCGCGTTCAAGGCGACGCAGCAGGCCGCATTCGACGCGGAACGCGAACGCTGGCGCGCGGCCGGCCATGCGGAATACGTCGGCGACGCGGAGCACGGCGACGCGCAAGCGGACCGGGTAGAGGGCGCACTCGACGACGCGCAGCGCGCGATTGCCGCGGACGTGTCGGGCAGCGTGTGGAAGGTGCTGGTCGAACCCGGCGAACGCGTGACCGAAGGGCAGGTCGTCGCGATCGTCGAGTCGATGAAGATGGAGGTGGCGGTGACGGCAACGGAAGACGGCACGATCGAGACGATCGATTGCGCGCCCGGCACGGCGGTGGTGGCCGGCCAGCGGCTGATGGTGATGAAGGCGGGCGCCGCCGAGGAGGTCGCATGAGCACGGCCGAACGCTCGATCCTGCCCGGCTTGCACTCGATTGCCGCGCTGCGCGCGCGCTACGCGGCGGGCGACCTGACGCCGCATGCGCTCGTCGACGCGATCGCCGCGCACTTCGACGAGGGCGACCCGCACCATGCGTGGATCCGGCCGCTCACGCGCGACGAGATGATGGCGTACGCCGACGCGCTGGCCGCACGCGACATCGCATCGTTGCCGTTGTACGGCGTGCCGTTCGCGATCAAGGACAACATCGACCTCGCCGGCATCCCGACGACGGCGGCCTGCCCCGCCTATGCGTACACGCCGGCGCGCAGCGCGCCGGTGGTCGAGCGGTTGATCGCGGCCGGCGCGATTCCGGTCGGCAAGACGAATCTCGACCAGTTCGCGACCGGTCTCTCGGGGCAGCGCTCGCCTTACGGCGCGTGCCGCAACGCGCTCGACCCGCGCTACGCGTCGGGCGGCTCGAGTTCCGGCTCGGCGGTGGCGGTGGCGCTCGGCGTCGCGACGTTCTCGCTCGGCACCGACACCGCCGGCTCCGGGCGCGTGCCCGCCGCGTTCCACGGGCTCGTCGGGCTCAAGCCGACGCGCGGCGTGCTCAGCACGCTCGGCGTCGTGCCGGCCTGCCGGTCGCTCGATTGCATGTCGGTGTTCGCGCGTTCGGCCGACGACGCGCGCACCGTGTTCGCCGCCGCGCACGGCGTGACGGAAGGCGATCCGTACGCACGCGCCTGGCAGCCGCTGTTGGGTGCGGACGGGTTGCGTGCGCAGCCGGCACGCCCGCTCGCGCAATCGCGTTTCGGCATGCCGCGTGCCGATCAGCTCGAATTCTTCGGCGACGATTCGTACCGCGCGGCCTGGGGCGCGGCGCTCGAACGGTTGCGCGCGACCGGCGCACGGCTCGTCGAGATCGACTTCGGCCCGTTCCTCGCCGCCGCCCGGCTGCTGTACGAAGGCCCGTGGGTCGCCGAGCGGCTCGCGGCGATCGGCGCGTTTGCCGCGCGCGAGCCCGATGCGCTGCATCCGGTGATTCGTGAAATCGTCGGCGGCGCGGCGCGCTTCAGCGCCGCCGATGCCTTCGCCGCCTTCGACCGGCTCGCGGCGCTGCGCGTCGACGCGGCCCGCGCATGGGACGGCGTCGACGCGATCGTGATGCCGACTTCGGCGACGACCGCGACCGTCGATGCGCTGGAAGCCGATCCGATCGCGATCAATTCCCGCTTCGGCTACTACACGAACTTCGTGAACCTGCTCGACCTGTCGGCGATCGCGGTGCCTGCCGGCACGTGCGCAACCGGACCGCATGCGGGCTTGCCGTTCGGGATCACGTTCGTCGGCCGCGCGCACGACGACGCGCGTCTGCTCGATCTCGCGCATGCGTGGGGCGACGGCGCTGCCGCGGTCGCCGACGTTCGGCCGTCTGCGGCAGCGACGTCGGCGCGTGAAGCAGCCGCGGGTGTCGTGCGGGTGGCCGTCGTCGGTGCGCATTTGCGCGGCGAACCGTTGAACTGGCAGCTCACGCAGCGCGGCGCGCGGTTCGTCGCCGCGACGACGACCGCGCCGGCCTATCGGCTCTACGCGCTGTCCGCCGCCGCGAGCGGCGGCGTCGCCAAACCGGGCCTCGTGCGCGTGCCGGAAGGCGGCGCGCCGATCGCGGTCGAGGTCTGGGAGATGCCGGTCGACGCGTATGGCAGCTTCGTCGCCGGCATCGCGGCGCCGCTCGGCATCGGCACGCTGACACTCGCCGACGGCTCGCGGGTGCAGGGCTTCCTGTGCGAGAGCGTAGCGCTCGACGATGCGCAGGACATCACGCGGTTCGGCGGCTGGCGCGCTTATCGCGCGCAAGCCGGCGGCGGCGCACTCCAATGAACGCACGGTCGCGCGATGCCCGTGCATCCGCGGCCGGCACCCGAAACGATACGGAGAATCCGATGACAACGACCCGCAACACGAACGGATGGCTCGCCGTGCGGCGCGAGCTGACGACGCGCGGAAAATGGACGCTCGGGCTGGCGTCCTTCCTGCTGCCGTTCGCCGTCTGGTGCCTGATCAGCTACGTCCCGTTCGTATGGCACCCGCAGGTGCGCATCACGAATCCCGGCAGCGTCGACTATTTCCAGGCCGGCATGCAGGTCGAGCGCGACGTGTTCGACGACGAGCTTGCGCATGCGCGGGCCGCGCACACGGCGGTGCCCGAAGGCGAGCGCGCGAATCCGGTCTACCTGCCGGCGCCGCATCAGGTGCTGCGTGCGTTCTACACGGCGTTCACGACGCCGCCCGCGTCGCGCGACTGTGTATGGCTGCACGAAAGCCTGTGGCACAGCATCCGCATCATCTTCTGGGGCTTCGTGATTTCGTCCGCGATCGGCGTGCCGCTCGGCATCGTCTGCGGCACCTTCAGCGCGCTCGCGCGGCTGCAGGAGCCTTTCCTGGAGTTCTTCCGCTATTTGCCGGCGCCCGCGTTCGGCGCGCTGATGGTCGCGATTCTCGGCATCTATGACGCGCCGAAGATCGCGATCATCGTGATCGGAACGCTGTTCCAGCAAGTGCTGATCATCGCGAACACCACGCGCAAGCTCGAATACGGGCTGTTCGAAGCCGCGATGACGCTCGGCACGAAGAAACTGAAGCTGCTTACCCACGTCGTGATTCCGGGCGTGCTGCCGGACCTGTATCGCGATCAGCGGATCCTGCTCGGCTGGGCCTGGACTTACCTGATCGTCGCTGAGCTCGTCGGCACGAGCTCGGGCATCACGTGGTACATCAGCCAGCAGGCGCGCTACCAGCATTTCGACAACGTGTACGCGGCGATCCTGATGATCGGGATCATCGGCCTCGGCACCGACATCGTGCTCGGGCTGCTCGGCCGCCGGCTTTTTCCGTGGGACCGCACGCTGAAAGCGTGAACGCCGTCCGCACGCACCCAACGACCGATTTGAGCAGAGGGCATCATGCAGAACCCGCAAGCCATTCCCGATTACCTGATTCAATCCGACGCGGTGCGCGAGCGCTTCACACGGCTGAAGGCCCGCGAAGTGATACTCGACGTGCGGCACGTCGGCAAACCCTTCACGACGCCGCAGGGCGAATGCGTCGCGCTCGACGACATCAGTTTCCGCACGCACCGGCGCGAGTTCGTGTGCGTGATCGGCCCGTCCGGCTGCGGCAAGTCGACGTTGATCCGGATCCTGGCCGGACTCGATGCGCAGACGAGCGGCGAGGTGCTGCTGGACGGCAAGCCGGTGGACGGGCCGGGCGCCGATCGCGGGATGGTGTTCCAGGGGTATACGCTGTTTCCGTGGCTCACGGTGAAGAAGAACGTAATGTTCGGGCTTCGCATGAACGGCAGCAGCAGCAGCGTGGCCGAGCGCGAGGCGCTGCAGTGGCTCGATCTCGTCGGGCTGACGCGCTTCGCCGACGTGTATCCGCACCAGTTGTCGGGCGGCATGAAGCAGCGCGTGGCGATCGCGCGCGCGCTCGCGAACCGTCCGCGCATCCTGCTGATGGACGAACCGTTCGGCGCGCTGGATGCGCAAACGCGTGCGAAGATGCAGACACATCTGCTCGACATCTGGCGCAACATCGACGTGACGATCCTGTTCATCACGCACGACCTCGACGAGGCGATCTTTCTGGCCGACCGGATCCTGGTGCTGAAGGCGAATCCGGGCGGCGTGCAGGAACTGATCGAGGTGCCGGTGCCGCGGCCGCGCGATTATTCGCAGGTCAATACGCCGGAATTCATCGCGACGAAGGCGCGACTCGAAGCGCTGATTCATCCGAAGGAGGCCGCGCCGGTCGAAGATGACGGGATCAAGCCGCACATGATCCGGATGACGGACGTTGCGGATAACGTCGAATAGCGGCGTGTAGCTTGGAGCGTGCAGCGCCGGGGTTCATACCGCACGCGACGCGCTCGACGCACTCTGCCGTGCGCTGCGGCACGACCGCGCATGCGAGCCGCAAACCCGGACACATCGCCTTGCTGTAGCGCGCTGGAATAGATCACGCGATCACGCGATCGCGCCGCTCGAGATTTTTCAACGCCGGCAGCGGGCGGTCGAGATAGCGCTACCCGCTGTCGAAGTCGTCTTCGACGAACCGGCCGACGTCTTGTCGTTCCAGTCGAGCAGCGCGATGCGCCGCGACAGCGGCAGCGTATCCGAGCGGCCTCCGATGCGGCGGCGTCACGCGCGAGAAGCGCGCCCGCAGGTCCAGTTGCATCTTGCGCTGGACGTCGATCCGTTCGGCTTCCACCGGCGCCGGCACCTGCTGCACGTCTGTTTCGGACAGGAAGCCGCACGCGAGCAGACACCCGGCATCCTCTCGCGTCTGATCGAATCCCGGATTTGTCTAGTCATCCTGCGGATTCGATCGCTCGGCGTGCACCAACTCCGTGCCTGAATTCGCTGCCGAGACGCGCTGCTGCGCCCCGAAATTAGGGGATTTCCCGCGCTTTGCCGGTTTTTTTTGATCACTGCTTGTCGGGCCGTTTTTCTTCTTGCATGCTTGTATAGACAAATTCCTGAGGCAGCTTGCTGCTCCGAAGGGATGGCGAACTTCAACGCAAGGAGAAATCTCGTGAACGGCAAGCGCATCAACTGGGCAATCAGGACGATCGGCTTCGTCGCGGCTGCGGCGGCAACACTTGCTGCACCGGTACAGGCGAAGGAGTGGAAGACCGTCACGGTCGCGCTCGAAGGCGGCTACGCGCCGTGGAACCTCACGCTGCCGGGCGGCAAGCTGGGCGGCTTCGAACCGGAGCTGCTTGCCAATGTGTGCGAGCGGATCAAGGTGCAGTGCAACATGGTCGCGCAGGACTGGGACGGGATGATTCCCGGCCTGCAGGCCGGGAAGTTCGACATCCTGATGGACGCGATCTCGATCACGCCGGAGCGCGAGAAGATCCTGCTGTTCTCGCGTCCGTATGCGGCGACGCCGGCGACCTTCGCCGTCACCGATACGAAGATCCTGCCGAAGGCGGCGCCCGGCGCCCCGATCGTCAAGCTGACCGGCGATGCGAACGCCGACAAGCCGACCGTCGACGCGCTGCGCAAGCAGCTGAAGGGCAAGACGATCGGCATCCAGTCGGGCACGGTCTATACGAAGTTCATCAACGACAGCTTCAAGGACATCGCGTCGATCCGCGTGTACAAGACGTCGCCCGAGCGGGATCTCGACCTCGTCGCGGGGCGTATCGATGCGTCGTTCGACGATGTCACGTACTACGCGGCGAACAATGCGAAGAAGGACAACGCATCGATCGTACTCGCGGGGCCGAAGCTCGGCGGACCGATCTGGGGGCCCGGCGAAGGGCTCGCGTTCCGCAAGCAGGATGCCGACCTGAAGACGAAGTTCGATACGGCGATCGGCGCGGCACTCGCGGACGGCACGGTGAAGAAACTGGCCGACAAATGGTTCAAGACCGACGTCACGCCGTAAGCGGGTGATCTGCCGCCGCCGCGCAAGCGGCTCGCACGCGCGCGGCGGCATGCGCCTGACGATTCATTCAACGCTTGCAGGAGGCACGCATGGCGATTCTCGAAATGCTCGGCTTCGGCGCCGAAGGCTGGGGTGGCGTGCTGCTGCTCGCCGCGCTGATGACCGTCGCGCTGACGCTGGCCGCGCTGGCGGTCGGCGCCGTCATCGGCGCGGCGATCGCGGCGGCGAAGCTGTCGCGCTACCACAGCGCGCGCGTGCTCGGCGACCTGTACACGACCGTGTTTCGCGGCGTGCCCGAATTGCTCGTCATCTACCTGTTCTATTTCGGCGGCTCGACGCTCGTTACGGCCGTCGGCCAATGGTTCGGTGCGGAAGGCTTCATCGGCGTGCCGCCGTTCGTGATCGGCGCGCTCGCGGTCGGCATGATCTCCGGTGCGTACCAGGCGGAGGTGTATCGCGCGGCCGTGCTCGCGGTTTCGAAGGGTGAGCTGGAAGCGGCGCGCTCGATCGGCATGCCGCGCAGCATGGTGCTGCGCCGCATCCTGATTCCGCAGGTGCTGCGCTTCGCATTGCCGGGTGTCGGCAACGTGTGGCAACTGAGCCTGAAGGACTCGGCATTGATCTCGGTCACCGGCCTCGCCGAGTTGCTGCGCACGAGCCAGATCGCCGCGAATTCGACGCACCAGTATTTCGTGTTCTTCGTCGCGGGCGGTGCGTTGTATCTGCTGATGACGGGGCTGTCGAACCGCGTGTTCAACCGGGCCGAGGCGATCGTCGGCCGATCGTTTCGCCGCAATTTCGCGCGCAATTGACGGAGAACCAGCATGTCCATCGATTTCGCCTTTCTCGTCGATACGCTGCGCCAGCTCCTCGCGGCCGTGCCCACCACGCTTGGCCTGTTCTCCGCATCGCTCGTACTCGGCGGCCTGCTGTCGCTCGTGATCGTCGCGATGCGCGTGTCGCCGCATTGGTTGCCGAACCGCTTTGCGCGGGCCTACATCCTCGTGTTTCGCGGCTCGCCGCTGCTGATCCAGATGTTCCTCGTGTATTACGGGCTCGGTCAGTTCGGCGTGATCCGCGAGAGCTTCATGTGGCCGCTGCTGCGCGAGCCGTACGTGTGCGCGGTGCTCTCGCTCGCGCTGTGCACGGCGGGCTACACGGCCGAGATTCTGCGCGGCGGGTTGATGGCCGTGCCGGTTGGCCAGATCGAGGCCGGATATTCGATCGGGCTGTCGGGCTTGGCGCTGCTGCGTCGCGTGATCGGTCCGATCGCGTTGCGCCAGTGCCTGCCCGCGTATTCGACCGAAGCCGTGCTGCTCGTCAAGTCGACCGCGCTGGCCAGCCTCGTCACCGTATGGGAAGTGACGGGCGTCGCGCAGCAGATCATCCAGCAAACGTATCGGACGACCGAGGTGTTCATCTGCGCGGCCCTCATCTATCTCGGCCTGAACTTCATCGTCGTGCGCGTGCTCGGCGCGCTCGAATGGCGACTATCCGGCCACCTGCGTGCGCCGAAGCCATCCGGTGCGCCGGCCGCGGCGACGCGCAATCCTCAACGCGTCGCGCCATGAGCGCGCCCGTTCTTTCCAGGAGAATCCGATGAACACCGCTGCTCCCGTTGCGCTGTCGGTCAGGAACATTCACAAGTCGTTCGGCGATCACCACGTTCTGAAGGGCATTTCGCTCGACGCGCACGAGGGTGACGTCATCTCGATTCTCGGCGCGAGCGGATCGGGAAAAAGCACGTTCCTGCGCTGCCTGAATCTGCTCGAGACGCCCGACGACGGCTCCGTCGCGCTCGGCGGAGAGGAGCTGGCGATGAAGCGCGCGCGCGACGGCAAGCTGCATCCGAGCGATCGGCGCCAGGTCGACCGGATCCGCTCCCAGCTCGGGATGGTGTTCCAGAACTTCAACCTCTGGTCGCACATGACCGTGCTCGACAATCTCGTCGAGGGGCCGCTGCGCGTGCAGAAGCGCAGCCGCGCGGAAGCGGTCGAGGAGGCCGAGGCGCTGCTCGCGCGCGTCGGCCTCGCCGACAAGCGCGGCTACTATCCGGCTCATCTGTCGGGCGGCCAGCAGCAGCGCGTCGCGATTGCCCGCGCGCTCGCGATGCATCCGAAGGTGATGCTGTTCGACGAACCGACGTCCGCGCTCGACCCCGAGCTGGTCGGCGAGGTGCTGCGCGTGATGCGCTCGCTCGCGGAAGAAGGGCGCACGATGCTGGTCGTCACGCACGAGATGGGTTTTGCACGTCACGTGTCGAATCGCGTGATGTTCCTGCATCAGGGCGAGGTCGACACGGACGGAACGCCGGACGACGTGTTCGGCGGCCACACCTCCGAGCGCTTCCGGCAATTCGTGTCGAGCCACCACGACCGCACCACGAACTGAGGCCGCGATGACCGTATTCCGTGCAACCCGGCCGCTCGATTGGCGACAGGTGGCGACAGTGGCGGCCGGCGAGCCGTTGCAACTGTCGGACGACACGCGCAAGCGCGTCGTTGCCGCTCGCGAACTCGTCGACGCGATCGTCGCGCGCGGGATTCGCGCGTACGGCGTCAATACCGGCGTCGGTGCGCTGTGCGACGTCATCGTGTCGCCGGCGCAGCAGAGCGCGTTGTCGCGCAGCATCCTGATGAGCCATGCGGTCGGCGTCGGCATGCCGCTCGGCGCGGCCGAAACGCGCGCGATCATCGCGGCGGCGATCAACAATTACGCGCACGGACATTCGGGCGTGCGAGCCGACGTGGTTGACCAGCTCGTCGCGCTGCTCGACCACGATTGCCTGCCGGAGGTGCCCGCGCATGGCTCGGTCGGCTATCTGACCCACATGGCGCACGTCGCGCTCGTTTGCATCGGGCATGGCCATGCGCGCCATCGCGGCGAACGCATTTGCGGCGACGAGGCGCTGCGGCGCATCGGCCGCGAACCGCTCGCGCTCGGCGCGAAGGAGGGATTGAGCCTGGTCAACGGCACGCCCTGCGTGACCGGGCTCGCGGCACTCGCGCTCGCCCGCGCGGAACGGCTGCTCGACTGGGCCGACTGGATCGCGGCGGCCAGCTTCGAGAATCTTGGCGGGCAGCTTGCCGCGTTCGACCCGGCATCGCTCGCGCTGCGGATTTCGCCGGGTATCGCGCACGTCGGTGCGCGCTTGCGGACGATGCTCGCCGACAGCCCGATGCTTGCCGCGGCCAACGGCCGGCATACGCAGGATCCGCTCAGCCTGCGCACGATTCCGCACGTGCATGGCGCGGCCCGCGACGTGTTCGCGGTTACGGCGGAGGTCGTCGATCGCGAGCTTGCATCCGTGACCGACAACCCGATCGTGGCCGGCACGCGCGACGCGCCGGTCGTTTATTCACAGGCGCACGCGGTCGGCGCCGGCATCGCGCTGGCGATGGACAGTCTCGCCGCCGCGATGGCGCAGGTTGCGGCCATCGCCGAGCGGCGGCTCGACCGTCTCGTCAATCCGCTCGTGAGCGGGCTGCCCGCGTTCCTTGCGGCGCCGGGCGGCACGTGCTCGGGGTTCATGATCGCGCAGTACACGGCGGTTGCGCTGGTCGCGCAGAACCAGCGGCTCGCGGCGCCCGCGAGCCTCGACGGCGGTATCACGTCCGGGCTGCAGGAAGACCATCTGTGTCACGCGACGCCGGCCGCGCTGAAGGCGCTCGACATCATCGAAAATGCGACGCGTGTGCTCGCGATCGAGCTGCTTGCCGCCGCGCAGGCCTACGATCTGCAGACGAATGCAGCGGGCAGGGCCGCATCGACCGACGCGTTGTGGCGGCATGTCCGCGAACGCGTGCCGGTGTATCGCGACGACCGGCCGCTTGCGGACGACATCGCGGTCGCGTCGCGCATCGTCGCGGGCGAAGCGCCGCCGTTGCAGTGACGGCGGGCGGCTCATCCATCATTCATTCGGTCGAGGGCGCATGAACGAAACGGAACGACGACATTCCGCCCGGCCGGCGATCGCATCGGCCGATGCCGTGCCGGCGCGCGCACTGCCAGCCTATCAACAGATCAAGCGCTACGTCGTCGAACGGATCGCGAAGGGCGACTGGAAGCCGGGCGGCGCGATCCCGACCGAGGCCGAGCTGGTCAAGGAATTCGGCGTCGCGCGGATGACGGTGTCGCGCGCGCTGCGCGAACTGACAGCCGAACGCGTACTGACCCGCATCCAGGGCGCCGGCACGTTCGTCGAGCGCCGGCATTACGAATCGACGGTACTGGAAATCCGCAATATCGCCGACGAGATCGCCGAGCGCGGTCATCGGCACAGTGCGCGCGTCTTGCTGATCGAGCGCAGCGTCGACGCGGAAGCGATCGAAGCGCTCGGACTGCGTTCCGGGCCCGTGTTTCACTCGCGCATCGTGCATTTCGAGGAAGACGAGCCGATCCAGTTCGAGGATCGCTACGTCAATCCGGCATTGTTTCCCGACTATCTGGAGCAGGACTTCACGGTCGAGACCCCGAACCACTACATGGTGCGGCTCGCGCCGATCCAGCGCGCGGAGTTCCGGATCTACGCGGAGAAACCCAATGCGCAGGTGCGCCGCCATCTCGTGATGGAAATCGGCGAACCATGCCTGGTGCTGACGCGCCGCACGTGGGTCGGCGAGCACGTCGCGACGTCGGTCCGGCTGTGGCATCCGGCGTCGCGGTTTCATCTGGCAGGGACGATGTAGCGCCCCGCATCACGCGCGCAGCAGCCCCCGCACCGCCAGATTCGCATACAACGCGCGCACGCCGAAAGTCCACGGCGCGATCTCCGTGCACAGCCGCACGGTATTGACGAGCGCGCCGAGCGCGGGCGTGGAGATGGTCACGCGATCGCCGAGGTGATGCGTGAAGCCGCCGCCGGGCGTGTCGCGATCCTGGATCGGCGAGAACATCGTGCCGAGAAAGAGCATGAAGCCGTCCGGGTACTGATGATGCGCGCCGCAGGTCTGCGCGACGAGCTCGGCCGGGTCGCGGCTGATCTCGCGCATGTGGCTGACGCCGTCGAGCACGAAGCCGTCGTCCGCGCCTTCGACGCGCAGCGATACGCTCGCCTGCCGCACGCTGTCCAGCGTGAAACCGTCGCCGAACAGCCGCACGAACGGACCGATCGCGCACGAGCCGTTGTTGTCCTTGCATTTGCCAAGCAGCAACGCGGAGCGGCCTTCGATATCGCGCAGGTTCACGTCGTTGCCGAGCGCCGCGCCCACCGGCCGGCCGTCGCTGCTGACGGCCAGCACGATCTCCGGTTCCGGGTTGTTCCACACGGATGCCGGCAGCAACCCGACGTCCGCGCCAAAGCCGACCGCCGACATCGGCTGAGATTTCGAGAACACCTCCGCATCGGGGCCGATGCCGACCTCCATGTATTGCGACCACGCGCCGCGGCGCTCGAGCTCGGCCTTCAGGCGCATCGCCGCTTCCGAGCCGGGAACGATTTTCGACAAATCGGTGCCGATCGTCGCGGCAATCGTTTCGCGCACGGCGCGCGCTTTGGCCGGATCGCCGCCGGCCTGTTCCTCGATCACGCGTTCGATCAGGCTGACCGCAAACGTGACGCCGCACGCCTTGATCGCCTGCACGTCGGATGGCGCGAGCAGATGCATGGCGCCAGGCGTGCCGTCGAGCGCCGCCTGCAGCAGCGGCTCGACGCGGCCGAGCGGTTCGCCCGGCGCCGCACGCGCGATTTCGACCGCATCGGGGCGGTCGAACAGATCAGCGGTGGTCGGCACGGTGCGGGTGATGTCGAACAGCTCGCCGTCGCGCACGGCGACGACGCTCGGGCCCGCATGAGCGCCGTCGTGTCGCCAGACGCGGCCGATCAGCAGCGCTTGGGCGAGGTCGTGCGGCAGGCAATCGGAAGCGGATAGATTACGCATGGTCAGCTCGGCAAGGGTCGTGGGGCGGTTCGGTCAGTGCGAGTGGCGCGGGTTGCCGCGCTGCTCGATCACCTTCAGGTACAGCGTGGCCGGTTCGAGACAGCCGCCGGTGGACAACTGGCCGACGAAACGGCGATAAAGCTCCTGCCACGGCGTTTGCGCCTGCGGCACGGCGTAGCTTGCCGTGTCGCGTCGGCGTGCGAGCTCGTCTGCATCGACGAGCACGTCCACGCTGCGGCGATTCAGGTCGACGCGGATGCGATCGTTCGTGCGCAGCAGCGCAAGGCCGCCGCCCACCGCGGCTTCCGGCGACACGTTCAGGATCGACGGACTCGCCGACGTGCCGCTCTGGCGCCCGTCGCCCAGGCACGGCAGCGACGTCACGCCGCGCTTCACGAGCTCGGCCGGCGGCGCCATGTTGACGACCTCCGAGCTGCCCGGGTAGCCGACCGTGCCGCAGCCGCGGATCACCAGGATGCAGCGTTCGTCGATCTGCAACGCGGGATCGTTGATGCGGGCATGGTAATCCTCGGGGCCGTCGAACACGATCGCGCGCGCCTCGAACGTATTCTCCGCACCGGGCTCGGCGAGGTAGGTCCGGCGAAAAGCGTCGCCGACCACCGACATCTTCATGATCGCGCTGTCGAAGAAGTTGCCCGACAGCACCATGAAGCCCGCGCCATGCTTGAGCGGTTCGTCGGGGGTGCGAATCACGTCGCGGTCGGCGTCCGGCGCGGCGTCGGCGATCTCGCCGATCGCGCGGCCGGATACCGTCAGGCAGTCGCGCCGCAGCAGGCCGGCCGCATCGAGCTGGCGCAGCACGGCGGGCACGCCGCCCGCGCGGTGGAAGCTCTCGCCAAGGTATTCGCCGGCCGGCATGCAATTGACGAGCAGCGGCACGGCTTCGCCGAAACGCTGCCAGTCGTCCAGGCTCAGTTCGACGCCCATGTGGCGCGCGATCGCAATCAGGTGCGGCGGGCAGTTCGTCGATGCGCCGAGCGCGGACGCGACGACGATCGCGTTCTCGAACGCCGCACGCGTCATGATCTTCGACGGGCGCACGTCGTCGCGAACCAGTTCGACTGCGCGCTTGCCCGTCGCGTACGCCATCTGGCCGCGCTCGCGGTACGCGGCGGGAATGCTCGCGCAGCCCGGCAGCGACATGCCGAGCGCTTCCGCCAGGCTGTTCATCGACAATGCGGTGCCCATGGTATTGCAGTGGCCGATCGACGGCGACGATGCGGTGGTCAGCTGCATGAAGCCTTCGTAGTCGATGTCGCCGGCCGCCAGCAGGTTGCGGGCATGCCAGATCACCGTGCCCGAGCCGACGCGCTTGCCCTCGTGCCAGCCGTCGAGCATCGGGCCGCCCGACAGCACGATGGCTGGCATGTCGACCGTGGCCGCGGCCATCAGGCACGCGGGCGTGGTCTTGTCGCAGCCGGTGGTGAGCACCACACCGTCCAGCGGAAAACCATGGAGCACTTCGACGAGCCCGAGGTACGCGAGATTGCGATCGAGCGCGGCCGTAGGCCGGCGGCTCTGCTCGGCGAGCGGATGCACGGGGAACTCCATCGGAATGCCGCCCGCGTCGCGGATGCCTGCCTTGGTGCGCTCCGCCAGTTCGATATGGTGGCGGTTGCATGGCGCCAGATCGCTGCCCGTCTGCGCGATGCCGATGACCGGACGCCCGGACTGCAGTTCTTCGCGCGTGAGGCCGTAGTTCATGAAGCGCTCGACATAAAGCGCGGTCATGTCGGCGTGCGCGGGATCGTCGAACCATTCCTGGCTGCGCAGGCGGCGAGCGGTTTGTGACATGGGGGCTGTCTCCGAATGGGGCCGTGGCCGATTTTTCGTACCGGATAGTTACCGGTAACATACGGGTCGATGTTAGCACGGAGATTTCGCGTCGAGGAAGGACGATTTTGCGTACGCGTGCTGCCTGGGGCGCGAGCGCGTGCCGCATCCATGCGCCGGTTCGCATGACATCGAACCGGCCGGATCCACATGCGCGGCGCGCCGTTCGTGCGTGCGTGTGTCGGAGGGGCGGAGCGACGCGATGCGCGCCCGTGAACGCGCGCACGCCGCGCGCCGGCACGCGGCCGTTAACGCTCCATCCGGCAGCAGGAATTCAGTGGCTCAGGCGCTTTCCCGCGCGACGATCGTGTAATCGATGCGGATGCTGCGCGAGTCAAACGGCTCACCGTCATCGCGCGCCTGCAGCGCGGCCAGCAGCGCCTCGCCCGTGTGTCGGCCGATGCCATAGGCATCGACCGACACGGTTGTGATGGTCGGGTGGCAGCAGCTCGCGACCTCGAAGTTGCCGAAGCCGGCCACGGCCACGTCCGTCGGCACCGACAGCCCGCGCCGGTGGCATTCCATGATCGCGCCGAACGCCGACATGTCGCTCACGCACATCACCGCGTCGATGTCCGGCCACTGCTCGAGCATGGCTGCCATGGCGGGGCCGCCGTGGCTCATCGTGATCGGCGAATCGCCAAGCCGCACGACGCGCGGCGCGCCCAGTCCGAGTGCCTTGATCTCCGCCTGGTATCCCTTGAGCCGGTCCAGGCCGCGGCGGTCCAGTTCGCTGGCGCCGCCGAGAAAGCCGATGCGCCGGTAACCGCGCTCGGCGAGGTGCCGCACCATCGCACGCGCGGCGCGCACGTTGGAAAAACCCACGGCGGTATCGATCGGACGCGTGGGCAGATCCCACATCTCGACCACCGGAATGGACGAGCGAGCGAGCAACTTGCGCGTTGCATCGGTATGCTGCGCGCCGGTCAACGCGACGCAGCGCGGCTGGTGACGCAACATCGACCGCACCAGCCGTTCTTCGCGTTCGAGGTCGTAGTCGGTGTCGCCGAGCAGCAGTTGCAGGCCGTGCGGCTCCAGCGCGTCGGTCAGGCCGCGCACCGTGTCGGAGAAGTTCGAGCTCGACAGCGACGGCACCAGCACCGCGACGAATTCGGAGCGCCCCGACGACAGGGCGCCCGCCGCGGCGTCGGCCACGTAGCCGAGCTGATCGATGGCCCGGCACACGCGTTCCCGCGTGTCGGCGGCCACGCTGTGGCCGGCAAGCACGCGCGACACCGTCATCTTCGATACGCCGGCCAGGCGCGCTACGTCGGACATGCGGGGCGGTCCGGCGGGCCGGACGGCGGTAGGACTGGGCATCGGAATCGCAATCGGGAGAAAGCCGGGAAGGCTACATCATACCGGCGCCCGATGCCGCGCAGGCCGGCTGCCGCCCGTCCGCTGCCGCGACCCTTGCACTAGGGAAACCACGCGGGTTGCAGGCCTTGTACGCGTCCGTCCCGGCATGCTACCTTGATTGATGTTATCGGTATCAGAGCGCCGGTTGCTCCCGTCGTCCCGTCGGCGGTTTTTTTTCGCGTCGGAATGTTATCGGTAACATATGCGCATGACCGAACCCGCCGGTACGAAGAAGACCTATACGATCAGGAGACGACACCGATGCCATCCATTGCCCAGACCGCTGCCGCGTCGGCCGCGGCCGACCCGTCCGAGGACGCCCTTTACCGGAAGGTGATGCGGCGCATCCTGCCGTTGCTGCTGCTCTGTTACGTCGTCGCGTATCTGGACCGCGTCAACGTGGGTTTCGCGAAGCTGCAAATGCTCGACGATCTGCGGTTGAGCGACGGCGTCTACGCGCTCGGCGCGAGCATTTTCTTCTGGGGCTATTTTCTGTTCGAGATGCCGAGCAACCTGCTGCTGCACCGCTACGGCGCCCGCTTCTGGATCGCGCGGATCATGATCACGTGGGGGATCGTGTCGTCGTCGATGGCCTTCATCGTGCCGCTTGCGCAGTTCTTCCACGTGCAGACGTCCACCATGTTCTACACGCTGCGCTTCCTGCTCGGCCTGTGCGAAGCCGGCTTCTTTCCGGGCGTGATCCTGTACATGAACTACTGGTTCCCTGCGCGGCGCCAGAGCGTGGCCATGTCGGGGTTCCTGGTGGCGATCCCGTTGAGTCTCACGCTCGGCAGCGTGGTTTCAGGTTGGCTGATGGAACAGACGCACGGGCTGTCGGGCATGAGCGGCTGGCAATGGATGTTGCTGCTCGAAGGGCTGCCGTCGATCGTGGTGGCGTTCATCGTGCTCGCCTGCCTCGGCGACGGTCCGCAATCGGCGAAGTGGCTGTCGGCCGACGAGAAGGCGGTGCTGTCGCGCAATCTCGAACGCGAGGCCACGCACAAGTCGCACAGCGCCGGCGCCGCGCTGCGCAGCCCGCGCGTATGGCTGCTCACCTTCATCCTGCTCACGTTCAATACCGGCTTCTACGGGCTCGCGTTCTGGCTGCCGTCGATCATTCGCGCGTCGGGCGTGAAGAGCCCGGTGCATATCGGCCTGCTGACCGCGATTCCGTACCTCACGGCCATTTTCGCGATGGTGTGGAATGCATCGCACGCGCGCAAGACCGGCGAGCGCCGCCTGCACGCGGCGATTCCCGCGCTGATCGGCGGTGTCGGGCTGATCCTGAGCGCGGCGTGCGCGCAGAACGTCGCACTGTCGATCGTGTTCCTGACCGTCGCCACTTGCGGGATCCTCGCGCTGATGCCGATCTACTGGACGTTCCCCGGCCAGATCCTGTCGGGCACGGCAGCAGCTGCGGGCATTGCGCTGATCAACTCGGTGGGCAACCTGTCCGGCTTCACGGGTTCGATGATCACCGGCATCGCGAAGGAAATGACCGGCAACATCAACAACGGCACCTATGCGCTCGGCGCCTGCCTGCTGGTCAGCTGCGTGCTGATCCTGTCGATTCCGCGCAGCATCCTGCGGCCGCCGGCCGACCGGTAGCAGGAAGCGAACGTGCCGGCCGCCGGGAAGAGCCCGCACGAGCTCGCGGCAGCGGGGAAGCCGCAGGGAAAACGGCGAATTGCGCGATCCAAAACTTAAACGAAACGTGATCCCTTTCCGGCGCGAAATTCCGCACAATGGCGGTAACGCGGCGTGGCTGCCGCGATTCGTCCCCGGTCGTCGGTAATCGGCGCCGGGCCGTCCGGAACTGCCTTCCGGCTTCCCAGACCGTACCGCCGCACGACTTGCCGCCACCATGGACCACCCCAAACGCATCCTGATCGTCGAAGACGACGCGGACATCGCCGATGTGCTCAGCCTGCACCTGCGCGACGAGCGCTACGAGGTCGTGCATAGCGCGGACGGCACCGAAGGCCTGCGCCTGCTCGAACAGGGCAACTGGGACGCGCTGATCCTCGACCTGATGCTGCCGGGCGTCGACGGCCTCGAAATCTGCCGTCGGGCCCGCGCGATGGCGCGCTACACGCCGATCATCATCACCAGCGCACGCTCGAGCGAGGTGCACCGGATCCTCGGGCTCGAGCTCGGCGCCGACGACTACCTCGCGAAGCCGTTCTCGGTGCTCGAACTCGTCGCTCGGGTGAAGGCGCTGTTGCGGCGTGTCGACGCGCTCGCGCGCGACTCGCGGATCGATGCGGGCACGCTCGACGTCGCGGGCCTGTCGATCGACCCGATCGCGCGGGAAGCGAGCGTCGACGGCACGCGCATCGACCTCACGCCCCGCGAATTCGACCTGCTGTATTTCTTCGCGCGGCACCCGGGCAAGGTGTTCTCGCGGATGGACCTGCTGAACGCCGTGTGGGGTTACCAGCACGAAGGCTACGAACACACGGTGAACACCCACATCAACCGGCTGCGCGCGAAGATCGAGGCCGATCCGGCCGAGCCGGTGCGGATCCTCACCGTATGGGGCCGCGGCTACAAGCTCGCCGCGCCGGGCCAGCGGGACGGGTGATGAAACTGACTCTCACCCAGCGGGTGTCGTGCGTGTTCGCGGTGCTGCTCCTCGCATGTTCGGGCGCGTCCGCGTGGCTGCAGATTCGTGCGAACGACATGCGCGAGAAGGAAGTCGTGCAGAACCTGTCGCGCGATCTCGCCGCGCATATCGCGGGCAGCACGCCGCTGATGGACGCGAACGGGCTGCGCCCGGACGCCGTGCGCACGCTGTTCGGCCAGTTGATGGGCGTGAACCCGAGCGTGGAGGTGTACCTGCTCGACAACGCGGGGCGCATCAAGGGCGACGACGCGCCGCCGGGCCACGTGAAGCGCGACCGTGTCGATCTCGCTCCGGTGCAGCGCTTCATCGCGGGCGACCCGCTGCCGATCCTCGGCGACGATCCGCGCAGCCCGGACGCACGCAAGGTGTTCAGCGCCGCGCCGCTGCAGCGTGCAGGGCAGCCGCCTTCGGGCTATATCTACGTGGTGCTGCTCGGCGAAGCGCACGACCGGCTGGCCGCGCGCTTCGACGCCGGCAACGTGTTGCGCACGACGCTATGGTCGATGGCGGTCGTCGCGTTGCTCGGGCTGCTCGCGGGCCTGACCGCGTTCAGCTTCATTACGCGCCCGCTGCGCCGGCTGACCGACGCGATGCGCCGCTTCGACGCGGACGGTGCGCCCGACACGCAGCCGCCGGTGCCGCGTTCGCCGCCAGGGCGGCGCGGCGACGACATCGCGGTGCTCGAATCCGCGTTCGCGCAGATGGCCGACCGGATCGGCGACCAGTGGCGCGCATTGACGCGCCAGGACCAGCAGCGCCGCGAACTGATCACGAACATCTCGCACGATCTGCGCACGCCGCTGACGTCGCTGCACGGCTATCTGGAAACGTTGTCGCTGAAGTCCGACACGCTCGCCGAGGCCGAACGCCGCCGCTATCTGTCGATCGCGCTCGCGCAGAGCGCGAAGGTCGGCCGGCTCGCGCAGGCGCTGTTCGAGCTCGCGCGGCTCGAGTCGGGCGGCGTGCAGGCCGAGCGCGAGCCGTTCTCGCTCGTCGATCTCGTGCAGGACGTATTCCAGAAGTTCGAACTGGCCGCACAGTCGCGCGGCATCGCACTGCATGCGCGAATTCCGTCGCGCGTGCCGGCCGTATCGGCCGATCTCGCGATGATCGAGCGCGTGCTGACGAACCTGCTCGACAACGCGTTGCGGCATACGCCACAACACGGCGAAGTCGAAGTCGCGCTGACGCCGCGCGACGATCGCGTGGTCGTGACCGTGTCCGACACCGGCGAAGGGATTCCGCCGGCGCGGCGCGAAGGGCTGTTCCAGCGTCCGCAGCGGCCGATGAACGTCGGCACGGCGACGAGCGGCGGCCTCGGCCTGCTGATCGTGCACCGGATGCTCGCGCTGAACGGCAGCGCGATCCGGCTCGTCGAGCGGGACGGGCGCGGTGCGGTGTTCGAGTTCGCGTTGCCGGTCGCGCAGCCGGCGGCGGGCGAGGGGCGGTGAAACTGCGCGCGGGTTCCCGGCTGCCAGCTCCCTCCCAGCTCAAAGCTCAAAGCTCAACGCGCGGCGAACTACCCGCCGCGCCTGCGCCGCGCGTCGCTCGGCGTCATGCCGGTCCAGCGCTTGAACGCATGGCGGAATCCGACCGTGTCGCTGAAGCCGGGCGTCAGTGCGATGTCCTCGGTGCGGAGCGTGGTGGTGCCCGGATAGTCGATTGCGAGCGACTGCGCACGCTCGTCCACAACTCGCTGTACGACGTGCCTCCGGCGTCGAGCTTGCGGCGCAGCGGGCGCGACGTCATGCGCAGCGTGTCGGCGATGGCGTCGATGTGGGCGAATGGCCCCAGCGTGCGAGTCAGTTCCTGATACACGCGCCGCCGCGCGGTCGAGCGTCGTCTGCCGAAGTCGATGGTCGGCGAGATCCTGCGCCGCGAGCCCGGCCGCGTCGACTGATGGCGCCGAAGCGCCGGGTGCTCACCGGCGCGCGGGCCGATGCGCGGACAACCGGTAAAGCCTCGGCCGCAGCCGCGAGCGCACCGACAGCCCTGCATCGGCCGCTCAAGTACAATGCGAGCGGTTCGATCGACGGGGATGCGATGACCGGTTCAGACTCACCTGCCGCCCGGCCCGGGCGAGCGCTGCCTTCGCCGAGCGCGACGGTGCCGATCTCGCTCGTGAACGGGTTTCTCGCGAGCGCGGGCGTGCAACGCGACGTGGTCGAGCGCTACCTGCGCGGCGCCGCCATCCCGCTCGAGCTGCTCGGCGAGCCGCATGCACGCGTGACGGAAGAGCAGTTCTCGACGCTGTATCGCACGCTCGCGATCGATCTCGACGACGAGATGCCGGGCATCTTCTCGCGCCCGCTGCGCGGCGGCACGCTGAAGTATCTGTGCCTGAGCCTGCTCGATGCGCGCAACCTCGAAACGGCGCTGCATCGTTTCGGCCAGTTCTTCCATATCCTGCTCGACGACTTCTTCGTCGAATCGAAGCGCGACGGTCTGGTCGCGCAGGTGCTGCTGCGCCCGAACCCGGCCGTCGGCCCGATCGGCGCGCTCGGCCAGGAGCTGATGCTCAAGCTCGTGCACGGCGTGTGCTCGTGGCTGATCGGGCAGAAGATTCCGCTGCTGAAGATCGAGCTCGCGTGTCCGCGGCCGCGCCACGCGGTCGAGCACCTGTACTTCTTCACGGGGGCCGTGCAGTTCGACTGCGAACGTACGCTGATGCGCTTCAGCGCCGACTACCTCGACGCGCCGATCCGGCAGAGCAAGCGAAACCTGCGCAAGTTTCTCGCACGCGCGCCGGGCGACTGGATCTTCGAATCGTTCAGCGAGCAGCTCGTGTGTCATCGCGTGCGGCAGTACCTGTCGGCGGCGCTGCCCGACCTGCCGGTGATCGATCAGGCCGCCGAGCACCTGCATTGCTCGGTGCGCACGCTGAGTCGTCACCTCGCCGCGGAAGGCACGACGTTCCAGGCGCTCAAGGACGAACTGCGGCGCGACATCGCGATCCAGCGGCTGACCGACACACTCGACACGATCGCGGCGATCGGCGCAGATATCGGCTTCGACGATCCGAGCGCGTTTCATCGCGCATTCCGGCACTGGACGGGCAGTACGCCGGGGACTTACCGGCGGCGTGCGTAACGCGGCGGGCGGAATCTGCCCGCGTCGAACTTGTTCCCATAACCGGCATCCTTCGCGCGCTCCCATGGATGGCTCCCGTCGGGGCCGCTCGTCAATGCACGGCGCGCACCGGCGTTCGGCGACGCGCACGCCGCGAGCAGCCAGCATGATGCGCAGGCGCGGAGAAATCACGAAGCGGTTCGTCGATCATCGTCGTTCGGCTTTCTCGAAGCCGGTAGCGCGCCCACCGCGCCAACCGATGTGAACGTGCGCCGCCGCGTTTATCGTCCGCGTGCGGCGGTGCGGCGAGGGTGGGAGAGGGTTGCTACGACGTGCGACGCAGACGGGTGGATGCCGGGTGCGGACAACGCGTCCGGCCCGGGCATCCGCGATGATGGTTCGGCGCGTGCGCGGCGCCGGAGCGGCTTGGCGGCCGGCTCCCGCGCGCGGCCGGATTCAGGCCTTCAGCGCACCGAAGATCTCGTCCAGCATCGATTTCGCGTCGCCGAACAGCATCCGGTTGTTGTCCTTGTAGAACAGCGGATTGTCGACGCCCGCGTAGCCGGACGCCATGCTGCGCTTCATCACGATCGACGTCTTCGCCTTCCACACTTCCAGCACCGGCATCCCGGCGATCGGGCTCGACGGGTCGTCCTGCGCGGCCGGGTTCACGATGTCGTTCGCGCCGATCACCATCGACACGTCGGCTTCGGGAAAGTCGTCGTTGATCTCGTCCATCTCCATCACGATGTCGTACGGCACCTTCGCTTCGGCCAGCAGCACGTTCATGTGGCCGGGCATGCGGCCCGCGACCGGATGGATCGCGAAGCGCACGTCCACGCCTTTCTCGCGCAGCAGCTTCGTCAGTTCGAATACCGTGTGCTGGGCCTGCGCAACGGCCATCCCATAGCCGGGTACGATGATTACGCGCTTCGCCTCGCGCAGCAGCTCGGCCGTCTCCGCCGCGCTGACCGCGACCGCTTCGCCGGCCGGTTGCGCACCGCCGCCGGCAGCCGCCGGCGCGCCGGCGCCGCTGCCGAAGCCGCCCGCGATCACGCTGATGAAATTGCGGTTCATCGCGCGGCACATGATGTACGACAGGATCGCACCGGACGAGCCGACCAGCGCGCCGATCACGATCAGCAGGTCGTTGCCGAGCATGAAGCCGGTCGCGGCCGCGGCCCACCCCGAGTAGCTGTTGAGCATCGACACGACGACGGGCATGTCCGCGCCGCCGATCGCCATCACCATGTGCACGCCGAACAGCAGCGAGATCACGGTCATCACGACGAGCGGCAGCATGCCGTCCTGGATCGTCTCCGCATGCAGGAACGCGCGGCCGAAGTACAGCACGATCAGCAGCGCGGCGAGATTCAGCCAGTGCCGTGCGGGCAGCAGCAGCGGCTTGCCGCCGATCTTGCCCGACAGCTTGCCGAACGCGATGATCGAGCCCGCGAACGTCACGGCACCGATCAGGATGCCGACATAAATCTCGACCTCGTGAATGGCCTTCTCCGCGCCGGTGAAAGGCAATGACGTGTCGATGTAGCTCGCGAAACCGACGAGGCACGCCGCGAGACCGACGAGGCTGTGCATCAGCGCGACCAGTTCGGGCATCTGCGTCATCTGCACCTTCTTTGCGGCGTAGAGGCCGATCGCGCCGCCGACGACCAGCGCGGCGACCACGTACGGAATGCCGGCGGCCGACACGCGCGGGCCGGCGACCGTCGCCAGCACGGCGATCAGCATGCCGATCATGCCGAGCAGGTTGCCGCGGCGCGCGGTTTCGGGGTTCGCGAGGCCGCCGAGGCTCAGGATGAACAGGATCGCGGCGCCGATATAGGAGACGGTAGTCAGGTTGGAAGTCATTATTGTCGTCCCCTTATTTGCGGAACATCGCCAGCATGCGGCGCGTGACCGCGAAGCCGCCGAACATGTTGACGGCCGTGAGCGTCAGCGCGCCGACCGCGAGGCCGAGGATCAGCCCCGACGGACGATCGCCGGCATTAGCCAGCTCGCCGAGCGGCGGTGCGACCTGCACGAGCGCGCCGATCGCGATGATCGACGAGATCGCGTTGGTCACGCTCATCAGCGGCGTGTGCAGCGACGGCGTGACGTTCCAGATGACCATGTAGCCGACGAAGCACGCGAGCACGAACACCGTGAAGTGCGACAGGAAGCTGGCCGGTGCGAACTGGCCGACCAGCAGGAATGCGACTGCGCCGATCGCGAACACGATCGCGAGCGCCTTCGCCGACATCGGCTCGCCGCTGTGGCCGTGACCTTTCGACTTCGCCGGCGCGGCTGCCGCGGGTGCGGCCGCGGCCGGTTTGGGCGCGACGGCCGGCTGCTTGAGCGGCGGCGGCGGCCACGTGACGCTGCCTTCCTTGATTACGGTGAGGCCGCGGATCGCGTCGTCGTCGAAATCGACGTTGATCGTGCCGTCCTTGCCTTTGCAAAGCTCCTCGATCACGCGCAGCAGGTTCGTCGCGTACAGCGTCGACGACTGCCGCGACAGACGCGATGCGAGATCGGTATAGCCGACGATCGTTACGCCGTGGCGCACGACGGCCTCGCCCGGAACCGTGAGCTCGCAGTTGCCGCCCTGTTCGGCGGCCATGTCGACGATCACGCTGCCGGGCTTCATCGACTGCACCATGTCGGCGGTGATCAGCTTCGGCGCCGGCTTGCCGGGAATCAGCGCGGTCGTGATGATGATGTCGGCGTCCTTCGCCTGCTGCGCGTACATCGCGCGCTGCGCCTGCTGGAAGCCTTCGCTCATCACCTTCGCATAACCGCCGCCGCCCGAGCCTTCCTCTTCGTAGTCGACCTTGACGAATTCGCCGCCGAGCGACTTGACCTGATCGGCCACTTCCGCACGCGTGTCGTTGGCGCGCACGATCGCGCCGAGGCTTGCGGCCGTGCCGATCGCGGCCAGCCCCGCCACGCCGGCGCCGGCGATGAACACCTTGGCCGGCGGGATCTTGCCGGCCGCGGTGACCTGCCCGTTGAGGAAGCGGCCGAACGCATGCGCGGCCTCGATCACCGCGCGATAGCCGCTGATACCGGCCATCGACGTGAGCGCGTCCATCTTCTGCGCGCGCGACAGCGTGCGCGGCAGAGAATCGATCGCGAGCACGGTCGCGCGCTTCGCCGCGAGCTGCTGCATCAGTTCGGGATTCTGCGCGGGCCACACGAAGCCGATCAGCGTGCCGCCTTCGCGCATCAGCGCGACTTCGTCGCTGCTCGGCGGGCGCACCTTCAACACGATGTCGCTGCCCGACCACAGCTCGGCCGCGGTCGCGGCGATGCTGGCGCCGGCCGCGCGATACGCGTCGTCGTCAAAGTTCGCGCCGGCACCGGCGCCGCTTTGAACGGCCACCGCAAACCCCAGCTTGATCAGTTTCTCGACCACTTCGGGAACGGTCGCAACGCGCCGTTCGCCGGTGGCTGTCTCCACAGGAATCCCAATCTGTAATGTCATAGTATGAAAGATGGGTGATGGCCATCGCGAAGCGCGCGGGCCGGTGCGTCAAGTTACCAGAATCATGCGGGTGTTTTGTGCACAGGCTGCATGATTGCATAACAAAAATGCACGGTCGTTCGTAGTGCGCGGATGATGCTTTCGCCGCGATGCGCGCGCGTGTCGGGGAAGGGCAGCACGCGGTCGCGTCGAGCACATCCTCCGTTGCACTGTTGTGTTTTATCGACGCGCACGCAGCATCCTGTCGAGCGGTTGCTGACCATGCGCGTGCAGGCCGGTCGCGCTGCGCGGCGCCGCGCGAAACCGGCGGCGTATCTTCAACGTGCCGTCCGGGCGCTGGAAACGGTTCCGGCGCGATTGCGCGATCCGGCGGCGCGTTAGTGCCGTCGGCCCGCGCCGGCCGGTACGCGCGGTGCGTGCGGTTGCCGCCGCATTCGCCGAAACCGGTGACGGCCAAACCCGCAGCCGGCCGGGCTTTTGGCGGATCGCCCGCACATCTGGTGGCCGATTTTGTCACCATCTGGGCCGGATATGACAATGGAAATCGGCCGGTTCGGCATTACGATGGGCTACGACGTCGCCTGGCGCTGGCCGGTTTTGCCGCAGCGGCCCGGGCCGCGCGCCTCATTCACCGCCTGATTTGGAACATCGACCATGAGCTATAACGCCCCTGTCAAGGACATGCTGTTCGTGCTGAAGGAACTCGCGGGCATCGACACCGTCGCGCAGCTGCCGGGCTTCGAGGAAGCCGGCTACGACACCGCGCAGGCCGTGCTCGACGAATCCGCGAAGTTCTGTGGCGAAGTGCTGGCGCCGCTGAACGTCGAAGGCGACCGCAACCCGAGCAGCTGGAAGGACGGCGTCGTGACCGCGACGCCGGGCTTCGGCGCCGCGTTCCGCCAGTTCGTCGAAGGCGGCTGGCAGGGCCTGCAGCATCCGGTCGAGTACGACGGCCAGGGGCTGCCGAAGCTGATCGCGACGCCGTGCATCGAGATGCTGAACGCGTCGAACCTGTCGTTCGCGCTGTGTCCGTTGCTCACCGACGGCGCGATCGAGGCCCTGCTGACGGCCGGCACCGACGAACAGAAGCAGCGTTACGTGCCGAAGCTGATCTCGGGAGAATGGACGGGCACGATGAACCTGACCGAGCCGCAGGCCGGCTCGGACCTCGCGCTGGTGCGCTCGCGCGCCGAGCCGCAGGGCGACGGCACGTACAAGGTGTTCGGCACCAAGATCTTCATCACGTGGGGCGAGCACGACATGGCGGACAACATCGTCCATCTCGTGCTGGCGCGCACGCCGAATGCGCCGGAAGGCGTAAAGGGCATTTCGCTGTTCATCGTCCCGAAGTTCCTCGTCAACGAAGACGGCTCGCTCGGCGCACGTAACGACGTGCACTGCGTATCGATCGAGCACAAGCTCGGGATCAAGGCGAGCCCGACCGCGGTGCTGCAATACGGCGACCACGGCGGCGCGATCGGTTACCTGGTCGGCGAAGAGAATCGCGGCCTCGAATACATGTTCATCATGATGAACGCCGCGCGCTTCGGTGTCGGGATGCAGGGAATCGGCGTCGCCGACCGTGCATACCAGAAGGCCGCGGCTTTCGCGAAGGAGCGTGTACAAAGCCGCCCGGTCGACGGATCGGCGAAGCAGTCGGTGACCATCATCCATCACCCGGACGTGCGCCGGATGCTCGGCACGATGCGCGCGCTGACCGAGGGCGCGCGCGCACTCGCGTACGTGGCCGCCGCGCACAGCGACATCGCACACCGTCATTCGGACAACGCGACGCGCGCGCGTCATCAGGCAATTTATGAATATCTGGTCCCGGTCGTGAAGGGCTGGAGCACCGAGATGGTGAACGACGTGGCGAGTCTCGGCGTGCAGGTGCACGGCGGGATGGGCTTCATCGAGGAAACCGGCGCCGCGCAGTATTACCGCGATGCGCGAATCCTTGCGATCTACGAAGGCACGACCGCGATCCAGGCGAACGATCTGGTCGGCCGCAAGACGCTGCGCGACGGCGGCGCGGTCGCGAAGGCGCTGATCGCGGAGATCGGCGATACGGTCGCGGCGCTCGGCAAGATCGACGGCGCAGCGGCTGCATCGATGAAGACGCAGCTCGAGAACGGTGCGCGCGCGTTGTCGACGGTGGTCGACTACGTGCTCGCAAACGCGAAGCAGGATCCGAACGCGGTGTTCGCGGGCAGCGTGCCGTACCTGAAACTCGCGGGTGTCGTGCTGTGCGGATGGCAGATGGCCCGCGCGCTGCTGGCCGCGCATGCGAACCGCGCGAGCGACACGGCGTTCTTCGACGCGAAGATCGCAGTCGCACAATGCTATGCGGAGCACGTGCTTGTGCAGGCAGGCGCGCTCGAAACGTCGATCGTCGGCGCGAAGGGCAACGAGAGCGTGCTCGCATTGACGGAAGACCAGTTCTGACCGTAACGGTCGGGGCGCAGGAGGAGACAGGATTTTGACCACACAGGACTTGCTCGCGCAGTACGGCCCGCGCGAATCGATGGAATACGACGTCGTGATCGTCGGCGGCGGCCCCGCCGGGCTGTCGGCGGCGATCCGGCTCAAGCAGCTGGCCGCCGAGAAAGGCGCCGAGATCGGCGTGTGCGTGCTCGAGAAGGGTTCCGAGATCGGCGCGCACATCCTGTCGGGCGCGGTGATGGACCCGCGCGCGATCACCGAGCTGTTCCCCGACTGGAAGGAACGAGGCGCGCCTTTGAACGTCGAGGTGACGGAAGACCGCTTCCTGTTCCTGTCCGAAAAGAGCGCGGTGCAGACGCCGAACTGGGCGCTGCCCGACAACTTCAAGAATCACGGCAACTACGTGATCTCGCTGGGCAACGTCACGCGCTGGCTCGGGGCGCAGGCCGAAGCGCTCGGCGTGGAGATCTTCCCGGGCTTTCCGGCCGCGGAGATTCTCTACAACGACGACGGCTCGGTGAAGGGCGTCGCCACGGGCAACATGGGCGTGGGCAAGGACGGCGAGCCGACCGAGAACTTCCAGCTCGGCATGGAGCTGCACGCGAAGTACACGCTGTTCGCCGAAGGCTGCCGCGGCCACCTCGGCCGCCAATTGATTTCGAAGTTCAAGCTCGACGCGAACGCCGATCCGCAGGCGTACGGGATCGGCATCAAGGAACTGTGGGAAATCGATCCGGCCAAGCACAAGCCGGGTCTCGTGATCCACACGGCCGGCTGGCCGCTGAAGTCGGACACGTACGGCGGCTCGTTCCTGTACCACATGGACAACAACCAGGTCGTGGTCGGTTTCGTGGTGGGCCTCGGCTACACGAACCCGTACCTGTCGCCGTTCGAGGAATTCCAGCGCTACAAGACGCATCCGTCGATCCGCGCGTTCCTTGAAGGCGGCAAGCGCGTGTCGTACGGCGCGCGCGCGATCACGGCCGGCGGCCTGCTGTCGTTGCCGAAGACGGTGTTCCCGGGCGGCGCGCTGATCGGCGACGACGCCGGTTTCCTGAACGCATCGCGGATCAAGGGCAGCCACGCGGCGATCAAGACCGGCATGCTCGCGGCCGATGCAGCGTTCGACGCGGTGCAGGCCGGCCGCCAGTCGGACGAACTGAACGCGTATCCCGACGCATTCAAGCAATCGTGGCTGTACACGGAGCTGTACCGCGCACGCAACTTCAAGCAATGGATGGCGAAGGGCCTGTATCTCGGCACGCTGATGGTCGGGCTCGAGCAGAAGGTGATGGGCGGCAACGTGCCGTGGACGCTGCACCACAAGCACGCGGATCACGAGATGCTGAAGCCGGCGTCGCAGTGCGAGCCGATCGCGTATCCGAAGCCGGACGGCAAGCTGACGTTCGACCGGCTGTCGTCGGTGTTCATCTCGAACACGAACCACGAGGAAAACCAGCCCGCGCATCTGACGCTGAAGGACGCGAGCGTGCCGGTGAACGTGAACCTGCGCACGTACGCGGGGCCGGAGGCGCGCTTCTGCCCGGCGGCGGTGTACGAGTTCGTGAAGAACGACGACGGCAGCGACCGGCTGGTGATCAACGCGCAGAACTGCGTGCACTGCAAGACCTGCGATATCAAGGACCCGACGCAGAACATCGTGTGGGTCACGCCCGAAGGCGGCGGCGGGCCGAATTACCCGAACATGTAACGCAAACGCATCCTGCGCCCGCGGGCGCGAACGAACCGGAGTGAGACGATGAGCAATGCAGCGAAGGAAGTCGTGGTGGTGAGCGGTGTCCGCACCGCGATCGGCGATTTCGGCGGAAGCCTGAAGGATTTCTCGCCGACCGATCTCGGGGCGAAGGTCGTCAGCGAAGTGTTGTCGCGCGCGAACGTGCCGGGCGATGCGGTCGGTCATGTCGTGTTCGGCCACGTCGTGAACACCGAGCCGAAGGACATGTATCTAGCGCGTGTCGCGGCGATCAACGGCGGCGTCGCGCAGCACACGCCGGCGCTGACCGTGAACCGCCTGTGCGGCTCGGGCCTGCAGGCAATCGTGTCGGCCGCGCAGACGATCATGCTCGGCGATGCCGACGTCGCGATCGGCGGCGGATCGGAGAGCATGAGCCGCGCGCCGTACAGCGTGCCGTCCGCGCGTTTCGGCCAGCGCATGGGCGACGCGAAGCTCGTCGACATGATGCTCGGCGCGCTGCACGATCCGTTTCAGACGATCCACATGGGCGTGACCGCCGAGAACGTCGCGAAGAAATACGGCATTTCGCGTGACGCGCAGGACGCGCTCGCGCTCGAATCGCATCGTCGCGCGGCGCGCGCGATCGCCGAAGGCCGCTTCAAGGATCAGATCCTGCCGATCTCGATCCGTACGAAGAAGGGCGAGGTCGCGTTCGACACCGACGAGCACGTGCGTCACGATGCGGGCCCCGACGACTTCTCGAAGCTGAAGCCGGTGTTCGTGAAGGAAGACGGCACGGTAACGGCCGGCAACGCGTCGGGGATCAACGACGCAGCTGCTGCAGTGCTGATGATGAGCGCGGATGCCGCGCGCGCGCAGGGCGTGAAGCCGCTCGCGCGTCTCGTCGCGTATGCGCATGCGGGCGTCGATCCGGCCTACATGGGCATCGGCCCGGTGCCGGCCACGCAGAAGGCGCTCGAGCGCGCCGGCCTGAAGGTCGCGGATCTCGACGTGATCGAGGCGAACGAGGCGTTCGCGGCGCAGGCATGCGCGGTCACGCAGGAACTCGGCCTCGATCCGGCCAAGGTCAATCCGAACGGCTCCGGCATTTCGCTCGGTCACCCGATCGGCGCGACGGGCGCACTGATTACGGTCAAGGCGCTGTACGAGCTGAAGCGCATTGGCGGGCGTTACGCGCTCGTGACGATGTGTATCGGCGGCGGCCAGGGCATTGCGGCGATCTTCGAGAACATCTGATAATCGACCGCTCAGTATCCGCATACACAGGAATCGTCATGGCCATCGAAACCGTCGGCGTCGTGGGCGCCGGAACCATGGGCAACGGCATTGCGCAAACCGCCGCCGTTGCAGGACTGAACGTCGTGATGATCGACGTCAGCGACGCGGCGCTCGACAAGGGCGTCGCCGCACTGAAGGGCAGCCTCGAGCGGCTCGTGTCGAAGGACAAGCTCGCGGCCGATGCACGCGATGCCGCGCTTGCGCGCATCGCGACGTCGACCGATTACGCAACGCTCGCCACGGTCGATATCGTGATCGAAGCCGCGACCGAAAACGTCGAGCTGAAAAGCCGCATCCTGAAGCAGATCGAGTCGGTCGCGCGACCTGACGCGATCATCGCGACCAACACGTCGTCGATCTCGATCACCGCGCTCGCTGCGCTGCTGGCCGACCCGTCGCGCTTCGTCGGCATGCACTTCTTCAACCCGGTGCCGCTGATGCCGCTCGTCGAGATCATCCGCGGGCTGCAGACGAGCGACGCGACCGCGTCCGCGGTGCGTGCGCTGACCGAGCGTTTCGACAAGTCGCCGATCGGCGTGCGCAATGCGCCGGGCTTCGTCGTGAACCGGATCCTCGTGCCGATGATCAACGAAGCGTTCTTCGTGCTGGCCGAAGGCATCGCGTCGGCCGAGGAGATCGACGCGGGGATGAAGCTCGGCGCGAACCATCCGATCGGGCCGCTCGCGCTGGCCGACCTCGTCGGGCTCGACGTGTGCCTCGCGGTGATGGACGTGTTCCTGAAGGACTTCGGCGATCCGAAATATCGCGCGTGCCCGCTGCTGCGCGAGATGGTGGCGGCCGGCAGGCTGGGGCGGAAGACGGGGCGCGGCGTGTACGACTACAGCAAGTAAGCCGCGCATCGGTGCTTGTTCTTACGGCCGCCTTCGGGCGGCCGTGTGCATTGAAGGGCGCGGCTTCGCATCGAGTGCCGGCAGCCCCGCAATAACCGCCGCTTCTGCATCGCGACAATCCGTCACGCCACCTTCGGCGGCGACGTCATCGCGTGGCTCAACGCCGCCGCATTGCCGATCGTCGTCCGCTCGGCAACCGTGCGTCGTTGCGCAGATGCGTCGAGCGGTCCGACGACGCGGCCGCACACCGCGCGTAACGCCGTCACGGGTGAGTGCGACTCCACGCATCGGGATTGCGCCACCCGCTTCGCCATTCAAAGCGACCGGGCCTTCGTTTCCGGCAGCAGCAGCACGGCGAGCAGCACCACACCATAGGCTGCACCCGAAAAGAGCGCGATGGCCAGCGCGAGGCCGAGCGAATGGCTCAGCATCCCGACGAGGCTCGGGAACAGCGCGCCGATGCCGCGTCCGAAGTTGTAGGTGAAGCTTTGCGCATTCGCGCGGAAGTTCGACGGATACAGTTCCGTCAGATACGCGCCCACTCCGCTGAAGATGCCGCATGAGGAAAAGCCGAGCGGAAATCCGAGCCACAGCATCTGCGCATTCGACAGCGGGACGGCCAGGTACACGCATACCGACACGAGAGACAGCGCGGAGAACAGCATGAAGTTGCGGCGGCGCCCCCACCAGTCGGAGAGGTACGCGCCGACGACATAGCCGCAGAACGACCCCACGATGATCACGAACAGATACGCGCCGGTGTCGAGCACGGACAGGTGTCGCTCGATCTTGAGAAACGCCGGCAGCCACGTCGACATCGCGTAGAAGCCGCCCTGGATGCCGGTGCAGAGCAGCGCGGCCAGCACCGTGCGCCGCGCGTGCGCGCGCGAGAAGATCGCCCACACCGACGGGCGGCTCCCGTGTTGTTTCCGCGCGGCGTCCGCCTGGACGAATACCGCCGGCTCGGGCACGTGCTTGCGTACGTACAGCACGAGCAGGGCAGGCACGATACCGACCCAGAACAGGCTGCGCCAGGCCAGCGACTCGGGAAGGACGGAAAACGCAATGCTGTAGAGAATCGCCGCGCCGCCCCAGCCGATCGCCCAGCCGCTCTGCACGAGGCCGACCGCCTTGCCGCGATGTGCGGGTGCGACGATCTCGCCGATCAGCACGGCGCCGACGGCCCATTCGCCGCCGAAGCCGAGCCCTTGCAGCGCGCGCAGCACGAAGATCTGCTCGAAGTTCTGCGCGAAACCGATGGCCAGCGTGCAGACGGAGAACCACAGGATCGTCCCCTGCAACACCTTGACCCGACCGTATCGGTCCGCGAGGATGCCGGCGATCCAGCCGCCCACGGACGAAAAAATCAGAGTCACGGTACTCAACAGGCCGGCCTTGCCGCGATCGAGGTCCCACAGGCTGATCAGGGAAGCCAGCACGAAGCTGAACACCATGAAGTCGAACGCATCGGTTGCCCAGCCGGCGAACGCGGCCTTGAACGCGCGCTTTCCGGCGGAATCGAGTTCGGCGTACCACGACGCGCGCGGCACGATTCGCAGTGCGGCTTCGTCGGCATCTCTCGTTGTCGTCATTGTTGTTGTTCGCGAAGTAGGAATGGCGCTATCGAAGCGCGGAAGACCGTTTGCCGCCCGCGAGTGCGCGCCGCACGACATCCGGCGTGGCCGGCGCCTCGCGGATGCGTACGCCGGTCGCGTGATGGATCGCGTTCAGGATGGCCGCGGCCGTCGGAACGAGCGCGGGCTCGCCGATGCCCTTCGCGCCGTACGGCCCGATCGCCGTCGGCGCTTCGATGAAGATCGACTGCACGTCCGGCATGTCGTGCACGGTCGGAATCACGTAGTCGTGCAGATTGTTGTATCGGCCCGGGTGATACTTCTCCATCAGCCCCATGCCGATGCCTTGCGCGACCGCGCCTTCGATTTGTCCTTCGAGCAGCGTCGGATTGACCATCCTGCCGACGTCGTGCGCGGCCACGACCTTGAGTACCCGCACGCGGCCGCTTTCGCAATCCACCGCGACCTCCGCCATTTGCGCGCCGAACGCGTAGGTTGCATAAGGCGTGCCTTGCCCCGACGCGTCGAGCGACGTGGTCGGCGGGTCGAAGCGTTCCTCGGCCGCGATGACGTAGCCGTGCGCGTCGACGGGCAGCGTCCGCAGATCCAGCGGGCGGCCGTCGACGATTATGCCGCGCGCATCCGATGAAATCCGCGCGGCGGGCGCCGCGCCGGCGAACGCGAGCAGCCGGTGGCGCAGCGCCGTGCCGGCAAGGAACGCCGCGCGTCCGGTGATGAAGGTGTGCCGCGACGCCGACGTGCGGCCGCAATCCGGCGACAGTGCGGTATCCGGACCGACGAACTGCAACCGGTCGACCGGTACGCCCAGTGCGTCGGCCGCGATTTGCGGAATGACAGTGTTCGCGCCTTGCCCGGCATCCACCGCGCCCTGGTGCAGCACGATCGTGCCGTCGCGGCGGATGCCGAAGCGCACGGTCGACGGGTTCGGCAGAGCCGTGTTGCCGCAGCCGTAGAAAAAGGCCGCGATGCCCACGCCATGACGAATGTGGCCGGACGCCGCCGCGTCGAGCGTCGCGATCCGCGCCCGTGCGTCGCGCCACGCGGGACGCAGCGCATCGAGGCAGGCGACGAGGCCGACGCTGTCGTCGAGCACTTGTCCCGTCGGCAGCGTATCGCCGGGGCGCAGCGCGTTCAGCGCGCGGAACTCGAGCGGATCGATGCCCGCTGCGAACGCCAATTCGTCGATCAACTGTTCCTGCGACATCGTCGTCTGCGGCACGCCGAAGCCGCGGAAAGCGCCGGCCGGCGTCACATGCGTATGAATTGCGCGCGTGTGCGCCGTGTAGTGCGGGATCACGTAAGGGCCGCCCGCATGCACGGGCACGCGGTTCGCGACGGCCGTGCCCCACGACGCGTACGCGCCGGTGTTGTAGTCGCCGTCGAACGTCACAGCGCGCAACCGGCCGTCGGCATCGGCGGCCATGCTGGACGTCATGCGGCCGGGATGACGCTTGGTCGACGTGGCCATCGACTCCTCGCGCGATAACACCATCGCGACGGGCCGGTCGAGATGCCACGCCGCGATCGCGAGCAGCGGCTGGACCGTCATGTCGAGCTTGCCGCCGAAGCCGCCGCCAACCGCGGTTGCGACGACGCGCACCTGCTCCGGCGGGACGCCGAGAATGCGCGCGAGATCGGCGCGATGCGGATGCGGCGCTTGCGTCGACGAATGGATTTCGATCACGTTGCCGACGCGTCGCGCCCAGCCGGCCTCCGGCTCGAGGTACGCATGCTCGACGAAACTGGATTCGAAGGTTGCGCTGACGACGTGCCGGGCGTCCCGTATCGCGCGCTCCGCGTCGCCGCGGCACACCACGCCCTCGATCAGCACGTTGCCGGGGCGATCGGCGTGCAGCCGCGGACTGTCGTCCAGCACGGCATCGGCGACCGCAAGCACCGGCGTCAGCGGTTCCCACCGCACCGGAAAACGATCGAGGTCCAGCGCCGCGATCGCGGCGCGCTCGCCGACGACCAGCGCGACCGCCTCGAGATGGTGGCGTGTTTCGGTATCCGGCAGGACCGGCTGGTCCGCATACGGCGTGGCGACGCCGTGCAGATTCAGGCCCGGCACATCGGCGCGGGTGAGCACGCGGTGCACGCCCGGATGCGCGTCGACGAATGCGGCGAGGTCGCCGAAGGTGAAACGTGCGCGGTGATGCGGGCACCGCACCGCGCGCACGAACAGGCTGTCGGCCGGATAGTCGTCGGCGCCGAAGCGCTGGCTGCCATCCACTTTTTCGGGGCCGTCGAGACGCGTGAGCGGCACGCCGACGGACGGCCCTTCGGCCGGCGCATGCGTGCGGCACCGCGCGGCCGCGCCGCATCCGACTTCAGTGACCGCGTCGACGATTTTCTGATAGCCGGTGCAGCGGCACAGCACGCCGTCGATCGCAGCCCGTGCACCGGCGCGGTCGCGCACGTCGCCGGCATCGATAGCCGCCGCTGCCGCGGTGAGCATGCCGGGCGTGCAGAAGCCGCATTGCACGGCCTGATGGGCGAGAAACGCCTGCTGCAGGCTGCTGCCGCAGCGGGTGCCGGCGGCAAGGCCTTCGACGGTGACGATACGGCGCCCGGCGATTTGTCCGACCGGGATCAGGCACGCATAACGTGCGTCGCCGTCGACGATTACCGTGCAGCTGCCGCAGTCGCCCTGGCGGCAGCCTTCCTTGGTGCCGAACTGGCGCAGATCCGCACGCAGATGGTCGATGAGGCGCTGCGAACGGTCTGCCGGCAGGCGTCGCCGCGTGCCGTTGAGGTCGAACCAGTCCGGTTCCGGCGCATGTGCGGCGCGGTCGGCCGAGTTGATTTCGCGAACATCGGCGAGCGGTTCAGGCGGGGAATGCGCCACGGGCGTTCTCCTCGATGCAGCATGTGAAAGCGCGTGCGATCGCCAGCCGCGCGAGATGGAGGCGGTGCAGCGCGGTCGCGCGGCAGTCGTCGGCCGGCGACAGCTCCGCCAGCGGCGACGTGGCGATCACGTCGGCCAATTCGTCGCGACGCCGGCCGGCCAGCGCATTTTCCAGCACCGGCATCCGGCGCGCAACGTCGGAGGCGCCGCCGACGGCGACGGCGGCTTCCTCTATCGTGTGCCCGGCGCGCACGCGCAACCGTGCGGCGGCCGACACCACGGCGATCGCCGCGCCGTCGCGATTCGTGCACTTGATGAACGACGTGCGCGCGCCCGCGCGCGGGAGCGCGAACTGCAGCGCGACCAGCAATTCGTCGGCGGCCAGCGCAGTCCGGTGGTTGCCGAGCACGAATTCGGCCAACGGCCGGCGTCGCACGCCGCGCACACTGGCCAGCTCGACGCTCGCATCGAGCGCGAGCAGCGCGGGGATGCCGTCCGCGACGGCCGACGCATGGCACACGTTTCCGCCGATCGTGCCCTGGACGCGGATTTGCCGGGGGCCGATCGAAGCGGCGGCGTCGGTGAGCGCGACGGGCAGCCATGCCGTGCGGGCGATGGCGTCCCACGTGACGGCCGCGCCGATACGGACGACGCCGTCATGCCGTTCGATGCGGCGCAGCGCGTCGACGCCGCTGATGTCCAGCCACGCCGAGCGCGCCGGCACGAGCCCGATATCGGCAAATGCGTCGGTGGCGCCGCACACGATGCGCGGCCGCGCCTGCGCGGCGAGCGTATCGAGCACTTCGTCGACCGTAGTGGCGCGAATGTAGTTCATCTCAAGCCGTCTGCATCGTCATGATCGTGAAGGGCGGCATCGGCGCCGGCACACGCGCGAGCGTCGGCCGCCGCATCCTTGCGCACGACCCGCAGCACGCTGTCGATGACGAACGCTTCCCAGCGGCGCACGGCCTCCGGCGCGGTCAGATCCTCGCCGAGGAACGCGGACAACGTGTGGCGGTTCGACGTATAAAAATACGCGGCCGAAATGATCAGCAGGAAAACGTCGCGCGGGTTCAGGTCCGTGCGGAACAGTCCCTGTTCTACGCCGCTGTCGAGAATCCTGGCCACGGTCCGCACCGCATGCGACGAATATTCGCCGCGACGTTCGAGCCGGGACAAATGCTTGCCCTGGTGCAGATTCTCGGTGTTGAGCAGCGTGATGAAATCCGGATTGCGCCAATAGTAGTCCAGCTTGAAGCGGACCACGGTCTTGAGCGCTTCCACGGGATCCGACGGATCGGGCGCCATCTTCAGCTCCGCCTCGTCCATGCGCCGATAGATGCCTTCGAGCACCGCGACGAACAGGCCCTCCTTGCTCCCGTAGTAGTAGTAAATCATCCGGTCATACGACTTCGCCAGCCTGGAGATGCGCTCCACGCTGCCGCCTTCGTAGCCGTAGCGCGCGAAGACCTTGGTCGCCGCGCGCAGGATCTTGTCGCGGGTTTCCTGGGCTGCTGCCTCCCGGACACCGGTTCCGCGCACCGCCTTGGGTTTTGCTGCTTGAGTCATACCGCTCCTGTGACGGCCGGCAACCTCATCTTGCCGCCTGAAAGAAACCTGAAACAGCGGCATTCCTCGAACTTTCATACAGGGAACGCTACATGAATTCCGGATTCTACGGAACTCTTGTCGGCTTCGCAACAAATCATAAATATTCAATAAATTCAAGATATTGAAGTCATCATCAGGGACACCTTCTTGGGCATGAAGTGCTGGCAATCGAAATCTTCACATTTTTATTTTGAGAAACTGATGCTACCATTCGTTTGTGGAGTACTCACTACACGAAATGTTAATTTCAGGTTGGCAGAGGCCGATGCCGGCAAGCAGGAGATAGACGAATGAACAACGAACTCGACGATGCCTGCAGCACGCTCGCTGCGCGGACGCCATGGAAACCGCTCGCCGACCCGGGCGGCGCCGAAGCAGCGCCGGCCTTTGACGCAGTCACGTCTCAATCGCTGCCGTCGTCCGACATGCACGTGTTGCGCGACGTCTCGCGCGCGATGGCGCACGATGCGCCGCCCGCGACGCGCGTCGCGACACTGCTCGAATCCGCGCTGCGCGGCGCGGCGGCAACGTGGGGCGTGATCGCCGTCCTGCGCGACGGCGGCTGGGAGGCGGTCGCCGAGGCGACGGCCGCGAACGCGGCCCACCCCGAACGGCGGCCGGTCGACCGGCTGCCCGTGCCGATCATTGCCGCCGCCGTGCACCTGCGCAACGGCATGGTGCTGCGCGATGCGTGCGCCGCCGACCATTGGCGAACCGACGACTATGTGCGCCGCCGCAAGCCGCGTGCCGTGATCTGCATGCCGATACGGTGCGATGGCGAATTGACCGGTGCGCTGTATCTCGAGCATCGCGATGTGCCGGGCGTGTTCACGCCGGCGAAGGCCGCGCTGGTCGAGGTCGTTGCGCTTCATGCAGGCTGCGTGCTCGAGAATTTGCGGCTGCGCGACGAGCTGCGCGCGCAGCGCGCGCGCCTGTGCAGCGTCGAAGCCGCGATGCGCGAAACCCGATCGGAAATGGATCGCAACAGTCGGCTGACGGCGTATGGAGAGCTAGCCGCGTCGATCGTGCACGAGGTCGCCCAGCCCATCACCGCGATCGACACGTCCGCGCGTGCCGGGCTGAAATGGCTCGATCGCACCGCACCGAATCTCGAAGCCGCCCGGGAAATGCTGGCGCACATCTGTGCGTGCACGGTGCGCGCGCGGACCATCATCGGTGCGCTGCGTGCGCGGGCGCGGCGCGCGGCGCCCGAGTTCGCGGTGTTCGACCTCGCGGATGCGCTGCGCGAGGCCGGGGAGATACTGGAAAGCACGCTGGACGCGATGAAGGTGAAATTGCGCGTCGACGGATGTGCGTCCGCGATACCGGTGCGCGGCGAACGCGTGCAGCTGCAGCAGGCCATCATCAGTCTGCTGATGAACGGCGCGGAATCGATGATGGGCACCCGTGAAGACGCGCGTGTCATCGTCCTGACATGTGAGTCCGACACGAGCCTGCTGCGCATCCGGATCGACGACAACGGCGACGGCTTCGATCCGCAGCTGGCGGCGCGTCTGTTCGAGCCGTTGTTTACGACCAAACCGCACGGAATGGGGATGGGGCTTTCCATCTGCAAGTCCATTGTCGAAGCGCACCACGGGCAGCTCGAGCTCGCGCCTCGCGGCGACGGTGGAACGCGGGCCACGGTCACGCTGCCGGTTGCTTCGATATGAGCGGACACGGCGCGATCGCCGTACGTCGCCCGAAAGGGCGCATGCGGAGATCGAGCCGGTGCCTATACAAACGTATGCGGCGTCTTATGCCGACGCGTCACTCGGCTAGCTGCAGATGCTATGGAGCGCGTCCACACGTCACCGTATGCTGGCTGCACCGGTCACGATTCGCGTAGACGGCGGCTCGGCCGACACGTCGGCGAGCCGGCCGGAATACACGTGCTTGTCGATACGACACCAGACATCCAAGGAACCCATCATGAAACTCCGACACATCGTCGTAACCGGCGGCCTGGCCGTCGCCCTGCTCGCCGGCGTGAATGTGCGCGCGTTCGCAGACGAACGCCCCGATACAGCCGCGGCGGATGCAGCGCAGACTTCGACGCCCGCAGCCGGCTCGTCGAAGAAGGCGGTGCGCGCCGCCAATCGCACGTTCTCGCGCTCCGTTCAGAAGGCGCTGTCCCGGACGAAGGGCCTTGAAGGGACGCCGATCGTCGTGTTCGGCAACGCGTCGACCGGACGCGTGACGCTGACCGGCCAGGTCGACAGCGAAGACCAGGATCATCTGGCGGTCGACGCGGCGCGGAAAGTGCGCGGCGTCACGTCGGTCAACAGCAAGATCACGCTGCGCGCGGAAGGCGGCGCCTGAGCGACGGACGCCCGCACGCGCCGTGCCAGCGCGCGGACGGGCGTCCGCTTTCACACGACCGACACGACTGGATGGGAGAAACGGCGATGGCGACACTGCCTGAAGCGGACATCATGATTCGCACGTTGATCAATGTCCTCGACCCTTCGCTGGAACAACGCGATGTTTGCCGGCAAGCGCAGCGCACGCGCTACAAGGCGCGCCGCCTCGGCCTGCGCCGATGCGACGACGGCGACACGCTCACGCGGGACGAACGGCTTTACGCGATCGAGGTGATCGAGTGCCTGTCGTCGTCCATGATCAGCGTTTCATGGAGCGACCCGCGTTCGGGACGGTATACCGAGCAGATCTGGTGCAGCAGCCGCGCACGCGCGCCCGCGGTCTGTGCGTTGACGGGAAGCGCGATCGCGCGCGGCGATCGCGTGTTCCGTCCGCGCTCCAGCGACGTGTGCCTCACCGCGAACCGGGAACGCATGATTCTCGCGGCGACCATTCAGCCGCGCACCGGCGTCGCGGCGCCGGACACGCTCGAGCCGCACGCGTGATGCGGGTGGCGCGTGCGGCGGCGGCTTTAGGCCGGTGGTACCGTCACGACGATCAGCGCCGCACCGCGAAGGCGCTCGGCCAGATCGAAATGGACCGGTCGTTCGCGCCACCAGCGCGCGAACCCGCTGCTGGCGCGGTGCCCTACGACGATCATGTCCGGACGTGTGGTCAACGCATGCGCGGCGACGGCGTCGACCGCGCGTCCGAACCGCAGGAAGCCGCGCGCGACGATGCCGTCGTTCGCCAGTTTGCCAATCGCGCGGTCAAGCGCGTCGCGCGCGAATTCCTCGAGGCGATGGTGCGCGAGATCGGTGAGCAGTCCCGCCGACTGCGCGTTCGCGGTGACGGGATCGACCACGGTCACGATGTCGACCGCGGCGGACAGTGCGCGCGACAGTGCCGCGCATCGCACGAGCGCGGCCTGTGCCTCGTCGGTTCCGTCATAGACGAGTAGCATTCTGGAAAGTGCTGACATGTTTCGTGTCGAATAGTAGGCGCCCGGCCGCATTCACCGCGGCGGATGCGATTGCCTACACTGAACACGCGATGCACGTCGTTTATTCCGTCGCCGTTCGTGCATTTTTCGCGCGGCGCGGCGCGGTGCGCGATGCGGATCAACGTGAATCGAACGGCACGCGACAGCGGGCAGCGGGCGTCAGCCGTCGCTCGCGGAGCCCGCGAAATTGCCGCGCGGCGTTCGTGTTGCGTCGGCGCCGCCGAGCGCAATGCGGATCGCATTGCGTGCGCGCGATATCCGGCTCATGACGGTGCCGACCGGAATGTCGAGCGAGTGCGCGGCCTCGCGGTAGCTGAGGCCGTCGATGCTGACGAGCAGTAGCGTGACGCGCTGCGGCTCCGGCAACCGCTCGACGGCATCGACGATCTGGCGGACGGCGACTGCGGTTTCGGATGCGGCGCGCGGATCAGCGACCGTTTCCAGCAGCGCGTCGCTGTATTCGAGCAGCAGGCGGTCGCGACGATTGCGTCGCCGCAACTCGTTGAGCCAGATCGAATGGACGATCGAGAAGACCCAACTGACCGGCGCCGTGTCGGTTCGCAGTTGATGAACCCGCTCGAGCGCGCGAATGCATGCACGCTGCACCAGTTCGTCCGCGTCGTGTCGATTCGCGGTCAGACGCAGCGCGAACGAACGGAGGCGCGGCAGCATGTCGGGAAGCATCGCTGAGAATTCGGTTTGCTTCATTGGCTGACGGGCGTGCGGATACATCGGGCGAAATGCGGTCACGGCCCGCGCGCTGGCAAGGGCGCCTGCGGTGCGCGCGCGAGCCGGGGCCGACACGAAGAGGGCCGTTCAATGCCCGGAATAGAGTTTCCGCAGCGCGTCCAGCTCGCCGTTCTGTCGCGCCGCGGCGAGCTCCTGACGGACTTCCGCGCGCGTCTTTGCCATCGGCGCGAGCGGCGACCAATGGCTTGCTGCCTGCACGTCGTAATTTCCGGCGACCGTTTCCGCCGGCGATGCCGCGTATGCCGATGCGGTCAGTGCGAGTGCGGCAAACGCGAAGGTGATTTTTGACATGCTCATGCGAGGCTCCTGAAGTGGGATGGATCGGAACGTGTTCGCGTCACCCGATGGCGCGCGAGCCTGACGGGCCCGTGGCGTCGTGTTTGCATCAGGTGCCGCCGTGTGTGTATTGAGCGCCGGGAAGGTATCTCCCGTGTGTCCCGGGCGCGGCGTTTTGCAATGCCGTGTATCCGCGCCGAAGCCCGATACATTCGGATACCAATGTGTGGGGCGACGCATGTCCGCACGACGCGGGACGCGCGGTGCGAGCGGTTCGCGGGTGTGTTCCCGCGCGCACGCCGATGCACGACGTGCGGTCATGCGCTCGACGATGTCGCGGAATTCGGTGAACCGCGCAGCCGTTCGCATGCGCGGTTGCATCGGTGAATCGCGACTGGAATAATTCGGGGGTTCGCGTGTTTTCATTGGTGCCGGCAAAGTGGGTGATCGTTGGGTCGTCGTCCGCATGCACGGCCGCGACGTGCCCGCCCGAACGGATGCGAACGGGGCATCCCGCTTCGATGCGGCTGCAGCAGTGCATGCGTCGCGATGCCATCGCGCCGCCGCGCGGCCATCCCAGCAAATTCACCAGCGAATAGTTCAATGCCCGAGATCACCATGCCCAACATCGCGACTTCATCCGGCGATCGGAGTGCCCGTGTCGTCTATGTCGTCGACGACGACGAATTCGTGCGTGCCGCGCTCGTCAGCCTGTTGCGCTCGATCGATCTGGAGGTGTACGCATTCGCGTCGACCGAGGCGTTTCTCGCGGCGCCGAAGGCAACGGGCCCGTCTTGCCTCGTGCTCGACGTTCGATTGCGCGGGCAGAGCGGGATCGCGTTTCAGAAGTCGCTGGTCGAGAATGGCGGTCCGCAGATGCCGATCATCTTCATGACCGGGCACGGCGACATCGCGATGACGGTGAAGGCGATGAAGGCCGGCGCGATGGACTTCCTGACGAAGCCGTTTCACGATCAGGAAATGATCGACGCGGTGGTCGCGGCGCTCGACCGCGACGCGCAGCGGCTGGAGGCCAGCCAGTCGCTGCTCGATTTGCGCGAATGCTGGGAATCGCTGACGCCGCGGGAGCGGGAAGTGCTGCAACACGTCGCGACAGGCCTGATGAACAAGCAGGTCGCGGGCAACATGGGCATCGCCGAGATCACGGCCAAGATCCATCGCGGTCAGGCGATGCGCAAGATGAAGTGTCGCTCGGTCGCTGAACTCGTGCGCAAGATGACCGCGCTCGGCATTGAACTGCCGTCGCGCTAGCGACGGCGCCATCGGGAGAAAGCCGACCCATACGTAGATATGGTGGCGGTCGGGCGGCGAGGCGGTATGCTGGCAACTTGTGTTGCTGCATTTGGGACGAGCGCGCTCGTTCCCCTGGCCATAAGTACGAATGCCTCTTTCACTCTCAGTCACCGATCTCGTAGCGATTGTCGACGACGATCCGTTCGTGCGCGCCGCCGTGAGAAGCTTCGTGCGTGCGCTCGGCGGCGATGCGCGCGAGTTTGCGTCGGCGCAGGCATTCCTCGTGTCCGACATGGTCGCACGCACGCGCTGTCTGATCTGCGACATCCAGCTGCCCGGGATGGACGGGATCGACTTGCTGGCGCGGATCGAAGCCGCCGGCGTGCGCATTCCGACCATATTCGCGACGGCGTTCGCCACCGGCCGCCAACGCGAGCGCGTGCGCGCGAGCGCCGCGGTGTGCCTCCTCGAAAAACCGATCGATGCGCGAGAACTCGAAGGGTGGCTCGCCCGCGCGCTGCGACAGCGCTGACCGATCGGCGGCAGCCTGGCCCGGCGACCTAAACCTTCGTAGGGGGTGAATGGCCGCTCGTTTGATGGTGCAGGCCCCCTCGCGCGTGTTTTCATCTGTCTTGTGCCGTCCGCTGCGACGGCGACAGGAGAACGAAGATGGCGCACCTTCCCACCTTATCGTCAGCGACTTTGTTTGAATCTCGGGCCACGCGCGGCCTGCGCGGCATCGCCCGCGCGGTGTTCCCGCATTCGCGCGAACGCGTCGCGTTGGCGGTGTGCCTGATGATCGTCGGCGGCGTTGCATGGGTCGCGGCCGGCATGTACGACGCGCGCACGACGTTCGCGAACGCATTGCGCCCGGCGGCAGGTAATGGCCTGCTGATCGCCGCCGTCGCGACACTCGCGTTCATGCTGGTCGCGACCGCGCTGTGGGCGTGGTTGCGGATGCTGAGGCTGGACGCGACCGTGCGCGACCTCGCGGATGCGATCGACAAGCAAGGTATAGAAGCGCTCCCCGATACGTGGGCCGAACGCGGCGCGCCGTCGATCGCGACCCTCGCACGCGCGATCAACGGCGCGCACCGCCAGCACGCGGAGCGCATGACGGAATTGCTGCACGTGCTGGCCGCCTATGCGCACGACCTGCGCACGCCGCTGACTCGGCTGATGCTGCGCAGCGGGATGCTCGATGACGGCGTGTTGCGCGATGCGATCGAGCGCGATCTGGCCGAGATGGCAGAACTCGTCGACGCGAGCCTCGCGTGCGCGCGGCTCCAATGCAGCGTGCCCGAGCCGCCGCGCCGCGTCGACGCGGACGAGATGCTCGGTGTGCTGGTCGGCAGCTATCGCGACGCGGGCCTGACCGTCGATCTCGACGGACGGGTCGGGCGTCCGCTCGTGACGTTCCCGCACGCGCTGCGCCGCGTGCTCGTCAATCTGATCGATAATGCGCTGCGCTACGGGGGCGAGGTGCGCCTGTGTGTGCGGGTCGACGGACGGCACGTGATGCTGACCGTGCTGGATTCGGGGCCGGGTATCGTGCCGGCGGAGCTGGAGGCGGTGTTCAAACCCTGGTACCGCGCGCCGCAGACCTCGGCCCGCGCCCCGGGTTCAGGACTGGGGCTGGCGATCGCGCGCCGGCTGACGCGGGCGATGCAGGGGGACCTGCAACTGAACAATCGCAGCACCGGCGGCCTCGAGGCGAGGGTGACGCTGCCGCTCGCTCCCGCATGAACGCAGCGCCCGGAAACCGTCCGTCGTTCGAAGCCCGTTCCGCATCGGGCGAGCGCGATCCGGCCGCGTGCATGGCGGGTCGCCCGAGCCGGATGCCGGCGTTTCGTCCGGTACATTGCGATACGCCGCCGACATATGCGGGATACATCGCAGGTGTTTAATCGGAAGGCCGGGCGCGGCTGCCAGAGATGACCGCGCAACGAAGGCAAGGTTTCGAAACAACGGGAGGCACGATGCCCGATCCTCACACGATGTCGCCGCGCGTTGCGTCGTTCGTGCTGCTCGGCGCGCTGTTGACGGCATGCGGATACGGCGCGACGTTTTTGCTGTCGATGCATTTTCGTTCGACGGGCGGCGGCGATTTCGATACCGGCGTCGCGCTGGTCGAGGCCATGGTCGGCGCGTTGATCGGCCTGCCGCTGGTCGCATGGCTCGCCCGTTCGATCGGCACCGCACGTACGACGGCGCTGGCCGCGCTGGTCGTCGGCGCGGGCGTTGTCGGCTTCGCGCTGATCGATCGCACCGGTTCGCTGAGCGCCGTGCCCGGGTTGCTGGTCGGCGTCGGCTGGGGCGCGTTCTACCTCGCCGCACCGATGATGCTCGCGGAGCGCACCACCGATACCGAACGCGAGCGCTGGTTCCTGCGGTTCGGATCGTTTCAGATGGCAGGCGTCGGCGGCGGCCCGGCCGTCGCGGCGCTCGCGATACGCAACCTGCACTGGACGACGGGGACGGTGTTCTGCGCCGTCGGCGGATTGTGCGCGATGGCCGCCGTCATGCTCGAATGCTTCGGGCGCCTGTCGCCGGCGTCGCCGGCATCATTGCCCGCTGCGCCGCCGGTGCGCGAACGCTGGGTTCGGGACATGGGCGCGATTGCCCGCACGCACGCAATCTATCCGATCGCGATCATCGCGCTCGGCTCGAGCGTCTTCTCGGGGTTGATGACGTTCCAGATGTCGATGGCGCCGGAAACCGGCGTGAAGGCCGGAACGTTCTTCGGGCTCTATTCGGCCACGGTGGTCGTCATACGCTGGCTGCTCAGCGCGCTGGTGATCCGGATGCGCGTCGATGCAACCACGCAGATCCTGCTCGGCTTCATGATCCTCAGCGTCGCGGTGACGTTCGCCGTGCCGCATCACGCACTCCTGCATTCGGCCAGCGCCGTGCTGCTCGGCACGGGCTACGGCCTCATCTATCCGATCGTTCAGGCGCAAGCGGTCAACAGCGCCGATGCACGGCATCGGCGCGCGGTGCTCACATGGTTCGTCGCATCGTACTTCGTCGGCGTGTTCGGATTTCCGGCGCTCGGCAGCCTGGTGCTGGTCACGATGGGCAGGACGATGCTGCTGACGCTCATCGCCGCCTGCGGGCTGGCGGCGTTCCTGCTGTCCGTCGTCGAGCACCGCAAGCGGGTGTCGCTCGCGGCGTTCTGAGACGAACGGAACCGGCGTCCCGCCGCGTGCGGGCGCGCCATGCTCTCGTTCAGCCGGCCGCTCTCTCGAGAATCGTGCGGACTTCGTCGAGCAGCCCCGGAATGGCGCAATGGCTCGTATGCGCGACACGCAGGACGCCATCGATCGTGCACGCGCCGATGACCTGATCGTCAGCGAAACCCGACGTCACGAACGGCCCCCACAGCGCGTCGAGCGTCACGCCGTTGTACGCCGCCGCGATCGGTTGATTGCCCAGATTCGACAGCAGGACGTCGAAGGCGAGCACGCCCGACAGGAAACCGGCCGCGTGTTCGACGCTCGGCCGCGCCGCCATCGCGGTATCCAGCGCCTTCAGCTCCGCTGCGATGCGGGCGCGCGTTCGAGCGGGCGCGAGATCCTCCTTGATCTTGCGGGCGGCAGTCCACAAGTCGGTGCCGCGCGGGTGATCGTCGATCGTGACGGTCTGGGTGATGTACACGCCATTCGCGACGCCCGCGTCGCCGGCTAGATCGCGTACGTCGATCGGCGTGACGGTTCTCAATGCGCGCGCGGCCCATTCGCTCGACAGGCGCCGTCCCGCTTCATGAACGGCCGCGGCAAGTGCGCCGTGCACGGTCGTGCGCTCTTGCCGCGCGCGCGCGGCGATGCGGCGCGTGGCTTCGGTCGAAAGCGCGACCGCGTCGACGTGCGGCAGCTCCGGTGTGTCCGCACGGAACGGCTTCGGCTGCGGAGCGGCAAGCGGCGCGGGCAGCACGGCCGCGTCATTCAGGTCGGCCTCGAGCAGCGTCTCGAGCGACTGCACCAGCGGCAGCGGCGCCGCGTACTCGCCCGTCAGCGTGCGCAGCAGTTCTTCTATCAGATACGCGGCGCCCATGCCGTCGAGCACGGAGTGATGCGCGACGAGAATCAGCGCCGACGTCGATTCGCGCTGCAACAACGTCGCGCGCAGCAGCGGCGCTGTCGCCCAGTCGAAGCGCGTCGCGATTTCGCGGGCCGTTTCGGCTTGCCATGACGTTGCGTCGTGCTCGATCACGCGCAACGGCACCGTGGCCCCCGGTACGGAATGGAACGCCGAATTCTGCTGCGCGTCGATGGCGATACAGCTCGACAGCAGCGGGTGTCGGCGCTGGAGCGCCTGAAACGCAGCGCGCCATGCGCCCGGCGCGAATCGCCGATCGATCTCCGCGACCATCGCGAAATGCGTCGGCCGATTCTGGTCCAGCAACCAGAACAGATGTTCCGTGCTGCCAAGCGCGCGCATGTGCGCCGGCGCGTGCGCCATACGATCGTCGATTTCCTGCTGCCCGTTCTGCACCGTTTCACTCCCGAAGGGTTGTCCGCATCGACAGAACACCCGATGGCGGCGTGCTATTCCAATGAGCGTGAATCGGTGGGCGAGCCGGACGACTTGTTCGGAAGCCTCTGCATATCGGTACGTCGGCCATGCGTCGCACGTTTTCCAGGCGACGATGCGTTGCCTGGCCTCGGCGCGACCTGTATCCGCCAACACGCTTCGCTTCGCGAATGGCTCGCAGCCTGGAGCAGCGAATTTGTTTCTCAATGTGTACGCGCCCGGAATGGATACGCGACGTTGCAATAGCCCGGCGTCGGGACACATGACCGATACGTGGCCGCGCTCTAATGCATCCGGAAGACGGAATACGTGCTTCGTTCATTCACCACCCACCACGACGATACCGATCATGAGCCAGCAAACCAGAGTTCTGTACACCGGCAAGACTCGCACCACCGGCGGGCGCGACGGCGCGGCCCGCAGTGCCGATGGCCGCCTCGACGTGAAGCTGTCCGGGCCAAGCTCGGCCGCGCCCGGCACGAATCCCGAGCAACTGCTGGCAGCGGGCTGGTCCGCATGCTTCATCGGTGCGATGGGGCTGGCCGCGCAACGGCTGGAGGTTGCGCTGCCGCGCGACACGCATGTCGACGCGGAAATCGACCTGGCCACGGCCGACGGCGCGTACTTCCTGCAGGCCCGGCTGAACGTCAGCGTGCCGGGCGTCGACGCGGCGCTCGCGCGCGCGCTCGTCGATGCCGCACACCAGACGTGCCCGTATTCGAAGGCGACGCGCGGCAACATCGACGTGGTCGTCTCGGTGATCTGACGCGCATCGCCCCCAACACCGCCGGCGTTGCGCCGGCGTGCTGCGATCCGGCCGATCGGGTGAGCCTCGACGGCTGATGGAATATCGGTGCCGTCCAGCTGTTTACGTGGGCTGTAGGGGTGTTGCCCGTTCAATTTCGCCTAAACCCATGGATACACGTCAGATACGGCCGTTTGTCAGCGTCGGGCCGGTTGCATGTTACGGAGATCGACGCAGATGACCGCAGCCGAACTGTCCGCCATGCTGCCCGAGATGCTTCCGCGCCTGTGGGCGTTCGCACTGCGCATCTCGGGCGATCGGCACGACGCCGAGGATCTCGTGCAATGCGCGTGCGTGCGCGCACTCGAACGCGCGCATCAGTTGCGGCCCGGCACGGCGCCGCTCAGCTGGATGTTCTCGATCGTCCAGTCCACCTGGCTCAACGAACTCCGCGCACGCAGCGTGCGCCGGCGCTCGGGCATGGACTGGGACGACGACCTTCTCGAAACCATCTCCGATCCTGCCGCACCGACACTGGAGCAGCAGGCGCTGGATGCTCAGATCGTCAGGGCCGTTCAGCAGCTTCCCGAAGCGCAGCGCGTGGTGATGTTGCTGGTCGGCGTGGAAGGCCTCAGTTACAGCGAAGCAGCGGACGTGCTGGACGTGCCCATCGGTACGATCATGAGCCGGCTTTCACGCGCTCGCCAGGCGATCGGCGCGCTGTTCAGCGACCGGCACGAACGATCCGCGAAAAGCGCGGCGACCAGTGAGGATCAGGGGGCATGAATATGGACGACATCGTGCTCATGGCATACGTGGACGGAGAGCTCACGTCGCACCAGCGCGAGGAAGTCGACCGGGCGATCGGAACGTCGGCCGACATCGCGACGCGGGTGGCGCTGTTCGAAGCGTCGGTGCTGCCCTATCGGCGCGCGTTTCAGCGTCATCCGTGGCCGCCGGTGCCGCAGAGCCTGATCCGGAAGGTCGCGGACATCGCGCATGCGCATGCGTCGCCGGCGGCGCTCAGCGCCTCCGGCGACGCGTCTCGGCGCGCGTCGCACGCAGCGCAGCCCGGTGTGCGGGGGCGGCATTCCGCGCCGCTTCGTCCGCGCATGCGCGCGATAGCGCCGTGGCTCGCGGCCGCGTTCGTCGCCGGGGCATTCTGCAGCGCCGCCATATTGCGGTTCGCGCCGCGGCCCGCGTCGGTGAGTGCGCAGACGCAGATGTCGCCGTGGATCATGGCGGCCGTCAATTATCAGCGGCTCTATACGCGCGACACCGTTGCGTTCGACTCGGCGAACGTCGCCGCCGCCGCGCATATGCTCGACACGATTCGCCGGGACGACGGACTAGGAATACGGATTCCCGACCTGCGCCCGGCCGGGCTGGCGTTCAAGCGCATTCAGCGTCTGAACTTCAATCGCAAACCGCTGGTGCAGATCGTCTATCTGCCCGACAAAGGCTCGCCCGTCGCGCTGTGCGTGATGAAAGACGAACGGCCCGATACCGTGCTCGATCGCCAGCAGGTCGGCAACATGGACGTCGCTACGTGGCGCCGCTCAGGCGTCGCCTATGCGCTGATCGCCGCACGCGGCGATGCGGACCTCGGCGCGCTCGGCGACCGGATCGTCGACAGCCAGCGATCGTGACGAGCGGCGGCGACCGCGCAGAAAGGATTCCACATAAAAGTATCGTGCTGCACGCGATCGTGCGCGTGTGGGCTGCGCGGCCATGCCGGTCGAATGCGATGCAACGCATCGCGATGCGGGCGGCTTGTCCGGCAACCGGCCGTCGGCGGAACCGGGTACAAAGCGATACAAACCGGACAAACACCGGATACATCGTCGACTTCTAATCTCCGATGGGCGGCGTGCCGGATGGCCGTCCGCGCGACGCGCGATGCCCGAACCGACGGCAGCCCGCGCGACAGATGAACTGAAACTACATACCGTTTGGGGGAACCAGGACATGTCAGAGCATTCGATTCCGCGCGACATAGCGCATGCGAACGGCGCACCGGTCAGCAACAACGTCAATATCCAGACGGCCGGCGCACGCGGCCCCGCGCTGCTGCAGGACGTCTGGCTGATCGAAAAGCTCGCGCACTTCGATCGCGAGGTGATCCCGGAGCGCCGCATGCACGCGAAGGGCGCCGGCGCATACGGCACGTTCACCGTGACACACGACATCACGCGCTACACGAAGGCGAAACTCTTCTCCGAAATCGGCAAGCAGACTCCGATGTTCGTGCGTTTCTCGACGGTGGCCGGCGAGCGCGGCGCGGCCGATGCCGAGCGCGACATCCGCGGCTTCGCGCTGAAGTTTTATACCGACGACGGGAACTGGGATCTGGTCGGCAACAATACGCCGGTGTTCTTCTTCCGCGATCCGTTGCGCTTTCCCGACCTCAATCATGCGGTCAAGCGCGACCCGCGCACGGGAATGCGCAGCGCGGAAAACAACTGGGATTTCTGGTCGCTGCTGCCCGAGGCGCTGCATCAGGTGACGATCGTCATGAGCGAGCGCGGCATTCCGCGATCGTACCGGCACATGCACGGGTTCGGCAGCCATACGTACAGCATGATCAATGCGGCGAACGAGCGGACCTGGGTGAAATTCCATTACCGCTCGCAACAGGGCATCGAGAACCTGACCGACGCACAGGCGGAAGCGCTGATCGCGCGGGACCGCGAAACCCACCAGCGCGACCTGTTCGACAGTATCGAGGGCGGCAATTTTCCGCGCTGGACGCTGTACGTTCAGGTGATGAGCGACGCGCAGGCGAGAGCGTTCCGGTTCGACCCGTTCGATCTCACGAAGGTATGGCCGAAGGCCGAGTTTCCGCTGATCGAAGTCGGCGAATTCGAGCTCAACCGCAATCCCGACAATTTCTTTGCCGAGACGGAGCAGGCCGCGTTTTCGCCGGCGAACGTCGTGCCGGGCATCGGCTATTCGCCCGACCGGATGTTGCAGGCGCGTCTGTTTTCGTACGGCGACGCGCAGCGATATCGGCTGGGCGTCAATTTCGCGCATATCCCGGTGAACGCGCCGAAGTGCCCGTTCCACAGCTATCACCGTGACGGTGCGATGCGAACCGACGGCAATCTCGGCGCCGCGCCTTCGTACTGGCCCAACAGCAAGGGCGCGTGGTCGGACCGTCCGCAGCTGGACGAACCGCCGCTCGAGCTCGACGGCGCGGCCGCGCATTGGGATCATCGTATCGACGACGATCATTATCAGCAGCCGGGCGACCTGTTCCGGCTGATGAATGCACGGCAGCGCCAAAGCCTGTTCGAGACCACCGCGCGACAGCTTGCCGGCGTGTCTGAGCATATCCGGCAGCGTCACATCGACAACTGCTCGCGAGCCGACCCGGCTTATGGCGCAGGAATCGCGGCGGCACTCGCGCGACTGGACGCCGAACGCGAATAGCGGGCGATACCGGCCATGCGCGGCGGCCACCGCCGCCGCGTGGCATCGCGGCCGACGGGCCCGCTCGGCGCCCTGGCGCACATGGCCGACGGCCAGGCCGGCCGCGCCGCACGCGCGAACGGCGCGCGTCACGCATGCGCGGCGGTCTTTGCTTCCAGCATCTTCACGAGCAGATGGAGCGTCCGATTGACCGGCGTGTCGATGCCCGCCGCCCGGCCGCGCCGAACGACCGCGCCGTTCAGGTAATCGATCTCGCCGCGCCTGCCGCGCGCCAGATCCTGGGCCGTCGACGAATACTGGCCCGGCGGAATGGTGGCTTCGATCTGCTCGACGATCGCGGCCGGCCCGTCGGCGAAATGGACGCCTTCGGCTGCGGCGACGGCGATGCATTCGGCGACAGCCGCACGCATCGTTTCACGCAGCGCATCGCGATGCGACATCTCGCCCAACGGCAACTGCACGATGGCCGAAATCGCGTTGTACGCACAATTGAGGACGAACTTGTACCAAAGGGTCGCGCGCACGTCGTCGGCAATCCGGGTTGGAATGCCCGACGTCCGCAGCACCTGCGCCAGCGATTCGCTCGACGCTGACGCCTCCATCGCGAGATCGCCGCGGCCATGGTGCAGCAGGTGCCCGGGGCCTGCCATTTCGCTTGCGACATAAACGGCTGCGCAAATGACCGGGCTTGCGATCTCGGCACGCAGCAGCGCCGCGTTGTCGACGCCATTCTGCAAACTGATCACGAGCGCGTTCGGCGCCAGCACGCGGCTCAATGCGCGCGCTGCGTCGGCGGTATCGCCGGACTTCACGCAGACGAACACCACGTCGGCCGATCTCGCGGCGCCGATGTCGGTCGACGCGTCGGCCGGCACGAACTTGTCGAACGTGCGTGTCTGGATCCGCAGTCCATGATCGCGGATCGCGCCGACGTGCACCGGACGGCCGATGAAAACGACGTCATGACCGTGCAGCGCCAGCATGCCGCCGAAGTAGCAGCCGACCGCGCCGGCGCCAAGAACCGCAAAGCGCATGATTGCTCCAGAGAAGGCGTGAAGGTGTCGCGCATCGTCAAGCGCGCGCAGACGGTGCGTTCGTGCGCCGTCTATCCCTGTGGAACACGTGACGGTTGCGGTTTATTCCCGGCGTCGCTCCGCATGCGGGCCGAACCGCGGCGGCCGGAAACGGCCTTGCACCGGCGTCACGGAAAATCGATGCGCAATGGAATGACTCGCGGTGCTCGGGTGTTGTCCGTCAATGGCGCGTCATCGGGTTGGCGCGCGGTTCCCGATTCCGCACCTCATCCAGATGAACTTCCCAGACTCGCTCCAGATTCCGGCCGTACCCCACCGCCCGCTGACCGGCAGCGATCACCGAACGCTCGCGCTCGCCGCGCTCGGTGGCGCGCTCGAGTTTTACGATTTCGTGATTTACGTGTTTTTCGCCGCCGTCATCGGTCAATTGTTCTTTCCGCCATCGATTCCCGACTGGCTGCGCCAGTTGCAGACCTTCGGCATTTTCGCGGCGGGGTATCTGGCTCGCCCGCTCGGCGGCGTGGTGCTCGCGCATTTCGGCGATCGCGTCGGCCGCAAGCGCATGTTCACGCTGAGCGTGATGATGATGGCCCTGCCGACATTGACGATGGGGCTGCTGCCGACCTACGCGTCGATCGGGATCGCGGCGCCCGTGCTGCTGCTGCTGTGCCGGCTGTTGCAAGGCGCGGCGGTCGGCGGCGAGGTGCCGGGCGCGTGGGTGTTCGTGTCCGAACATGTGCCGCCGCGCCATGTCGGCTACGCGTGCGGGCTGCTGACCGGCGGCCTGACGCTCGGCATCCTGCTCGGCTCGCTGATCGCATCGGCGATCAATCATCATTACTCGCCCGCCGAGATCGGCGCGTATGCGTGGCGGCTGCCTTTCGTCGTCGGCGGCCTGTTCGGCATTGCGTCCGCGATGCTGCGGCGCTGGCTCGCCGAAACACCGGTATTCGAGGACATGAAGCGCAGCCGGGCGCTGACCCGCGAAGTGCCGTTGAAAGCGGTACTGCGCGATCACGGGCGCGCCGTGCTGGTATCGATGATACTCACGTGGACGCTGACCGCCGCGATCGTCGTCGTGATCCTGATGACCCCCACGCTCGTCGCGAAGCGATTTCACATTGCACCGGCGCTCGCGCTGCAGGCCAATACCGCTGCGACGTTCTGCCTGACCATCGGATGCGTCGTCGCCGGCTCGATCGCGGGACGGTTCGGTACGGGCCGCACGATCTTCGTCGGTTGTCTGTTGCTCGGCGCATCGTACTGGCTGATGGCGTCTCAACTCGCCGTCGATCCGGCGCTGCTGTTGCCGCTTTACGCGCTATGCGGCTTCTGCGTCGGGGCGGTGGCGGCGATTCCGGTCGCGATGGTCCGCGCGTTTCCGGCGGCGGTGCGCTTCTCGGGTATCTCGTTCTCGTACAACGTCGCGTATGCCGTGTTCGGCGGCGTCACGCCGGTGTTCGTGTCGATACTGCTCAAATCGTATCCGCACGCGCCTGAACTGTACGTGGGCGTGCTGTGCATCGCGGGTGCGCTGGCGGGCTTCGCGCTGCGTCCTGCGAGGTAAGCGGCGCGCTGCAATATGTACAGCGGACCCCGCCACTGTCGATCGCGCGGCGACACGAGCTCGCGCATGCGTGGACGCGGCGCCGTCCGCAGCGATCGCGCCGGCGTGTCGCCGCGCGTCGCGCAGGCATGCGGATTGCGCGTCGCCCGGCATGCATACGCTTCGGAGGTGTCCGATGAACCGACTCTGGCCGCAGCGCCCGATTCTCGCACTTGGTGTATCCGCAACGTTCGCGCTGGGAGCGGCCGCCGCACCGGCGACACCCGACGTATCGATCGGCCGCTCGGATTACGGCACGACCGCGGCCGGGCAACGGGTGAGCCAGTACACGCTGGCCAACGCGCGCGGCGTCACGTTGAAGATCATCACGTACGGCGGCATCGTTACGACGCTCGAAGTGCCGGATCGCACCGGCAAGGTCGCCGACATCGTGCTCGGCTTCGATTCGCTGCGCGACTACGAAGCGCACAACGGCAACATCCATTTCGGCGCGCTGATCGGCCGCTATGCGAACCGCATCGCGCACGGCCGCTTCACGCTCGACGGCAACACATGGACGCTGCCCGTCAACGATCCGCCGAATACGTTGCACGGCGGCCCCGCCAGCTTCGACGCGAAGGTCTGGACGGTGACAGGCACGCACAGCGACGGAAGCGGTTCGAGCGTGACGCTGCGTTACGTGAGCGCGGATGGCGAGAACGGTTTCCCCGGCACGTTGACGACGGACGTGACCTATACGCTGACGCGCGACAACCTGATCCGCATCGACTATCGCGCAACGACGGACAAGGACACGGTCGTCAACCTGACCAATCACAGCTATTTCAATCTGGCCGGGCACGACGGCGGCAGCGTCGAGCGGCAATTGATCGAGATCGCCGCGTCGCGCTTCACGCCGACCGACGCCACGTCGATCCCGACCGGTCAGCTCGCGAGCGTGACGGGCACGCCGCTGGACCTGCGCGAATCGACGCCGATCGGCGCGCATCTGCGCGACGCGTATCCGCAGCTCGTGCTCGCGCACGGTTACGACCAGAACTGGGTGCTCGACCAGGGCGGGCAGTCCGCGCCCGCGTTTGCCGCGCGCGCGTACGACCCGGCGTCGGGCCGGTTCCTCGAGGTATACACGACGCAACCGGGGCTGCAGTTCTATACGTCGAACGGATTGAACGGCAGCGTGGCGGGCAAGGGCGGGACGGTGTACCGGCAGACTGACGCGTTCGCGCTGGAAGCCGAGCACTTTCCGGACTCGCCGAACCATCCGTCGTTCCCGACCACCGTGCTCAAGCCGGGGCAGACGCTGCACGAGGTCACGGTGTGGAAGGTCGGCGCGCGATGACGCGCCATTGAAGCGGCAAGCGACGCGTCAATGCGACGACACGAACACCTGATCGTCGAACGCCGCAGGAATCGCGAACTGCGCACGCATGCGCTTCGCTTCCTGCGCGGGCGTCAATCCGAACAGCCGCTTGAATTCCCGGCTGAACTGCGACGGGCTCGCGTAGCCGACCGCGTGGCCGGCCGCCTCGGCGGTCAGATCCTGACGCACCATCAGCAGGCGCGCCTGATGCAGCCGCGTCGACTTCAGGTACTGCATGGGCGACACCTGCGTGACCGCCTTGAAGTGGCTGTGAAAGCTCGGCACGCTCATGCCGGCTTCAGCGGCCAGCTGCGCGACATCGAGCGGGCGCGCGTACTCGGCGTGCATCAGCCGCAGCGAACGGCCGATCCGGCCGAACTGGCCGCGCATCGCGAGCGCGCTTCTCATCGCGCTGCCCTGCGCGCCGGTGAGCACGCGGAAATACAGTTCGCGCAGCAGCGCGGTTCCAAGCACCGCCGCTTCCAGCGGCCGGTGCATCGCTTCGACGAAACGCAGCACCGTTGCGTGCATCGCATCGTCCATTGGCGTCGACATCATGCTCTTCGGCGCCTGCACGGGTTCGGCGATTCCCGCGCGGTCGATCTGCGCGGCCAGCTCGGCAGCCAGCGTGAAATCGAGATGCAGGTACAGCGCGAGCAGCGGGCGCTCTGCCGTTGCGTCGGTTTCCATGCTGAACGGCACGGGCACCGATACGGCCAGATAGTGATCGTCGTCGTACAGATAGCATTCGCCGCCGAAATAGCCGCGCTTGGATCCCTGGCACACGATCACGATGCCGGGGTCGTACAGCACGGGCGTGCGCGACAGCGGGCGGTTCGAGCGCAGGATGCGCACGCTCGGCAGCGCGGTCAGGTTATAGCCTTCGTCCGGCGCCAGCGCATGCAACAACGCGAGCAGGCGCTTGCGGCCGCGCGCGGGCGTCGCTGGCGATCGGGGTGACGGCGAGGCAGAAGCGGCACTCATAGTTTTGTGCAAGAAAATCAGCGGAATCGGGCTTATTCGGCGCAGTGGGTCAGACTAGTATGCACGCTTCGATCGATATTCGGGAGAAGCTCAGATGGCATCCGGGAACATCATGCTCATCACCGGCGTCAGCAGCGGTTTTGGCCGTGCGCTCGCCGAGGCGGCGCTGGCCGCCGGTCACACGGTGGTCGGCACCGTGCGAAGCGAAACGGCAAAAGAGGCATTCGAAGCGCTGTCGCCGCAGGCGGCGATCGCGCGCGTGCTCGACGTGACGGACTTCGAGCGCATCGACGGCGTGGTCGCCGACATCGAGGCGCGCGTCGGGCCGGTCGACGTGCTGGTGAACAATGCCGGCTACGGGCACGAAGGGATCATGGAGGAGTCGCCGCTCGCGGAAATGCGCCGGCAGTTCGACGTGAACGTATTCGGCGCCGTCGCGATGATGAAGGCCGTCGTGCCGTTCATGCGCGAACGCCGGCGCGGCCGCATTCTGAACATCACGTCGATGGGCGGCCACATCACGATGCCGGGCATCGCGTATTACTGCGGGAGCAAGTTCGCGCTGGAAGGCATTTCCGAAACGCTCGGCAAGGAGCTCGCGCCGTTCGGCATCGCGGTGACGGCGGTGGCGCCCGGCTCGTTCCGCACCGACTGGGCCGGCCGCTCGATGACGCGCACGCCGCGCTCGATTGCCGATTACGACGCGATCTTCGATCCGATCCGCCGCGCGCGCGAGGAGAAAAGCGGCCGCCAGCCGGGCGACCCGGCCAAGGCTGCACGTGCAATGCTCGCGGTGATCGACGCCGAACATCCGCCCGCGCATCTGTTGCTCGGCAGCGATGCGCTTCGGCTCGTGCGCGAGAAGTGGGCTGCGCTCGAAGACGAAATCCGCGCGTGGGAGGCCGTGACCGTGTCGACGGACGGCTGACGCGCGTTGCGATGCGGGATGCTTCGCATGGTTAGTTGCGTTAAAGACGTGGACGGCGCTAGCTCGGGGTGGGCATGTTATCGGCTTCATGACACGGACTCGTATTTACGCTACAACGACGAGTGCTGCGTCGACCGACGCGGTGTGCCACCGCGCCGCAGATTGCCGCCGACGGCAGCCCGCCCGGGCCGTCGGCCGGCACGCGATGTTCATCTACCCCAAAGGAGCCTACCGCCATGCCGTACATCACCACGAAGGACAACGTCGACATCTTCTACAAGGATTGGGGCCCGAAGGATGCGCAGCCGATCATGTTCCACCATGGCTGGCCGCTGTCCTCCGACGATTGGGATGCGCAGTTGCTGTTCTTCGTTCAGAAAGGCTATCGCGTGATCGCGCACGATCGCCGCGGGCACGGCCGCTCGGCCCAGGTTTCCGACGGTCATGACATGGATCACTACGCGGCCGACGCATTCGCGGTGGCCGAGGCGCTCGACCTGCGCAATGCGGTGCATATCGGTCATTCGACCGGCGGCGGTGAAGTCGCGCGCTACGTGGCCCGTCACGGCGAGCCGGCCGGCCGCGTCGCGAAGGCCGTGCTGGTCAGCGCGGTGCCGCCGCTGATGCTGAAGACCGACGCGAATCCGGAAGGTTTGCCGCTCGAAGTATTCGACGGATTCCGCAAGGCGCTCGCCGACAATCGCGCGCAGTTTTTCCTGGACGTGCCGTCCGGCCCGTTCTACGGTTTCAACCGTCCCGGCGCGGTCGTCCATCAGGGGGTGATCCAGAACTGGTGGCGCCAGGGGATGATCGGCAGCGCGAAGGCGCATTACGAAGGCATCAAGGCGTTCTCGGAAACCGACCAGACCGAAGACCTGCGGTCGATCTCGGTGCCGACGCTCGTGCTGCACGGCGAAGACGACCAGATCGTGCCGATTGCCGATTCGGCGCTGAAGTCGGTCAAGCTGCTGAAGAACGGCACGCTGAAGACGTATCCGGGCTTTTCCCACGGGATGCTGACCGTGAATGCGGATGTGCTGAACGCGGACCTGCTGGCGTTCGTGCAGGCGTGATGGCGTAGCGGCGTGACGGCGTGACGTCGCGGCGCGCTCCGGCTCCGGCCGGCTGCGTCGCTATTGCACGGGCCGAATCGCCGCGCTGTCCGCCGCTAGCCATTGCGCAGGAATACGACGTAGCCGCGGAACCACGGATTTGCCGCGAGGTACGGCGGCGCGTCCCATTCGCCGCCCTGGATCAAGCCGATCCGAAACGGCAGCCGCAGCCGCGCGACGCGCGGCAGATAAGCCGCATAGTCGGGAATCGTGCGACGCCCCTGGTACGTCTGCACGACGACTTCATCGACGATCCCCCGGACCTGGTTGACCTGGTCGGTATCGATGCGACTGCTCCAGTCGAGCAGCCCCGTAATGCTCAACCGGCAATCGGCGGGCAGCGTTTCCCGCAGTGTCCGCAGAAATTCCACGTAGTCCTGCAGGTGACGCGTGCGCGCGTCGAAGTCGATCTGAATGCCGGTGATGGTACGGCCCGACGCGCGCCAGCGCTCGAGCCGGGCAAGCATGATCTGCGTGACGCGCGGCGTCCAGCGCAGCGTATGTGCACGATAGACGAGCCACACGCGTGCGTGCGGCGCAGGCGGCAGCGCGACGCCCTGCGCGATCACGCGCACCAGCGATTCGTCGCGCGGCGATGCTTCGATCTGCCCCTGCAGCACGTAGACGGTGCGGGCGCCGCTGAGCACCGGCTGCGGCTTCACGCCCGCCCACAGCCAGAACGCGTCGTACCGCGCCGGATCGACGGTGCCGGCCAGCGCGACGCGGCAGGCCAGCAGCACCGCGATACAGGCGGCGCGCTTCACGCGGCGCTCACCAGTAGTAGCGCAGCTTCTGCGCCCACGGGGTGCCCGGATAGGCGGTCTTCAGCGTATCGAACCAGCGCTTGCGCGTGTTCTTCGGCGCGTCCTTGCCGCCGCATTCGTTATAGCCGGACGGCGCATAGCATTTGATCGCGCGATACAGCGCGTACGCGCGATCGTTCGGATTTGCCTGCGCATCGGCCATCACGGTCACGTAGCTCGACATCCGCTCGTACGGCTGGCCCGCGAACTGCGACGGCGCGCCGCCGAGCGTCGGCGGCACGCGCGTGGCGGCGGCCGCCGACGCGTTGCGCATCCACGACGGTACCGGGTCGCCTTCGACGCCCGGCGCGGGCGGATGGAGGCGCACGAAATCGGCGACGCAGTTGAGGCCTTTCGCATCGCGCGGATTCTGCTGCAGCGCCGCGGCGATGTCGCGGGCGGACGGGCACGCGTAGCCGTCCTCGTTGCGCGAGCCGGCTGCGATGAACGGTTTCAACGGGGCGGCCGGTGCGCCGGACACCAGCGCGGTATCGGCGATGAAGTCGGCGTAGCGCGCGCGCGTGAGCTCCTTGTACAGCAGCGTGTACAGCGCGGTGTCGCGCACTGCGCCGCCGTTCGCCGGATTCTGCGCCTGCGTGCGCAACAGGTCCGCACCGGCCGTGCGCTGAAGCAGGACGGCCCGGATCGCGGGGTTTTGCACCGGCGAATCGTCGGCGAACACGTCGTTGACGAGGCCGGCCTGCTCCAGATTGATCGCCAGCGCGAGCTCCAGCGCTTCGCGCTGGAAGCGCAATTTCGCGGCGGGGATCAGATCGCGCCACAGCCGGCGCGCGCTGTCGCCCTGTCCGCTGTCTTCGAGCGCGAACGCGCGCAGCGCCTGCTGGCTCAGGCCGAAATAGTCGAGCGGCGCGGCAGGCGTTTGCGGCAGCAACGCGAGTGCCGCCTCGGGCTTGTGCCCGATCTGGACGTACCACGTCGCGAGCAGGTAGTCGTACAACGCGGGCGCGTTCGCGAAACGGGATTTCTGCGCTTGCAGTTCGTCGAGCGTCAGCGGTTTGTCGCGGCTCGCATCGCTGCTGCCGGACGTGCGCATGCGCAGCAGATCGATGGTCGCGAGCACGGTCGGCGACTGGATCTGGCGTTCGTCGAGTTCCGACCCGAACAGCAGCTTGCTGTCGAATTCGTTCGCCAGCTGGATCAGCGCCATGTTGGACGTCGCCGGCGACCAGCGGGCGAGCGCGTGACCGTAGAGGTCGGCCTGCTGCGATACGTTTCCGCCGAGCCATGCGACGCGCCGCAACAGTCCGGCGGCGGAAACCGCATAGCGGCCCTGTGGATAGACCTTCAGGTAGGTGCGAAACACGGTGTCCGCGGCATCGAGCGATACCTTCGTCACGCGCGCGCGCGACGGAGTCGGACTGTCGTGGTCGAACGCATTGGCCTGCGCCGCGTTCAGTTGCGCGCGCCCGGCCATGTAGAGGCCGGTTTCCTTCAGCCAGGGGTTAGCGCTGTGCGACGCACTCGCGAACGCCCGGGTCGCGGCGAGGAAGTCGGCGCGGTAGAACGCGTACGTGCCGTCGAGGTACGTCGCGAACTGCTGGCCGAGCGGCGACTTCACGGGCGGCCGCGTCCATGCGGCGCTCGCGCCGCCCGCCGCACAGGTTTTCTGCGCGATGTCGGCGCGTGCCGCGCGCAGCCGTGCGGCTTCGTCGGCGGGAACGCTCGCGGCGCCCGCCAGTGCGTCATTGAATGCGGCGGCGCCCGATTCCATGCTGAGGCAGATGCTGCCTTCGCCGTCGGCGTACCGGTTCGACGCTGCATCGGCGCCCGGCGCACCCTCGGTTACGTCGGGCGCTTTCTGGCCGATATCGATCCACCCGGAAAAATCCATCGGGAACGGCACGATGATGCGGTCGATCCGCTCTTTCGCCGGGATCGTCTTCGGGTCCGGAAACACCTGCGCGACCTTGCCGCTGTCAACCATCATCAGCATCGCATTGATGCGCGTGTCGTTCGCGGGGCTCAGCATCGGCACGTTGCCGCACGAGTACGCGCTCTGTCGGAGCGTGGGCGGCGCATTGCAGGTGTAGTCCGAACTGGCGTGAGCGGCGGGGACGCCAAGGAGGCCGGCCGCGAGCGCGGCAAGCAGGTTTCGGTGCAGTGTCGAATTTTTGGGCATTTTTCTTTTGTTGGCGTGGGCCGCGACGGCCGGTCTCTCAGCGGGCATTTCGCCTCGGCGCGTATCGTACCTCACGCGCCGCCTCGGCAGGCGGCGCGCGCAGGGCGACGCAGACGCTCGACGATACGCGGCCGGACCTCACAACGCCGCCGTCGTGCGTGGCGGCGTGTGCGTGTGGCGATGCGTGCGACCTTACGCGCGGCTCGACGATCCGCAGGGGCCTGCGCGGCGAACCGGCGTCGCCGCCCGATCACGCGGTCAGCCCTGCGCGCATCACGCGTCGTTGGCCGCGCTGTCGTTCACGTCGCCTTCGATCGCAGCCATCAGATCGTCGACGCCAACCATCAGCGCCCGAACCTGCCGCAGCGATTCGTATTGATGCAGCACCGCGTGCCAGGACGGCAATTCGAGCAGTGCGTGCCAGATGACGTCGAGGCCGTGCGGGTCGGGGTTCCGGTGTTGCGCCAGCGCGCTGGCATAGTCGAGGCTCGCCGGCGCGGACAGCAGTTGCATGCGACTGGCGGCGCCGAGCAGGCGCGGCGCCGGATCGGCCGATGCGTCGCAGCAATACAGCACTTGGTGTTCGAGTGCCGCGTCGTCGTTCGCCAGCGCGTGCAGCGACGCGCCGTGCAGGCGCACCGCGCCTTCGCGCGCGTCGAACGCATAAACGGTGTGCGGATCGGCCTGCGCGAGAAGATGCAGGCCGCGCAGCAGGCGCGGCAGGTCGGTCGTCGCGGCATCCGCCGACGCCTTCGCCTCGACGAGAAACCGCACGTGCCATGCGGCCGACGGATCGCCGCCGCGCGCGCGCTCGAGCAGCACCGCATCCCATTCGGTTTTCGCGCGATCGTGCTTGCCGGGAATCGCCGCGGGCACACGCATCGACGTGACCACGCGATACGTGCTGTGCGCATCGCCCGCATCGAGTTGTGCGGCCAATGCGCGCAGCGCCTGCGCGGCCAGCGCCTCGACGGCTGCGCCGCGCTGTTGCGACGTGACGCCTTGCGCGAGCGCCGGCGCACTCCCGACGAGCGGCCCCTGGCGCGCCCACAGCGTCCGGTACCGCCGGACGTCCGGATCCGTCGATAGCGCGTCGGCGCGCAAGAGGCGGGCAAGCGCGGGGTTGTCCGCGAGCCTGACGATGTCCTGTTCGAACGCGGTCGCGGTGGCCATCTCCGGTTGCGCGAGCAGGTGCCGCAGCGTTGCGTCGACGTCGTCCCACGACGCGCGCGCGGCCGCCGCATGCAGTCGCGCGAGCGGTTCCAGCTGCCACGCCTGCGCGTGACGTTCGAGCCTCGCCGGATGCGCGATCGTGTTGATCGCCGAGCGCAGCGTGCGGCGATCCTGCTCGGCATGCGCGGCGAGCGACGCGTATTCGCGCACGGCCGCCGCGCGATGCCGCAACACCGCGGCCTGGAAGGCCGGATCGCCGGATTGCGGGTTCATCGCGTCGCCGATCATCCGCGCGAGCGCATCGACGAAACGCTGTTGCAGCGCCGGCTCGGGCGTGCTGCCGTCGGCCTTCAGCCGGCGCGCCTCCTCGATCACGATCGCGATGACGGTGGCCGGATTCGCAGCCTCGGTCAGCGACGACGCACGCACGAGCGGCGGCAGCCGGAAGCGGCGGTCGACGGTGCGCAGCACTTCGGCCAGCCGGGCGGGCAACGGGGTCGGCGGCATGGCGAATCCGTCAGGCCGTCAGCGTCACCGACAGGCTGCCGAGTTCGCCGAAGCGCACCGTCAGCGCGTCGCCGAGCGGCACTTCGATCGCGCCCGCATACGAGCCGGTCGTCACGATCTGGCCGGCGCGCACGCCGTCGCCGCGCGATGCGAGGAAATTCACGAGCCACACGAGCGGCTTGAGCGGATCGCCGTCCGGATGGCGGCCGTCTATCGTGCGATTCAGCGCGCCGTCGAACGACAGCGCGAGCGTTTCGAGCGGCACGTTCAGGCCGTCCGGCACGGCGGGGCCCACGCACAGCCCCTGGTTGAACTGGCCGTCGGCGAGCAGTTCGAACTTCGACGCGCGCGCGGGCTCCGCATAACGGCACCCGAGTACCTCGAGCACGATGCGCACTTCGCGGATCGCCCCGCGCACGTCGTTCTCGTCGTACGGCTGTGCACGGGCGGGCAGGTCGCGATCGAGCACGAACGCGATTTCCGGCTCGATCCGCACGATCGGGCCGCCGACGACGCGGTACGGCGCATCGGCTGCGCGGATCGTCGACGCGAAGATCGGCGCGACGATCACGCGATCGGGCGGCGGCAGCGCGCATTTCCATCCGCCGATGGTTTCGCCGAGCAGATCGGCGACGCGATGCTGGATCGCCAGCGCGGTATCGACGCCCTCCGGACGAAAGGCGTCGGGCAGCAGCGGGCCGGGCACGCCGGCATGGCGGGCGGCGACGAGATGCTGGGCGGCGCCGTCCACGCGTTCGGTAGTCGTTGTCATGTCGGTTGAGCGAATTGAAAGTGAGCCGGCGAAAAAGGGGCCGGACGAAGGTCGCAAAACTGATGATAGCGCCTTCGGCGGGTAGCCCGCTCGGTTCACGTCCGTTGCACGGTGCGGCTTCGATCGCGCCGCGCGGCGCTTTGCCGCACAGCTGGCCGCCGGCGAATCTTGATCTCCGTCAAGCTGCGGGCGCGTGCTCCGCCGATGATGCGGACATGGCCGCATGCGCTACCGCGCGCGGCCGCTCACCCCAGCGAGGTTCGCATGTACGAGAAGATCATGGTGGCCGTCGACGGCAGCGCGTCGTCGAAGCAGGCCCTTGCCGAAGCATTGAAGGTCGCGCGCGCGACCGGCGCGCACGTCAGCGCGGTGTATGTGGTCGACAAGTCGGTGCTGTTTACGTATGCCGGCCGTTTCGACCCGCATGCGCTCGTCGAGGAAATCCGCGACGACGGCCGCAAGGTGCTGCTTGAAGCCGAACGGACGATCGCGCAGGCCGGCGCCAAAGGCGAGGGCGAGCTCGTCGAGACCGAAAGCATCGGCGAGGACGTCGCGGAGCGCCTGCAGCGCTACGTGAAGGAGAGCGCGATCGATCTCGCGGTGGTCGGCACGCACGGCCGTCGCGGGATTCAGCGCGTGCTGCTCGGCAGCGTGGCCGAGCGGTTCCTGCGCGGATCGAGCTGCCCGGTGCTGCTGATTCGCGGCAACGATTCCGCCGTGCCGGCATCCGCCGCGGCAGCCTGACGCGGCCCGCACGATGATACGTCGCCAAGCGCGGATCGTCGTCGCGGCGATCGCCGTGTTCGTATCGCTCGCGGGGATGATGGCCGTCGTGACCGGCTTGCTGTTCGACGAAGCGATCATGCTGCGCGGCGGCGCGATCGCGTTGATCGCCGGTGTCGCGGCGTTCGTCGTGATGCTGAACCCGGGGCCGAAGGGCGAAGGGTGACGGCGGCACGCCGATGGCGAGCGATGGCGACGCCGGCCGTCGCCGCATCGCCGGCGCGGTTGCGCGGGTTCCGGTCCTGCCGCTTCCCCCGTATTTGCGGCGCCTTGGCCGATCGGCATCTTTGCTCGTGCCGATCTGCATTCAATGGGTTCGGCAACTTCCGCAATACGCGCCCGGCCGGACGACTCGCGCATGCGCGCACAGGGGGATGGCAGATCGGCTTTCGCATCGATCTCCGCTCTCCGGCGGCAAACACACGACCATCGTCGTGCTGCAGCGCCCGCGGATCATCCGCATGCGGCAATCTCCGATGCGCAACAGCGTCGCGCGACGCAAATGCCGCGCGGCCTTTTCGTGACCGGGACGCCGGCGCGGCGACGCCAGCGGTGAAACGGCGCGATGCCCGAAAACCCGATCTGTCCGTACATCCGCGTCGCGGTATTGCCGCGCGCCGGTGCGGCCCGCTTCGGCGCCGGGCCATGCGCATCGGCGGCTGATCCGCTTCGGCTGCCGGCGATGCACGCGGCGTATTCGACGGGGCGACCCCGTTTTCGGCGGCGTGCGCTTCTGTCAAACTTGCGCCCATGACTCCGCGCGTTGCGTTACCGCCTTCTTCCGATCCCGTGCCTGCGCCCGCAGGCTTTCCCGATGCCGACGAACTCGCCGCGCTGCGCGCATGGTACGCGGGCATGACCGTTCGCCAGGCCGTCGAGCGCTATCTGCCCGACCGGCTCGGCGAACGACGGTCCGCGCGCGGCGTGATCGGCGCAATTCGAAGGCGCCTCGTGCGCGTCGCACGTCAGGCGGGGCGACCCGATCTGGCCGAGCAACTCGGTCATGACGACAGCGAACGCATGCAGATGGCCAACGCAGCGGCCGACGCGATCGGCCAGCTGCGCCATGCGCGGCCGCCGGTGCCGCAGATCGGCGACGACGTCGGCCTGTGGCTGCCGGCGCGCGCGGTCGTCGCGCTGCGCGCGCACGGGATCGCGACGCTCGCCGATCTGACCGTGCGGATTCCGCGCCGGCGTCAGTGGTGGCGCGCGATCGCCGGGCTCGGCGTTGCGAGCGCGCGGCGCATCGAGGCGTTCTTTTCCGCGTATCCCGATCTGACCGAGCGTGCGCGTGCGTTGATCGCGGCGCAGCCGCGCAGCGGCATCGTTCCGTGGGAGCGATTGAAGCTGCCGCACGAAGTCGATGGATCGGCCGGCACGTTCCGTGCGCCGCGCGCCACCAGTACGCTCGACGCTGACAACGATTATGCGGCCGTGCATGCATGGCTGTCGCTGCATGAATCGGCTGCGACGCGCCGCGCGTACCGGAAGGAGGCCGAGCGGCTGATTCTGTGGGCGATCGTCGAACGCGGGCGCGCGCTGTCGTCTCTGACGACCGAGGACGCGGTCGCCTATCGCGCGTTCTTGCGCAACCCGACGCCGCACGAACGGTGGGTCGGTCCCGTGCGCCCGCGCGGCGCGCCGGACTGGCGGCCGTTTTCGGGCGCGTTGTCCGCGCGTTCGGCCGCATACACGCTATCGGTCCTCGGCGCGTTGTTCCGCTGGCTGATCGAACAGCGCTATCTGCTCGCGAATCCGTTCGCGGGTGTCAAGGTGCGCGACACGCGCGGGGCGAACGCGCTCGACACGTCGCATGCGTTCACCGAAGGCGAGTGGCTGCTCGTGCGCACGATCGCGGACGGGCTCGAATTTCGCAAGCACGCGTCGTCGGGCGCATCGCCTTCCGCCTGGACGCCGGCCGCGGCACAACGATTGCGCTTCATCGTCGATTTCGGCTATGCGACGGGGCTGCGCGCGAGCGAACTCGTCGGCGCGACGCTTGGCGACATCGAGACCGACGCGCACGGCGACGCGTGGCTGAAGGTGATCGGCAAGGGCAGGAAGGTTGCACGCGTCGCGCTGCCGCCGCTCGCGCGCACCGCGCTCGACCGGTATCTGGTTGCGCGGCGACTGCCGGTGACGCCGGTACGCTGGCGGCCCGACACGCCGCTGATTCCGAGTCTCGCGGAAGACGGCGCGGCCGGGATCACGAGCGTGCGATTGTGGAAGGTGATGCAGCGTTTCTTCGTGCAGACCGCGGCGCTCGTCGACGACGACAACCCGGCGCTCGCGCAGAAGCTGCGGCAGGCGAGCCCGCACTGGATGCGCCACACGCATGCGACGCATGCGCTCGCGCGCGGTGCGGAACTGACGACCGTGCGCGACAACTTGCGGCACGCATCGATTTCGACGACGTCGATTTATCTGCACGGGGACGACGTGAAGCGCGCGCGCCAGATGTCGAGCGCGTTTTCGGCCGACAAATAGGGACTTGCAAGAGGGGTTTGCAAGCGAGCGATGCACGAACGGTTGCATACGAAGCGAACGGAACGACGCGTACCGATGGCGGTCAGACGGTTTATTCGATAACGGCGCGGGCACGCGTCTGCCGCGCACCCCGTTGGAGAACACGAATGGAGACATCCGCACACCCGCGGGCACGGCAGCGTGCCCGCCGCGCATGGCACGCGCTGATCGCCGCGTGCTGGATGAGCTGGAGCGCGCTGTCGTTCGGCGCGGACGGCGCGGCGGCGCTCATCGACCGCTATCGCGGCCTCGGCGAGCAACTGAAGAACAATCCTTTTCATCGCCCGCTGTACCTCGAATCGTCCGAGGCGTCGTCATCGCTGAAGGGCGATATTTACGCGGTCGTCGATTATCCGTTCTCCGTCGTCAACGGCAAGCTGAACGATCCCGCGCAGGGGCCGGCGAACTGGTGCGCGGTGCTGATCCTGCACCTGAACACGAAGTATTGTCATGCGTCCGCCGGCAGCGACGGCCCGGTGCTCGACGTGAACATCGGCCGCAAGATCGAGCAGAAGCTGTCGGATACCTACCGCGTGCAGTTCCGCTATCGCGTGGCCGCCGCGACGCCCGACTACTTTCAGGTCGACCTGACCGCCGACAGCGGCCCGATGGGCACGAAGGACTACCGGATCGCGCTGGAGGCCGTGCCGGTCGGCGCGTCGCGCACGTTCCTGCACCTCACGTATTCATACGGCTTCGGCACGGTCGGCCGCATGGCGATGAAGACCTACCTCGCGACGGTCGGCAGCGACAAGGTCGGGTTTACGACCGTCGGCGGCGCGTCGGCCGCGCAGCCGCAATACATCGGCGGCGTGCGCGGATTGCTGGAGCGCAACACGATGCGCTACTACCTTGCGATCGACGCGTATCTCGCGACGCTCGACAAGCCGCTCGACCAGCGCCTCGCGCGCTGGTTCGATGCGACCGAGCAATATCCGCAGCAACTGCACGAGGTCGAGCGCGGCGCGTATCTGCAAATGAAGGCGCAGGAAGTGCAGCGGCAGCAGACGGCGCGATGACGCCGCCTGCTCCCGGGCTGCCCGGCGTCGATCAGTTCGACGCGCCGCCGACCGTGCGAATGCTGCGCCATTGCCCCTGTTCGACGCGGAACAGCGTGTAGGGCGGCTTGATCAGATCGCCGCGTTCGTCGAATGAGATCTTGCCGGTCACGCCCGTGACGGACACGCGCGCGAGGCTCGCGACGATCTTGCCGCGATCGCCCGAATCGGCGTTGTGGACCGCCGCGATCATCGCGAGCGCCGCGTCGTACGCGAACGGCGCATACAGTTCGACGTCCTGGTTAAAGCGCGCCTTGTAGCGTTGCGCGAATGCGATCGCCGAAGGCAGCTTGTCGAGCGCCGGACCCGGTTCGAGATCCTGCGTGCCTTCGCCCGCGTTGCCGGCGATCTTCACGAATGCATTGCTCTTCAGCGCACCGGCGCCGAACAGCTGCGCGCGAATGCCGAGCGAGCGCATCTGCTTGACCAGCATCGCACCCTGTTCGTCGAGGCCGCCGAAGAACAGCAGGTCGATGTTGTTGCTCTTCATCGTCGTCAGGATCCCGCGGAAATCGACCGCCTTGTCGTTCGTGTATTCGCGGCCGACGATGCTGCCGTGCGCGTCCTTCACGCCTTTTTCGAACGCGTCCGCGAGGCCCTGGCCGAATGCGGTGCGGTCGTCGATGATGCCGATCCGCTTGGCCTTCAGCTGCTCGACCGCGAAGCGTCCGGCGACCACGCCGCCGACGCCGTCGTGCCCCATCGTGCGGAATACGTTCTTGAAGCCCTGCATCGTCAGTTGCGGATTCGTCGAGCCGGGCGTGATCATCGCGACGTTCGCCTGTTTGTAGACGGCCGACGCGGGGATGCTGCAGCCGGAGTTGTAGTGCCCGATCACGCCGACCACGCCGTCGTCGACGAGCTTCTGCGCGACCTGGATCGCGATGCGCGGATCGGCCTGGTCGTCCTGAACGTCGAGCACGAAACGCACCGGCTTGCCGCCGACGGTCGGATGTTTCGCGTTCTCCTCGTCGAGTGCGAGTTGCGCGCCGTATTGCAGGTCCTTGCCGACGCGCGCGACCGGCCCTGTCAGCGGCCCGGCAAAGCCGATCTTGATGGTTTCCGGGTCCGCGGCCTGCACGGACGCAGCGGCGGTGCCGATTGAGCAGACGGCCAGCCATGCCAGCCAGTTACGACGATTCATGATGCCTCCTTGCAGGGATGAAAGGTGCGGCGCGCGTCAGAAGCGCGTGGCGCGATAGGGAGCGAGGTCGAGCGGCGGTGCGCGCTGCGCGACGAGATCGGCGACGATCCGGCCGGTGATGCCGGCGAGCGTGACGCCGAGATGCTGGTGCCCGAATGCGTGGATCACGCGCTCGCTGTCCCGTGCGCGTCCGATCACGGGCACGCCGTCCGGGAGCGTCGGACGGAAGCCGAGCCAGCTGCGGGTCGGCTTGCCGAGCGACGGCAGCGCTTCGCGTGCGGAGCGCGTGAGCAGCGCGATCAGCGAGCGGTTCATGCCGGCGTCGAATCCGCCGAGTTCGACGGTGCCCGCCGCGCGCAATCCTTCGTCCAGCGGCGTCATGTAGAAGCCGCGTTCGGCCCAGCCGACCGGCCGCGTGACGATCGGTTCGTGTGCGCCGAACTGCACGTGGTAGCCGCGCTCGGTGTCGAGCGGCACAGTGTCGCCGCACGCCGACGCGAAGGCGCGCGAGCGGGCGCCGGCGGCGATCACCACGTGATCGAAGCTGCGCACCGCGTGTCCCGCATGCACGTTGACGCCGTCGGCGACGGGCTCGATCCGGTCGACCTGCGTGCGTTCGAGCGTCGCGCCTTCCGTTGCCAGATGCGCGAACAGTGCGGCGAGAAATCCGCACGGATCGGAGAAATGCCAGCTGCCATGGAACAGCACGCCGCGCGTAAAGATCGGCGCGAGCGCGGGCTCGAGCCGGCGAATCCCGTTGGCGTCGAGCGTGTCGAACGGCACGCCGAACCGGCGTCGCAGCGCAAGCGCCGGCTGCGCTGCGTCGAACGACGCCTGCCGTGCGTACAGATACAGGCACTCGCGCGGCCGCACATACGCCGACAGTCGCGACGACGCGAGCAGCGGCGCATAGCCGTCGGCGGCGCGCGATAGCAGCGCGGCCAGTGCGGCGGCGCTGCGTACATGGCGTGCAGGCATCGATGCGGCGAGGAATCGCGCGAGCCACGGTGCGCCGTGCAACAGGTAAGGCCAGCGGATGCGCAGCGGACTGTCTGCGCCGAACAGGAAGTGCGGAATGTCGCGGAACACGGACGGCCCGTTGACGGGCACGCAGCCATACGGCGCAAACGTCCCCGCGTTGCCGAACGACGCGCCATGCCCGATGCCGGCCGGATCGAACAGCGTGACGCGATGGCCGTCGCGCTGCAGCCATGCGGCTGCGCCGAGCCCGATGAAGCCTGCACCCACGATGGCGACGTTCGCCATGACGCTCTCTCCTTCGGCACGCAAAACCCATACAAAGATGGGATAAAGAATCACACAGCAAATTTTTGTGTGCAATCAAAAAATGATTGTATGGCCTTGGCGTTTACCCGCTTCCAGCTGCCTGATTCGACAGACTTTTAGGCAGACGCTTGACCGGGAGGGGATGTCGGATACAATCGCTGAGCAAATCGAACCGGCAGACAAACGCTTTTTGTGTGGGTACAGGCGCTACATGGCAGCAGACAAACTTTCCGGCGAGCGCGATAGCGGTGCGCCAGCGCGGCCGAAGCGGCCGACCTATGTCGAGGTATCGAGCTCGATCGAGGCGGAAATCCGCAACGGCGTGTATCCGCCGGGCAGCCGCCTGCCGCCCCAACGCCAGCTTGCGACGGAACTCGGCATCAACGTGTCTACGGTGTCGCGCGCGTACAAGGAACTGCAGTTGCGCGGGCTCGTGATCGGCAGCAAGCGACGCGGGTCGCTCGTGACCGGCGGGGCGATGCCGAGCATCGAGCCGGCGCGTGCGTCGCTCGCGGCCGGCAGCGGCGTGATCGACCTGACGGTGAACCGGCCGGCGACCGGCGAGTTTCTCGCGAGTCTCGCGCAGACGTTCGGCGCGCTGCCGGCCGATCCGCGTTTCGCGTCGCTGCAGGAATACCAGCCGCCGCAGGGCCCCGACTGGGCGCGCGCGGCCGGCGCGCAGTGGCTCGCCGCACCCGGGTTCGCGCCGTCGCACGACCAGGTGGTCGTCACGAGCGGCGCGCAGCACGGCCTCTATGCGGTGCTGAACAGCCTGATCGGCACCGACGGCGTGATCGTCGCCGACCGGCTCACGTATTACGGACTGAAGGCGCTTGCGCCATTGTTCCAGTTCGAGATCGTCAGCGCGGCGGCCGACGACGACGGCCTGCTGCCCGACGAGATCGAACGGATCTGCCAGCGCATGCCCGTCAAGGCCATCTTCGTCGTGCCGAACCTGCAGAACCCGACGGTGACGACGATGAGCCTTGCACGCCGCATGGCGCTCGTCGATATCGCTCGCCGCCATCATGTGACGATCATCGAGGACGACGTGTACGGGCCGCTCGTGCGCGATCGTCTGCCGGCGATCGCGGGATTGTGTCCCGAGCTCACGTTCCACATCGGCGCGACGTCGAAGATACTCGCACCGGGCCTGCGCCTCGGCTATCTGAGCTGTCCGCGCGACAGCGTCGCGCTGTGCGCGGAGGCGGTACGCACCACCGCGTGGATGCCCGCGCCGACGTCGATGCTGATCGCGACGGTATGGATCGAGAACGGGACCGCCGAGCGGATCATGGGCGCGCAGCAGGCGGAAATCCGCGCGCGCGTCGACCTCGCCCGGGAGTTGCTGCCGGCAGGCCAGCTGAAAGCCGATCCTGCGTGCATGTTCGTGTGGCTGCGGCTGCCGCCGCCGTGGCGCGCCGACGACTTCGCCGCGAACGCAAAGGCGCGCGGCGTGATCGTGATGCCGTCGTCGACATTTGCCGTCGATCGCGCCGAGATCGAGCACGGCGTGCGCATCAATCTCGCGTGCCCGGCGACGCGCGACGAACTCGTGAACGGACTGCGGATTCTGGGCGGCACGCTGAAGGATCGGCCGCGCGCGCTGTTCGGTTCGATCTGACGGTCGACGTTCACGTCGATTGCTCTTCGGCGCGCTCGCCTATCCGCCGCGGCAAGCGGTTCGGCGTAACGCAGCGCGCCGCTGTGCGCACCGTCGGCGGCGAGCGTATCGCCGCTCGTGCTCGTGCTCGTATCCCGCCGGGCCGGGCCGGCGTTCACCTTTCACACGGCGCTTCGATTGACAGGCTGCGGCGCCGTTTGCCAAAGACGGCGTCCGTGTACCGCCACCGGTCAATCTCCGTGCGCCCGGCGCGCAGTGCGATCGTTTGCACGTTCGACGCGGCGGCGGACAGCAGTCGCGCGCCCTTCGCGCTGGCGTGTGCGCGGCGCGAGCGGGCCGCCGTGTCGGTCCGGAACCGTGCTCCTCGCAGCACCGAACCGCCGAGCGCGGTCCCGTGGGGGGCGGTACACGGGCGAACGGCCCCGCCTTCACGCGGCAACCTTACGGTCCGAACTCCATCGGCCACGGGCCACGGGCACCATTCTCCAGATGTACAGTTCGCCATCTCAAGCCAATTCGCGCGGAACTGTACTCTTGTACGCGCGTTCAATGTGTGTGCTCGTCGCCAACTGTTCTTCTTCTAAGATTCCATCATCAAGTGCACAGTGCCGCGAGTCCGGACATCTCGGGCCTTCCGGCGCACCTTCAAAGGCGAGCTACGGCGATGGAAAAGGCGACATCAGACAGCGCAATCGGGCGTCACGACAGCCCGGCCGACGGGCAGACCACGCGCGCGTCGAACGCGCACGGAGCGGCGGCGCGCATGCGGACGCCGGCGGGGCGTACGCGATGAAGCTCTACGAAAAACTCGCGGACGACATCGAGCGCCTGATCCGGCAGCGCGTGTATCGACATGGCGACCGGATTCCGTCGGTACGTCAGGCAAGCCAGCAGCACCGGCTCAGCATCACGACCGTGCTGCACGCATACCTGCTGCTCGAAAGCCGCGGGCTGCTGGAGAGCCGTCCGCAATCGGGTTACTTCGTGAACCTGCGCAACGACGACGGCCACGCGCTGGTGCGTGAACTGCGGCCGTCGAAACCGATCGCGATCTCGTCTTCCGTGGACATGAGCCGGCTGGTGCTGTCGACGCTGCGCTCGATCGCCGCTGACGACGCGGTGCCGCTTGGCTCGCCGTATCCGGACCCGAGCCTGTTCCCGTTCGAGAAGCTGAATCGATACGCGTACGCTGCCGGCCGCGACCAGTCGCTGCGGGGGCTGACGGACGGACTTCCGCCTGGGCATCCGCGCCTGATCCGCCAGATCGCACGACGCTATCTGGAGAACGGGATGTCGGTGGATCCGAACGAGATCGTCGTGACGGTCGGCGCGACCGAGGCGATCAACCTGTGCCTGCAGGCGGTCGCGAAACCGGGCGACACGATCGCGGTGGAATCGCCGACGTTCTATGCGATGCTGCACGCGATCGAGCGGATGGGGATGAAGGCGATCGAAGTGGCCACGCATCCGGAATACGGAATCGACATCGCGGCGCTTGCGGCAATTGCGAAGTCGCAGCCGATCGCCGCGTGCATGGTGATGCCGAACTTCCAGAACCCGCTCGGGTTCCAGATGCCGGACGGCCGCAAGCGCGAACTGGTCGAGTTCGCAACCAAATCGGACATGCCGATCA